>DASRZC010000155.1:0-20995 GCA_035686785.1 Kapaibacterium sp. (SeqCode)
GCCGATTTCGATTACGACGAGCAAAATTGCAATAGCAATTGTAGCCGTGACCTTCAGGTCACGGTGTAAAACACCAGCGTCTCCGCTTCGCGACCGTGACCTAAAGGTCACGGCTACAAGGCGCGAGGCTTCCATTATCCCTGCGCCTATCCACAACGCCATCGCGAGAAACGCAAGCAGGAAATAAGAGTCGATGTCGTGAATATCATAGTTAATAGAATAGAGTAGACATCCAAAAAAGAGAAGTAGCGTGAAGGAGAGAATATGCGTCCGGCGAACAGTGGCGGACATATACATCTTCCAAATTCCGAGCAGCGCGAGAATAGCTCCCAAGATGGTAAACTCCTTCGGCACGCGGCTCCAGAAATAAGCCCATTGCTTCGCCGCCGCGCCGGTGCCGGTGTACATCCAGATTTGAAATTGCTTCGCGCTTACGTGGCGAAGAAACGCGCCGATGGTTGTGGGATGTCCCCAATCCATCGGTGGGTACATCGCGGAACGAATCGGCAGATAAAGATAGACAAGTAATCCTAAAATAAAGAATGGGGCGAGCCGAAGAATCCTGCGCCAAGCGATTTTCGAAAAACGATAGCGCGCAAAGAACATATACAGACACGCGGGGGCAAGCAACACGGTCGTCATGTGGTTCGTAAAGCTCAGCCCCAGGAGAAGGGCAAACAGCCGTCCATCCCGTTCAACTTTGTCCACTTCTTCCACCCGCAGCATCCGAAGAAAAAATACCAGTACTAATGGCAGCAAAAAAAGATGCAGCGGATACACCTCGATGGAACAGGACTGCGCCCACCAGGTCGCGCTGAATGCAGTGGCGAGGCCGGTGGCCGCTGCCGCGAGGGTAGAGGGTAGAGGGTAAAGGGTAGAGGAAGGTGCTGGAATATTTTCGTTTCCTCGCTTTGAATTTTTGGCTGACGGGGTATTCCTTTTACCCTTTACCCTTTGCCCTCTACCCTTTACCCTTGCAGTCCGCTCTGGCATCCAAAAAGAGAATAGCTCATTTGCCAGCAACACCACCCCGCCCGCGCCGAGCGCGGTGAAAAATGCGGCCATGATATTCAACCGGAGAACGATTGTGCTCGCAATGGGAAGATGCGCGAACACCCAGCCGACGAGCGTGAAGAGTGGATACCCGGTCGGGTGCGCGATGCCAAGCGTGGCGCAGACCGTAGCCAGCTCCCCCGCGTCGATAAAATCGACGCTCGGCGCGAGCGTCTGCAAATAAACCACGAACGCAATCACCGCGACCGCGATCGCAAGGTATACCGGACGGGAGAGAAGCCGCTCGAACATGAGAAATTTTCAACAGTACCACCGCGGAATTTGTCCCACGGTGCAGAGCGCGGAACCTTCAAAAGCTCACATGGGCGACGGCGGCTTCGCGGAAGAGCTCG
Organism: Kapaibacterium sp. (SeqCode); assembly: GCA_035686785.1. Lineage (GTDB taxonomy): Bacteria > Bacteroidota > Ignavibacteria > Palsa-1295 > Palsa-1295 > PALSA-1295. Next base: position 1,407 of record DASRZC010000155.1, read on the forward strand.
AGGTAGTCATGCTGGCTCATTTCGTAGAGGCCGAATTGCCGCAGGTGGTCGCTGGGCATCTGGGCATCCAAAATACGAAAGCCTTTATTTCGCAACCGATCCACTAAATGGACCAGCGCGATCTGCGAAGCATAATCCTCGCGCGAAAACATGGACTCGCCACAAAAAACGGCACCGAATGTCAGCCCATAAAGACCGCCCACGAGGGTAGTGGAAAGTGAAGAAGTGGAAGGTGAAGAAGTGGAAAGTGAAGAAGTGGAAAGTGGAAAATTCGTTTCGGCGATAGATTGCCCACTACCCACTCTTCCACTATCCGCCACTTTCCAGACTTCCACCGTGTGCATGCGCCCCGCTTCGAAAAGGCGAAAGTAATGTTCGATGAGTTCGTCCGAAAGCCACATTTTTACCGGCGTTACCAAACCGGCCCGCGAGCAGCCCCGCAGAATTTCGAGCGGCGCCGTATCGAAGGTTACCCTATACTTCTTCTTTTTTAATACTTGCCGTAGCGACCGGCGAATGGTGAAACGATCATCGAGTGGGACAATGCCACGCGGCTCGTACATATAAAAGCCGATCTCTCCATGCTCGTTCGCCATCGGGAAAAGGCCCTGCTCGTATGCATCCAAAACGAGTTCCGGCGTAATAAAGCGATTAGCAGTAAGCGGAGAAGTCATCGTAAATTACGAATGTAGAAGCGAGAATCTGTCGGGTATCACTTAGTAAGAATCACAAATTCGATTCTTCGGTTCATGCGCCGGCCGGGTTCCGTGGCATTCGAGGCAATGGGCCGTGTGGCGCCAAAGCCTTCGGTTTCCATGCGGTCCGGCGCGATGCCGGACTGCATCAGATATCGCTTTACCGCAATGGCGCGTTCTTCGGAAAGCTTCATATTAACGGCCGCGCTGCCCGTGGAATCGGCGTGTCCTTCGATGCGAATTCGCATCGCGGGCCGCACGTGCATGAGGCGCACCACGCGCTCGAGTTCCGGAACAAACTCATTGGCGAGTTGCGTCTCGTTCGGCGCGAACTGTAAGTCTTCGAATACAAATCGGCGGCCCGGTTCCATCGCAAGCAGCTTGCGGCTGGCGAGCGTCGCATGGTCCTCGGCGCGGAGCAAGTCGATGCGAACACTGTCCGGCGCGAGCGTGGATTCGGAAAGATATTTCAGCGAATACAGGCTGGTTATATTCCCGGCAAGGCCCGCCACGGAACTGGCAAAATCCGTTCCCAAATCGAAACTGGCGCCATCCGTTGCAGCGGCCATTGCATGATATTCCGGATAGTGAGGCGGCGTTACCGTGAGCAGCCGTATCTCGCGCTCGTAAAGCCAATCGCCCATAGACTTCATCGTGAAGTCGGTGGTGCCATCGCCATGTTCGCCCTGCTGATGACACTGCGCATCCGTAATAAGGACAGCCATCCGAAGCGCGATCGGGCGAAAGGACATCTGGTTCATCGCATACAGTCCTTCGAGCGCGTTCTCCTTGGGGTCGCCGCCGCCCACGGTTTGGATGCCGGTTACCCATTTTTCGAATTCGGAAACATCGCTGGTAAGTGTTGGGCTGGTCCATTCCACGATGTCGCTGAAGAGGACAAGGCCCAAACGATAATCGAAACCATGCTCGCGCAATTGGCGCGCGAAGCGCTTGACGTTATCCTTCACGCTGCCAATCATATCTCCCATCGATGCGGTCTTATCGATAACAAAGACGATATCGATAGGAACCCGATCCTCCCCATTCACCAGATCGAGCGAAAGAATGGGCCGCTCGGTTCCATTTTCGAGAATACGGAGATCGCTTTTCTTCAAAGTGCGGACAAACTGGTTGCGGCTGTCTGTTGCGGAAAAGATCACGCCCAACTGCGGAAAGCGTGTGATATCGACGTTCTTGATCGTAAACGTCACCCCGCCGCGCTCAGTCTGGAGATTCATTCGCTGCGAAGCGTCGCGGACTTTTTGAATACCGCCTCCATTTTGCGCGAAAACAGAGCTGGCAAAAAAGACCGAAAGAACGATAGCAAACGAGAGGCGGGCACCCATGAACCTGGATTACGCTGATTAATTTCTGATTACGCTGATAATTTAACTATACGGTTGGATGGGAGGCGAGGTTCCATACATTCTACAATGGCTTGAACGATATTTCAAGCATGGAGCGTGTGCTGGCGGTTACCCGCGCGTAATCGCACCGCCGAATGCCGGGAAGCCAGAAAATATCCTCGTCCCATTCCACAACCGGATAATTCTTTCTTCGCTCGCCGGTGATCGCGGCTTCGGTGAGCAGGTCGCTGATAAGCTTTCGCTTGCCCTCCATTCCGAAGGGCGCCATGCGGTCGGCCTTGCGCCACGGACGGACGCGAATGGCCGGATACCCGCCAAGCGCCTTCGCATCAAATGTAACGGCGAATGGATCCCTGGAAATTTTAGGCGTATTATTGTAGCCAAGCGAAAATTCTCCATACGGCGTATGGAGTGGCGTGCCCGCTATAAGTAACGTTGGCTTAAAGGATAAGCTCTCTTTATTTTTCTCGATGAGAAGAATATCGCCTGTTTTTTTTAATCGTACTCCCCCATGCAGTTCCGTAGCCAGGGATTTCGAACTAATCCACTGCTCGATCCCGTGGGTTTGCGGCGCAGAGAGTGAATAGGCTCCGAGAGTCCGAGTGATCCATGTTTCAATAACAGCATGCAGTGGAAACCCGCGAAGTGCTTTCAAGCCTTTGAGCGAAAGGCCGCCGTCCATTCGAAGTTCTTCGAGCTTTTCTTCCGTCACTTGGTCAAGAAAGATGGAAAGCTCCCGCATCCGCTCGGCAAGCCCTGCAATCGCGCGGACCGGCGAGCGGTCCGGCCAGGCCTCCGCAATCGCCGGCATCACTTTGTGGCGAACGCGATTCCGCTGATAGGAAAGCTCGTCGTTCGAAGCATCGTGCATGGGAAACAACTGATGTTCCCCGATATAATCGAGAATTTCGTTCCTTGCAACACCCAACCACGGACGAAGCAGATATGCCGCGCCAAGTTTTCGTTTCGGTGGAATTCCTGCCAATCCTCGCACACCTGCGCCACGGACTAAGTGCATGAGAACCGTCTCGGCCTGATCGTTTGCAGTGTGCGCCGTGAGAACAAAATCAAATCCGTGCGCTTTGATAAGTTCCTCGAAAAACTCATAGCGTTGCTTACGCGCGGTTTCCTCGATGCCAGTTTTTTCTTTCTCAGCAATGCGCATGGTATGCGTGCGCTTCACTTCAAACGGCACGTTCCACTCTTCACAGTATCTTCGAACGGCATTCTCTTCCTGTTCGGCGGCGGCTTTGCGAATGCCGTGATTCATAAGTGCGACCGTAACGTCCGCGAATGCTCCCGTTCCTCGCAACGATTGCAGCACGTGCGCCAGCGCCAGCGAATCCGTGCCTCCGCTCACGGCCACGAGCAGCTTCGAATCGCTCGTTACACCAAGCGACACGAGCGCGGCCCGTGTTTTTTCCGTCAGAGGATGAGAATGCGTGGAAAGCAAAATATTTTCTTACAAATTCTTAAACCTGGATTCCCGCAAGCATCGTCGGCGATGCTTTTCGCGGGAATGACAAGCAGATGTCATCTCCTGCGCTTCGCGCCTTTTGACCCATCCATTTGTCATTCCCGCGAATGCGGGAATCTAAAATAATCCGGTCAGAATTCGCCATAGTTATTCTCCGTTCGTGTCAGCTTAATATCCTGCAACTGGGGCGCTTTGATCTGGATGGTCAGATTAAATCCCGAGACTGCCGAGCCGGGCGGACGATAGGAGAAGTGCATCACCCAGCAATGCAGATCGCGGGTAACGTCCAATTCGGGAATGATAATCTTCTTGTTCAGCAAATCGTACGAAGCAGATGTAGTGAACAACCAGTTGACCGTAAGCGGCAACGTGAGCGCAAGCGTCGCGCCGAAATCGCGCACGGGCGCTCCATTGGGCGCAAAGGACTGCTGATAGCTTAGTCCGTAATTAATATTCCACTTTGGCCGAAACGGAATGTCGATATACTCACCGGGATAGTACCCACCGAAAAACAGGGCGCGCTCGTCCTCCGGGGAAGTAATATTGAACATCCTGCGCACCGAATCGTAATTTTCGCCTTCAACAGTCGTTGCCGCCGAAAAGCTGCCATTCAGGCTCGCGGAAACCGTCTGTGGCCGAATAAAAAATTGATGCAGGCTGGCGAGCGAATACTGCGTGGAATCCCCGCCCGCATAATTCGCCGGATAAAAAGAGAAGCTCGCATTGCCACTCAAACTGAAAAGAGTTCCTATCGAAGAACTCGCATTTAGCGAAAGCGGACTCAGCAACTTTGTCTCAAGATTATAGCCAGTCCCGGCATTGAGCGCAAACAGCTTCACATGATCGACCGCCGTCGAATCTTTCGTCACCTGGCGATCGACCTTTGCCTCGAAATTATTGGCAAGCCCCATCGTCATCGTCGCGGACTTCCCCGGGCCAACGATAGTTCCATTCGGTTCGCCATCGAAGATATTGTAATTCTCATACTGCCCGGTTAGCGGATTCAAAATTGGCTTATAGTTCTGAGAAGAGAGATCGGGCAGATAGCTAAGCCCGATGGTCGGTTGAATCGTATGCCGGATGGCCTCGATCCCAAAGGCTCCGATATTTGCAATGCCATAGAGCGTCGTCGCGATGTTCACGCCCGTGTTATAATCGAAGAGATTCATAAAACGGTGCGACGTCGTCGTGTCGTATTCGGCGACGGTGTCGGCGGTGCTATCGTTGTGAATAATTACTCTGCGAGGATTGCTCAACGTATGTTCCCGCACGAGCCATGCGTCGGACATATTGAAATACGGGGAGATCGTAAAGTATCCGAGCTTCGGCGAAATGCTGATCGAAGGGCTGTGCAGCATACTGTAGCTTTCAGTATTCGTGTACCGAGAGGTATCGGTAATAAAGTTCGGAGTGTTCGTTTTGTGGGTGAGACTGTGACTTGCGCTAAAATTATAACCAATTCCAAGCGAGGCCAGCGTGGGATTTACCGGGCTTCCATCCGTGGATTGAAACGGGAACCACGTCGTCTTCGAGAGATTGATCTGCGGGCTGGACTCCTGATACGTTCCATCCAACAAACTTTGCGAACGGCTGTAATTGATGCCGAGCGAAACACCGGCATCCGGCCAGCTCGTGCTGAATGCGGCGTTGGAAGTGACCTGCTGCGTCAGGTATTGCTGAAAACTTTGAGCCGTATTTTGAAAATACCCATCGCTCTGAAAACTGAGATTCGCCGAGAGCGCGGTTTGATAGCCAAGCTGAAGATTCGGCAACTGGGCATTGATGAGCCAATCTTTCTGGAAAGGATCGCCGCTGCTGAAGCGGGTCTTGCCATATCCAACTTCGATCGAGGCCGCGCTATTGAGTAGGTACCGCTTCATCCATTCGGTCTGAAAGTCGATATTATATCCGCCGACGGTATAAATATCCGATTGAATTCGCGAATCGGCGTAATCGCTCCAGACTTCATAATACCCCAAGTGCGTCAAGCCATATCCGCGGCCGCCCTGGGTTTGGTAGCTCGGTGGAATGATTCCCGAATGGCGCCCGCTCTCATGATCGGGGAACACTCCGAAGGGCAGCATGAAAATTGGAACATCGGCCACATAGAGATAGACGGGCGCCGCGAAAATCTGGCCACCCATATTGATTTTCATCTCCGGGGCGGCAAAATAATAGTGGGGATGGGGCTCGTCGCAGGTGGTGTACCGGCCGTTTTGAACGAACAGCGTTTTGGGCGCGACCTGCTTGATCTTTTCTCCATAATAAAATCCGCCCTGCATTTCCGTCGTGCCTAACTGCGTGGTCCCCTGCTTCGTTTTAAAATTATAGACGATCACCTCTCCTTCATAGACCGTGCCGCCTTCGGTAAGCTTCGGCGCTCCGCGATTTTTCGCGCGGTTCGTATCCCGCGTCATAACACGGTGAAATGTGATTTCGCCATTGAGCACGGAATCGAAGTTGCGGCTGTAGGCCGTCAGCAAATTATGCTGGAAGTCCATCACGATGGTGTGGGCATCGAGTTCGCGGTTCTCGAATTCGACGATGGCCTTGCCCACGAGCGTCATCTTTTTTTGCGGAATGCTGAAGACGGTCGAGTCATTCGCGGTGTATCGCACGATGGTATCGATATCGCCTTTGATGCTGTCCCGCGCGATGTAGAGCGAATCGGGCAATTCCAAACCGGGACGAATTTGCTTTAGCTTGGGAGCAGTAGAATCGACGGGCGGCGCGGTAGTTTGGGCAAGCAACGGCCCCGCACAGAAGAGTATCCATACGACCCATAGGGCCCATACGTCGTATTTGCTCACGAGGGTCATACGTATTGCGGCCTCACCTTGTAGGGAATAGGATCTTCAACACCGGCTTCGGCGAAACCCCGCAACCGCAGAGCACAGCTATCGCAGATGCCGCAGGCCACCTCCTCTGATTGGTAGCACGACCACGTTCGCTCGATTGGCGCTCCGAGTCGCAGCGATTCTTTCACGATTTCGCTCTTTCGCAAATGGATGATCGGCGTCACGACTCGAATGCTCGTTTCGGGTTTCGTTCCGAGTGCAATAGCATTTTCGAAGGCATCGAAGAACGTACGGCGGCAATCGGGATAGCCGGAGGAATCTTCTTCCACCGCGCCAATATAAATGGCATTCGCGGAAATCACTTCTGCCCAGCTCGCGGCGATCGCGAGAAAATTCCCATTCCGAAAAGGCACGTAAGAACTTGGAATTTCGGTCGCGGCGAGATTCGCGTTTGTTACGTCGATAGAACGATCGGTCAGGCTCGATCCCCCAATCGTTCGCAAGAATTCAATGTCAACGACAAGGCGTTCGGAAATTTCGAGCGAGTCGCAGACCTCCTGGAAGGCACGCAGTTCCTGGCGTTCCGTGCGATGGCGATAATTCAAATGAAGCGCGGCGATGCGGATATTCTCGTTGCGAGCAATAACAGCCGTTAGCGTCGAATCCATGCCGCCGGAGAGCAAAACGACGGCGCTTTCCCCGCTCGCCGGATTCGTGCCAGGATGAGCGTTTCGGTCATACATTAATAGGTCCGGCGACTTCGGCATACGTTCGTTCCGTTTCCTGAATACGCACGCGGAGCCCGCGCAAATGTTTCATAGCCGGGAAGAGCAGTGAAAGTCGCTCGAAGAACCATTTCGCAAGGTTTTCCGCCGTCGTCGGAAAATCGACATAAACCGCTTTCAATCCAGAAGTTTTTAAAAAATCAACGATAAGCTTATCCGACCGGTCACAAAGGAAGGAATGATCAATTTCAGAGACCAGGGGATCGACGATTTCTTTTAGGGTGAAATAATCGAGCACCATCCCCTGCTCATCGGGTTCTCCGGCGAGTTCCACCCACATTCGGTACGAATGCCCATGCACGTTGCGGCAGCCGCCCGTGTGCTCCGGTAGCCGGTGGGCCATCTCCCAGCGAAAATCTTTTGAAATTTTGGTGAGCATAAGATTAGTGTTCAGGTCGATCGGACTCATGTGACTCACGGGTCCCTTGAGCCTCATTGAATGGCTTTCTTCAATTTCTTGACCGTAACCCGTTCTGAATTCGGCATCGTGTCTTCCGATTTGGTAAACTTCGCAACCACATTCGAGTGCAGACCTCCGCGCGTAGAGAATTCGCCGGTTATTTCCATCCATCGCGGTTCGAGCGCGGTCACTAAATCTTCGAGGATTTCATTCACTACCGCTTCATAAAAAATCCCGCGATCGCGATACCCGAGAAAATAAAATTTCAGCGACTTTAGCTCCACGCATAATTTATCGGGCACAAAAACCACCGTGATCTCACCAAAATCGGGCAGGCCCGTTACCGGGCACACCGCCGTGAATTCCGGATTCGCGTGCGTGATAACGTAGTCCCGCTCCGGATAGGGATTCGGAAAAACAACTAATTCCGATTTGCTTGTTCTCATACTCCTCGTAACACTCCGGGCCATATCAGTTTGTGTAATTGTGTTTGCAGCCGCACGGGCAAATGGTCTTCCAAAATCCACTGTGCAAGATCGGCAAGGTCTATCGCTCCATGAACAGCGGAAAATAAAACATACCCAGGGCCTCCACTCCGATGTGTGGGGCGATTTGGCAAATCTCCCTTCGGGAGCGAAATACCATTTCGCTCCACACGCCACAGGAGCGGGAGTTTACTCTTCGCCCATTCGTAATCCTCTCGCGAACCAATGACGAATTTCACTTCATCGTGCTCCGTAAGCTGCTCGATATTCTCATAGCGATTCCGCTTCATCATTCCCGAAGACGGCGTTTTAAGATCGACAATTCTTTTCACGCGCAGATCGACTCGCGAAATATCGATGTGCCCACCGGTTTCGATCATCACCTCATATCCGCGTTCAAGCAATTCATCCATCAGCGGATACACGCCCTCCTGTTCGAGCGGTTCGCCGCCGGTTAGCTCGACTAATTTGCACTCATATTGTTCGATTGCTTTCAGGATTTCGTCAATAGGCTTATCCTCGCCTTCGTAAAAAGCATATTCGGTATCGCAATAAGTGCAACGCAGGCCACAGCCAGTCATGCGGATGAATATGCACGGTTCGCCGGCGCGCGAGCCTTCGCCCTGAATGGAATAAAAAATTTCATTCACGCGAAGCACGTCCCGGCGCTGTTTTTCTGAAAGCGTCAGTGCTTTTTGGCTTGCTAATTCAAGAATTTCCGGCATTCCGAACTGGAAACGTGTAGCGCCGGGAGTATACTCCCGGCGCTACACGCCTATCAATTACCCTCGGCAAATGGCCGCTCTCCAGGCTTCAAGGTGGCAACAAACCACGGGCGCGAATCGAGATAATTGATGCGCCGTTCGACAATTTCGGGACCGTCTTCATCCGGCTTCGCCACTTCAATCTTTTCCCATAACTCGCCGGGAAATAATTTGACCCGTCCCGGACAAATCCATGCAAAAACGCGCAGCGCGGAACCGAGCAGGATTTTATCCTCGCCTAATTTCGTGATTAATCGATCCCAGTCCAGCGCGCCATTCGTCCTATACACCAGATTGAAGACATCGAACCAATCGCAGCGCGTTCGATTCATAATATAGAGCTTATTCAAAATGAGTTCTTCCGCCGGAAGCACGCGGTAAAGATTCCCTCGAAGAGAGAGCTTCGTTTCACCGTTAAAATAATCTTCGTCGATCGGTCGGACATAATTCGCCATCGCCCAGATCAAATCGGCAATGCTGCCGTCGCGAGTGGAACGATATATCCAGCCGCGATCGTAGGAAAGGGTATTGTAATAATCGGTAGCGCCAACCTTCGTTACGGCGTCGATAAAATCCTGCTTCGATTCCATCGGCACATAAAGATCGATGTCTTTCGTATTGCGGTAATGCCCGCAATAGGTTGCCCAGGCGAGCGCGCCGCCTAATGCGAAAGGCTTACCCGTCTCGCGCGCGGCGGCGAGGACATCATCGTAAAAAGCCCATTGATGGTCGGGTACTCGTTCGAGACCAATAATTTCGTTTGCGTCGCGCTGCATGGATGAGATTCTCAACCATCTCCGTGCCGAAGAAATCCAATAATGTCATCCTGAGCGGAGTTTGTTCGACCGAAGGGAGAACAAACGGAGTCGAAGGATCTCGTGTAGTTTAGCAGCCCGGTAAACCGCAAGAGATCCTTCGACTCCGCAAAACTCCGCTATCGCTCCGTTTTGCTCCGCTCAGGATGACATTTTCTCTCACCCACCAAATGCCTGCACCAGCAGCGCTGTTTCCATTTCCTCCGGCGTCAGCCCGCCGTGGGAACCGTAAAATTTTTGCTCGAAGCGGCCCTGCTCGTACCACCAGACCGATTCACCGGCGTAGGGCAAAATCACGAGGTCGCCGATGCGTCCTAGGAATGCGGCCGAGGGCGGCGTGGAACCGAAAAATCCCTGCTCGATCAAATCGTCGGTCTTGTATATCTCGGCGCGGCCATGCAATTGATGGTTAAGCATCTCGCGGGCTTCGTTCAGGTGCCCCTCCTTAATATGCAGAAACATATCGCGCGAAGAACCGGCCGGCACGATCAAATCGCCGCGACGATTTCGGCGAAGCAGCGGGATTAGCTCCCGCATGGACTCATTGAGATAGAACGTCGTTGCCGGATCGATATGCGTGTGCGCATGATCGGCCGTCATCATAAACAGCGATTTGCGTCTTGGCGATTTCATCGCGGGAATGAGAAATGTTTCGAGCATCCAGAGCACGGCACGAATTTCCGCATCGAGCTGCCGCGCGTTCGGGCCATGTTCATGGCAAACAGAATCGATTTTATCATAATAAAGGAAATAATACGTTCGCTCCTTTTGGCGCTCGATAAGTTCCGCAAGCGTAACAATAGCCTCCGGCAAGCTACGGTAGGGCACGAGCGTCGCGCCGGAAGTCACCACTTCCGTATAGGGCGAATGGGTATATTGATGATCTTGTAAGACAAAAGATTTCACGCCGTGATTAGCAAGATCGAAATAAATCGTATCGGTCGGGAAAAGTCGTAACGGATCGGCACCGGCCTTTAGCAGCGTATCGCGCTCTTTATCGCCCGCAAAGGAAAAAAGCAGCGGTGAGATCACGGCGTCGAGCACCGGCTCGTAGTAATACCATTCGTAAATCCCGCTTTGCCCGACGGGGAGTCCGGTGTGGATGGTCGTTACATGCGCGGCGGTCGTCGATGGAAACTGCGAGCTGATTTTCGTGATCAGGCCATCTTGTTCCATTCGTTTTAGAAACGGATGGTCCAAATAGCGATCGATAAAACACCAGCCGAACGCATCGATGAAAAAGAGAACGACCGTATCGTATTTTCCCCGTAAATCCTCGCGCGGACCGAATGGAATTCCATGCGGCACGACATGGCTATCCTCGCCGGTGAGCAGCGACCGAATCAATTGCGGAAGTTGCGCGAAGGCATAGCCTTCGTATAGCGGCTTCCGAAAATGCTCGCCGAAGCGGCTCTCGCCAACGGCGCGAATGGATTGTTCGTCAATCATTGTTTTGTGCGGCACATGCTTTAGCTTGTGCCTCATTACGAATATCTCATTACGAATATAGGGCCAACGCAGGAACAAGCCAAAGCATGTCCCACACCCATGAATATCGAAGACGATCGCCTCTTAAAACCACTCACGACCTTCAAGATCGGCGGTCCCGCGCGCTTTTTTGCAGAGATTGGCGATCCGGCCGAGCTTTCCGAAGCATTCCAATTTGCGGAATCGCGGAATCTTCCGGTCCTCATTTTGGGCGGCGGGAGCAATATGCTCGTCAGCGATCGCGGCTTCGAGGGGCTGGTGATCCATATCAGCAATCGCGGCATTGTAGCGCGCATCGCCGACGATGCTACATTGCGGATCGCTTCCGGCGAACGGTGGGACGATGTCGTTAAATTCGCGGTCGAGCATGATCTTTGGGGCATCGAAAATCTTTCGCGAATTCCAGGAAAAACCGGAGCGGTCGCAGTGCAAAATGTGGGAGCGTATGGGCACGAAATCAAGGACGTGCTCGTGAATGTCGAAGTCTTCGATCGAATGACGAAATCGTTCCGAACGCTTTCGAATGAAGAATGCCGGTTCACCTATCGCAAAAGCATCTTTAACACAACGGAGAAGAGCCGGTATGTTATTCTCTATACCACGCTTCAGCTTTCGCCCACACCGAAGCGAAATCTTGGATATCCCGATGTGAAAAAATGGTTTGAGGACAATCCCGAGCCTTCACTGCAAGAAATTCGACACGCCATTAAAGAAATTCGGGATAAGAAATTTCCTTTCCCTGCCGAATCCATAGAAGGAAATGCTGGCTCGTTTTTTAAAAACTCGGTCCTTACAAAAGAAGAGTATGAGAGGTTAGAAAACAAATTCCAACAGAATTTACGGGATCATTTAGAACGATTGAGAACGATTCGCGCTCGCAGTGAAGGCGCTGAAATAAAAATTCCATCGGCCTTTATTTTCGAAGCTTGCGGACTCAAAGGATTTCGCCGCGGCGATGTCCAGCTCAACCCCACGCAGCCCGTCATCGTGCTGAATGTAACGGGCGAGGCCACGGCGGACGAAGTGCTATCGGTGGTGCGCGAGGTCCGAGGCATCGTGGAAGAAAAGACGGGGCTTCATCTCTATACCGAGCCGGAGTTGATTGGATTTTCAGCGGAGGAATTAAGGGGATATGGATTTAACGAGGAGGAAATTGAACGCTACCTCGGCGGCACCACGAACTTCGCAACCTCACCGGCATGCCGCGCGAAGTAGCAGCCGGGAGGGAGCATTGCGTTCGGAATTTGAAGTGAGTTTTCACCTGAAGTTAGCAATCGTGTTATCACAACACGTCCGAGCAAATCAAGGATGGTCAAATCGACTGGTTGTTCAACAGCAGCGAACTCAAACTGCACGGAGGCATCGTTCGTCCGAACTTGAAACGTTGAATTCGTTGGCCCACTCGAAGATTGAACACCAGCAGATACCGTAGGCAGCGTGACATCCAGGTCGAGGGTGAAGTTCGGAGAACTGTTCGAACTCCAGGACCCTTGTTCTTCTCCATTGGGAGTGGAAGCTTCGTACATCACGTTGCCGGTAAACGAGCCCTTATAGGGGATCCCTTGCAGCGAAAGTTTTGAGCCTTGCTGCGTGTAAGGGATGTCGGCGAATGTGATTTCGTATTGGGAAACGAGGATACCCTGACCTTGTGATTCCGGCATTTGATACTTTATGTCGAGCCCTTTATACATTTTCGCAACTGTATCGACTGTAAACGAGAGTTCATTCGGGGTGCCACAGTCGATGCAGACCGTGTTCGTATTCGCAATTGTTTTTGTCAACTGGAGATCCATGCCCAAATTGCCGGAGTGGTACGAACCCACTACGGGGCCTTGCGGCGACTGAATGGTTGTTTCAAAATTCCAATAAATCGCGTCGCCATTTAGGGCGAATTGCACCGACATGCTGTCGCTCTGGGCAAATGAACACCGCGGTGCAATGAAGACGGAGGAAATCAATACTAAGGAAAAGGCCTTGATCATTTTCAATTCTAAATGTTTCATCATAATTCTAAACGATAATCGATGCTGAAACTTAACATATTCTTGAGAAGAAAAGGTGAAATAATAGACGTATAAAAAATATAAGGACTGGCCGGATGGTGTTAATCCATCCTGCCAATCCTTACAATTCTGAACGCTTGTCCTGAGTCTGTCGAAGGATCCTGGTTTAGGATTTGACGAATTCCGCTTCGATCGTAATCGTAACGTCCTCGCCGACGACCACCCCGCCCGCTTCGATAGCGACGTTCCAGCCGAGACCGAAGTCCTTCCGGTTGATCTTCGTTTTTCCGGTGAAGCCCACACGCGTTCCGCCCCAGGGATCTTTCATTTCGGGAGTGCGCTCGACCGTCAATACGACTTCGCGCGTCACGCCATGAATCGTGAGATCGCCCTTGACGAGCAATTCGTCGTCGTTCTTATGCTGCCACGCGACCGAGCGAAAGGTAATTTCGGGGTATTTTTCTACCTCGAAAAAATCCGCGCTCTTCAGGTGTGTATCCCGCGCCGCTTCCCGCGTATCGACCGAGGCGGCCTGAATAGTTACCGATACCGCGTTATTTTCGATATGCACCGGGTCATATTGCAGCGTAGCCGAGAGGTCGCTGAAATAGCCCTTCACATTCGAAATCATAAGATGGCGGACGCTAAAACCCGCCGTGGAATGGCTCTTGTCGAGATTCCAGACCGATTGCTCCGCTTTGCCGTTCGTTGCCGGTTGCTCAACCTGCGCTTCCAAGACTTCCGTATTCGAATTCATAAAAGATTCTCCTTCAAAAAAAAATAGTTGTTGCAACGATAAATACGGCAATGCAATAATATTTGTTTCAACAAATTTTATGGCTGAGTAAAATTTCTTTGGGACAGCTACACTTTCCTTAAAACCTCAGGTGGACGGCTATTCTTTCGGCGTCTCCGGGGGCGGATGAAGCCGCGCATACAGGCGAGTAAGTATTTCGTGCCGTATTTCGGACCCGCGGGAAAAATCGTTTATTTTGATCGAGAGTTGGAGTGTCGCGCCGGTCGCGCTGAGGGCCGTATATTGAAGCGTGGGCGCGCTTTCGGCGAGTCCTTTCATTGCGGCTGCTGCTTCGTTGGCCGCTTCCATCGCAGCGTGTTCGAGGGCGGGCGCGGGCATCGTCTGTTCCAGCGGCAGGTCAATCGTCACGGTTACGCTGCGGTCGGGGCGGTCGAAATTCGTAATGATGCTGGTCGAAAATTTCGAATTGGGAACGATGATTAGTGTGCCGGCTGGTGTCACGAGCGTCGTCACGCGCCAGGCGATGTCGCGGATGATCCCTTCCTGCCCGCTATCGAGCTTCACATAATCGCCGGGATCGGTATGGCGAGAAATAATAATATAAATTCCCGCGAAAAAATTGCTGAGCGTGTCCTGCAGCGCCAGCGCGACCGCCAAACCGCCCACGCCCAAGGCCGCGAGCAGCGGAGTAATCGCAATACCATACGCGTGAAGAATGGCGAGCATTGCGATTATATAAATGACCGTCCGCACGATATTCTGCACAAGCGTAATGGATTGAACCGCGCGCTCGTGCTGCGTCGAATAGGTGCGAATGAAAGCGATGAGCAGTCGCGCGCAGAGGACCGCGATCGTAACGATGAGGATCGCGGACGCCGTGTGCTCGATCAAGGGAAGCGCGGCCGGTTTAATTGGGAACTCGCTCAGCACGCTGCGAAACGCCGCCAGCCCGAACCATACGGTAACGATTCCGTTGAACGAGTGCGCGAGCCGCTGCCCCAGCCGCCAGGCATCGCGCTCGGTTCGTTCTCGCTGCTTAAAAAATTTTATCGCGTAAACGATACCGACCCGCTCGACGAGCAGCCCGAGCGCGAGCGCGCCGGCCACGATCGCAAGCGGCTCCGCGAGATCATTCCAATACTGCGTGAAAATGGAGGAAAGCGTAAAAACGGAGAAAAGTCCCATAGTTTTCAGTAGCGGAAAATTAACGGCACTTTGAGCGCGTGAGGTTGCTTATACCGCTTCCAGGCCGCTGGAAAACCATGAACTTTCCGGCGGCACGGAGGGTTGAAACAGCCACTAACAAAATCCACGAAAGAGAAACTATGAAACGTCCTGACTTGTCCCGCGAAGGTTACTCCGATTTCTCCGCGTTCGCTCGTGGATGCGCGCCCGCGCACAGCGGACCGGAACTCGCCGACTGCGTTCCCTATCCCGGACCCGCGCAGGACCTCGCACGAGAACTACTTTCGGATCAGTTCGAACTTACCCATTCCGCGCCCCCCTCCAGCAGTGGAATGGCGATGGGCTTTACCATCGGCCTCGCGCGGCGATAAGAAATTAGATCGTCTTCAAAAACTCGGTCAGGCTCGCTTTGGCTTTTATGGACAACTTGCGGCGGGAAACGACACCTATTTCGTGATTACCTTAAAAATCATCCCTCGGTCACCGCACCATAATTTTGCGCGATCGTGCTTCCGAATAGTATCGGGATTGTCGAGAAAATGGCCGCCCTTCACTTCATGCAACTCAATCTTGCCATTGACAAGCTCAACGAGGAAATCGGGACGGTAGGTCCGCGCGTGGCCGGCTTGCGTTATGTATTGAATGGCGATGCCATGATTCTTTGTCCACTTCTTCACCATTTTATCCTTATCGAGTTGAAGCATATAGTTCAGTTCCCAACTCGATTGGTAGCGCTCGACGGAATAGGCCGATTTTTTCGGATTCGGATAATCCCCGTGCTCACTCGTTGGCATGGCTCGCTGTATGTTTGTGTTCGACGATGCTTCCTACCAATCCAGGATAGGATTGTAGATTAGCGACGATATTATTCCGATGGTGTAAGGCGTGAATAAGCAACTCTTGTGGCGCGCTTCCGACCGAGAGGCCATTTAGCAATTTTGCCCGCACATGGTCCATGAGGACGCCGTAAAAGTATCCTAATTCGTGCGAACCAATGCCTTCATCGGCGAGTAAGCTTCGAGCAATATCACGAATGGAATTCTTGAGGATGTCAACTAAATCTTCCCGTAAAAGTGGGCTCCCATTCGCCGAAATAGTGGGAACGGGCGCCGTCAGAAGCTCGATCATTTTCGCGCTCCCAATCGCCGTGCCTCTCACGGATTCGATTTCAACATTCGAGATTTCTACATCCGCCGAGTAATCGAACGATTGAAGAATTGCTTCCCAATTCGAATAATCGTGAGTCTCCGTTGTAATCTTATCAAACTCCTCAAGGCCGAGCTTTTCCGTAACTTCCTTCGTCGGATCGGGTACTTTTATCAAAAGGTCCGGATTGACGAGATCCTGCAACAGGCGCTTCGGGGGAAGATCTTCCTCAACACCGAACAGGTCACCCTGGTCAACATCCTTCCGAATTACCGCGCCAACTAAATCCCAAAGCCACTTATGGTTTAGCCGTTCGTGATCGACAATGGCGCAAAACTCCTGCGCATCTTCATTGCGTTGGTTTAGGCGCAGACCGCGGCCTACGACCTGCTGACCGTAAACGCGTGATGAGAACTTTCGAAGCAAAAGTATAACGCACACGGCCGGCACGTCCCACCCTTCGCGCAACATAAGTACGCTTACCACTGCATCAACTTTGGCCCCGCGCTCGATAACGCGATTCACCAAGGAAGGATCGAGATTGCCGCGCTTCTTAAGATTTTTTCTTGCTTCTTCTAAATCATTTCCTGTTTTTCCGAGCACTCCTGCTACGAGCCGGTCTTCTTCTTCCGATTCCTCGGTAAGCAAAAGCGTTTCCACACCGCGCGAACGCAATTCATTCGCCGCGGCCCTTGCATCGTTAATGCAAATTCCGACGACAAACAGAATCGGTTTATACGAGCCATGCGCCAGGGCTTCCGCGCGCCGCTTCTGCTCTTCTAATCGCTCCAAAGCAATGGAAACTTGCTTGCTCATCGGATCGGGATCGGTAACCCATTGCGTCGCGCTCAGACCTTTTTCTATTTTCTCGAACTCCTCATCCATCTCATCGACGGTTCGCCGTTCTCCGGTTTCGGAATTCGTGTACGAGAGCTGAACGCTCGATATTTTCGGCTGATAGACAACCACGCTCTTGATGATCGGCGGCGCGGTAGCTTGCGCATCCGCGATGCTGAACTCGAAGATCATTTCCGAATCGGGATTCTTTCCATCGGCTCGGTCTGGCGTTGCCGTCGTGTCGAGACGGAACTTCGATTTCTTCGAAAGGGCGTATAAAATATTGTCATACTCCGGCGCGGGAGTGTTGTGCGCTTCGTCGTTAAAGACGGCTATTTCTTCCGCGGAGCGCAATAATACAGCCAGATTGCGCTGACCTGTTTTATGGACTTGATAAAGTTGCTGGACATTACCAAGGATAACTCCGCTGTCCAGTATTCCCGAAGGGCCGGAGGCACGCTCCATAACATGAAGTTGCAACTCATTCGTGTAATGCTCCGATCCGGGTGGGAATAACGCAAACTCACGAAAAACTTTAGCGTCAGTGAAATCGTCTTGAAGACGGTCGCGGACGATGGTATTCGGACAAAGAATTACGAATTTATCAATCTGGTGCGCGTACTTTAGCCACGCAATAACGGCGGCAATGATGCTTGTTTTGCCGCCGCCGGTTACGATGTTGAGAAGAAGTTTTTTTAGCTGAAGCAGTTCGTAGGAATAAATTGCCTTCTCAATTCCCTCGATTTGATGGTCCCATAGCTTTTTCGCTCCGCTCTTTGTGCGAAGGTGGTCGAGAAAAATTTCGGTCAACGGATTGACGTTCGGGAAGTCGGCGCGGTCCCACTCCTGAAAATCCTCTTCGTACGGTAAGAAAACGTTACGCATTGGGATTATGCCGCAATCACGTCCACATGCGCCTCGAAGCCAAGCTCCTCGAGGATCTCGGCGCAATCTTCCCACGTAAGGCCGAACGAACGAACATCGGCAAGGCCAAGCCGGGCTACGACATCGGCAAGCATGGGTGCATCGCCCGCATCGAAATCGCCATCCATAAGAGCATTCTCTGCCCAATCCACCAGCTCGGCCAAGCTTGACTCACGATGGAGATAAGCAGCAAGCTTTTTGGCAACCGTTTGTTTTGTAATCTTCATCTTTTTTCCTCCACATTCCGATGACCGGTATCGACCGGAAATTTGTGATGTATTTCAATCAACTCATTTGACTCATTGTAAATTTCCTGCCAAAATCTTAATGTATTCTCATCGCTATCGCACTCCTTTTGGTACCGCGCCCAACCGTGATGGCCCGGACGGTCGCGCCAGTAGGTTCTGCCGCCATTCGGCGTGGCGTTCCAGCCCTGGAACTTCCGTTCGTTTTCTTCGCGCTTGTTCATAAAGGATACCCCCTCCTTTTCAAGGAGGGGGAAGGGGGTGGTTATTTAACTTCTATCTCCTGTATCCACGTTGCTTCGCCACCCTGATTGTCCTGCAACGAGCAGGCGATTTTTCGCTTGCCCGGAGACGGAAATTCATAATCCACCGAGAGCAGCACCTTCCCATCTTTCGAACGCATGAAGCTATAACCCTCGGTCGAGGTAAAGCGTCCGCGATAATGGAAATCCCATTGCACGTTCGCAATCACGCCATCGGGATTGAGGCTGATGGATTCCGAGACATCGAACCGGTAATTCAGTTTACCAATGCGCTCGACAGTAACGCGAACTTCCGGCGGCTGAATGAAGCTGAGTAGTTCCTTGTAATCTTTGTGCCTCGAAGTAACATGTTCGCGGAAGGCTTCATCCTCCAAACGAATGAGATTCAGCCGGACAAAGTCGATTCGCTTGTTCTCTCGTGCGGCCAGCATGGCGGCGGCTTCCTTCGCGTCCTTCGAAAAATTCCAGCCGAGCATCGCGCCGAAGTTTCCGCGCCGGTCCTCGAAAATCGCTTTTGCGAATTTCGCAACGTCCTCTTTGGTAATACGCGATCTCCGCGACGGCTCCCCAACATAAAGCGGAATACTCTGGCGCAAGCCGTGAATGTTCGGGGAAGTTTTATCCAAGCGGCCACCGAAAGAATAGATAACGAACTCGCGGAAGGCGGCATCCGAAAGTTTTTCAAGCGACGGGATTTCGTAAACGCCCCAATGCTCGACGGTGAAATCGGGTGCATCCGCCAATAGGCCTTCTTTCTCAATCGTCCGCGTTACAACGTCTGCTGCTATTGCGGTCGCAATGCGGGATGAATCGCACG
This sequence comes from Kapaibacterium sp. (SeqCode), assembly GCA_035686785.1. Taxonomy (GTDB): domain Bacteria; phylum Bacteroidota; class Ignavibacteria; order Palsa-1295; family Palsa-1295; genus PALSA-1295. Next base: position 20,658 of record DASRZC010000155.1, read on the forward strand.
CGACCCATCGCCGTTTTAGGCGCTGGGATACAGAGGGCGCGGTGCCTCCGCCGCAGAAAAACTCCGCAATTACATCCCCTTCCTTAGAGGATGCAAGGATTATCCTCTCTAAAAGAGCCTGAGGTTTTTGAGTTGGATACCCGATCTTTTCTTTTGAGGCTGGGTTCACCGGAAATATATCATCCCAAAGTGCTTGTATTGGTTTCCCTTCAACGTCTTCCAAATAATGTTTTCGTCTTATGCCTCCGTTTCTGGTAAACCATAGTCTTCCTTCTCCGTCCCACTCTTTCATTTTTTCAAGAGAGATCGCCCATCCTTTCTTTGGCGGCTTAACACCC
>DASRZC010000156.1:0-14128 GCA_035686785.1 Kapaibacterium sp. (SeqCode)
GTGAAAATAAGTTCCGCCTCGCTCGTTTAGTCGCGGAGCGACGGTGTACCCACAGCCCAGGGTGGAGCGAAGCGCAACCCTGGGTTAATGGATATTTTCAAATTCCCTAAGCCCTGAAAGGGCGTTGTATAGATCGGGAAAATACGTCGCCCTTTCAGGGCTAACATTTTGAATTTCCAACCTAACCCAGGGTTTCGTCCTTCGGACTCCACCCTGGGCTGCGGGTACATCGTCCCTTCGGGACTAATGCCATGCTCCTGCATCCGGCGCACACATTTTCAACCGGTGACATTTTGTCACCATTTCATATTTTCAATGGAGGTTTTCAGTCGGTTACATTTTGTAACCGACTCACTTCCTTCTTTGGAAAGGCGGTTTTTCAAAACCTTCCAATAATTGCGCGCCGCCTGAAATTCGGGCTGCTGCGTGAGGATTTGAATAATATCGACGACCGAAAAATACCAGGTATCGGTTGCCTCGTCATACACGCGGCGAACCTGGTGCTCTTCAAATGGAATAATGGATTTGTTCATGGTGCCTATCATCAAAGCATCTAATATACGACATCCGACAGGCACCCGCTTACATATTTACGAAAATCCCAATACTCCCGGAAATCTGGGTTGAGGCAATTTTTTTACAAAAATCTTTTGGAACCGCTTGACTTTTGGTTTTGTAGTGCTTATAATTAGAAGGGACTGTAATGGGCACCTATCAGACAATTATGAAGTATGAATTATGAATTGAAATCTAAAAATTCGGCAATTGCCATTTTGAGCAGAAAATGGCACAATTCATTAAATTACAATTCAAAAATCAAAAAAGCACCGATTTGCTACTTGAAAGCACTTTCGGGAATGACAGCGCCATCCATTTTGGTTTTCTTACAATTCAGAAAAATCTGAACGGATTGCTTCGTCGGATTTTTCTCCCTTCGGTCGAAAAATCCTCCTCGCAATGACGATGTTTTAAAAACAAAATCAGCGGAATCCTTAATCAGAATAATCAGCGGAATCCAGGTCGGTGCCACAGGAAGAAGAAATATTAGGAAAGGCGTATGACGCGCGGCTCATGCGGCGATTAGTGAAATACCTCGCGCCGTATAAGTGGAAGGTCGTGCTCGCGGTCGTGATAACGATCGTCGTTTCGGCGCTCGGTCCGCTACGGCCGTTGCTGACGATGATCGCCATCGATAAGTACATTATGAAAGGCGATTTTGGCGGACTGACGCTGATCGTCTCGGCCATCGTCGGCACGCTGGTTTTGCAATCGCTGATTTTATACGGCCAAACACTGCTCACGGCCTGGATCGGCCAGCAGACCGTCTATGATTTGCGCCGGGAACTCTTCGCGCACTTGCAAAAGCTTTCGATGCGCTACTTCGACAAAAATCCGGTGGGGCGGCTTGTTACGCGCATCACGAACGATGTCGAAGTATTGAACGACCTTTTCAGCTCCGGCATCATCATGATCGTGGCCGATGTGTTCGTCGTGTTTTGGATTTTCGTCTTTATGTTTTACACGAGCTGGAAGCTTTCGCTCGTGGTGCTCACGGTTTTTCCATTTCTGCTCATTGCCACATCGATTTTTCGGAAAAAGGCGCGCGAATCGTATCGGGAAGTGCGGCGGCTGCTCGCGCGGTTGAATGCGTTCCTTAACGAGCACGTCTCCGGCATGATAACCGTGCAGCTTTTCGGCGCCGAGGCGCAGACGTTCCGGCAATTCGATAAGATCAATCGCGACACGGCGGATGCAAATATTCGCAGCGTGTTTTATTACGCGGTCTTTTATCCGGTCGTGGAATTTTTGGCGGCAGTGGCGACGGCGCTCATTGTCTGGTATGGCGGCTCATTGGTCTTGGGCAATAAGCTTGGGCTTGCGGCGGGCGTTACCGTGGGAACGCTTATCGCGTTTTACCAATACACCGAGCAATTCTTCCGGCCCATTCGCGACCTGGCGGATAAGTATAACATTCTTCAATCCGCAATGGCCGCGAGCGAGCGCATCTTCCGGCTGCTGGATGATGACACCATACTTTCGCTTCCTGAACACGCGATCCCGACGGGCCGGCTGCGTGGTGAAGTTGAATTCCGAAACGTCTGGCTTGCCTACAATGATGAGGACTATGTGCTCAAGGATATTTCCTTCCATATAAAGCCGGGACAGACCGTGGCATTCGTCGGCGCGACGGGAGCGGGGAAGTCCTCGATCACGAATTTGATGACTCGGCTCTATGAATTTCAGCGCGGAGAAATTCTGGTCGATGGCCGCGATATTCGCTTGCTCGATCCGCAGGAATTGCGGCGAAACACGGCCATCGTTCTGCAGGATGTTTTTCTTTTCAGTGCGGATGTGGCGACGAATATTAGCTTAGGAAATGAAGAGATTTCGCAGGATAAAATTCGGGAAGCTGCTAATTTTGTCGGCGCGAATAATTTTATTTCAAGATTGCCGAAGGGCTTCGATTCGCAAGTGATGGAGCGCGGCGCGATTTTGTCGGTCGGCGAGAAGCAGCTTATCTCCTTCGCCCGCGCGCTGGCTTACGATCCGAGCATTCTTATTTTAGACGAAGCGACATCGAGCATCGACACGGAAAGCGAGCAGATGATCCAGCATGCGATCGAAAAGCTGCTCGTGGGCCGCACGTCGATCGTTATCGCGCACCGGCTTTCGACGATTCAGCGGGCGGACAATATCATCGTCATGCACCATGGCGAAATCCGCGAGCAAGGCACGCACGATGAGCTATTGCGCCACGGCGGGATTTACCGGACGCTGTATGAGCTGCAATACAAAGAGCAGGAAATGGCGCGGGCGGCCTAACCCAGAACCTGGATTACGCCGATTGGATGGATTTTCTGGATTACTATCGGAGAATTCAATTATGGGCACCTCTAAAAACCCCGGAACCTGGATTCCCGCATTCGCGGGAATGACAGAAACACGTTGTTTTTATGCGCTTGGCGCCGTACTTCACCCCATTTGTCATTCCCGCGAATGCGGGAATCCAGGTTATGGGAGGTTTCCTTGTGTGCAAAGAGCGACCCAAATTAGCCTTGAAGGAACGAAAGAACCATCGATGAATAAGAGAGAATGGGTTGATGGCAATAGTAATCCGGAAAATCCATCTAATCCGCGTAATCCAGGTTCAAGTTCGGACGGCTACCGCCTTCTTCGACATCATCATCACCTCCTCCACCATCTTCCGAATGCCTTCAAATATTTCGTGCAACGGAGCAGCGTCATACATGTATGCGGGCGTTGTGACGATGTTGTGCGCGCGGTCGATATGGATTTCATCGGGCCGCGTCACGATGTGCTTGTGTCCCAGCTTTTCAATTTCCTTTGAAGCATCGCACACGGCGCCGACCGAAAGTTCGAGCGGCGTGCCTTTCATTGCAAGCGCAACGACCGCCGGTGCAATACACGCGGCGCCAAGTGGTTTGCCGGAATCTATGATGGAACGAATGGCGCGAGATAAATCCGGAAGGACGGTGCCGTTCGATCCCTCGAATGCAAAGGTGGAAAGATTCTTCGCCGCCCCAAAGCCGCCGGGCATGACGAGCGCATCGAAATCCTCCGCGTGCAACTCCGAGAGCTGCTTCACTTTTCCGCGCGCGATCCGCGCCGATTCAGCGAGCACGTTGCGCCGCTCGCCGACCGGCTGGCCGGTGAAATGGTTAATCACATCACTTTGGTTGATGTCCGGCGCGAAGCATTGCACTGTCGCGTTCTGAACACTGAGTACCCACAGGACGCCGACGGCTTCGCGAATCTCGGAACCATCCAAATATCCCGAGCCGGAAAGAATAACTGCTACTTTTTTCATATTTTTGAACTACCACTTCTGGCAGTCTGTTAATAGTGTTTCTAATAAACATCGGAAGGATAAAAAATAATCTATGGAACGACCGTTGGTCGGCATCATCATGGGCAGCGCGTCCGACTGGGACGTTGTGAAAGAGGCTCACAAAATTTTAGAGGAATTCGAGGTGCCGCATGAGTACCGCGTGCTTTCGGCGCATCGCGCGCCGGCCGCCGTAACCGAATATGCTTTGTCGGCGGAAAAGCGCGGGTTAAAAGTCATCATCGGCGCAGCGGGCGGCGCGGCACATCTGGCCGGTGTTCTTGCGGCGCAGACGCTGTTGCCGGTTCTCGGTATCCCGATGGAATCGCCCGCGCTCAAAGGCATGGACTCGCTGCTTTCGACCGTGCAAATGCCGGCTGGCATTCCCGTCGGAACGCTTGCCATCGGCAAGGCGGGCGCGAAGAACGCTGCGCTGCTCGCGGTAGGAATACTTGCACTCGGCGATGCCAAACTCCGCGATAAATTGCAAATTTACCGGGAGACGCAGACGAAATCCGTTTTAGCACAAAAGCTGGAAGGCTAATATCATTTTTCTTTTCTCGAATTAGTTTGAAGATTCATATTATCGCTGATCCAGAGTATCGAGCGTCCTTTGTGGACTACTTGGACGGAGTGGACGAGCTTGAATTTAATGAGAACGCGGATCTGGTGCTCGATTTGTCGTTTCTTCATGCCTCCGAGAAAGTTGATCGCCTTTCAAAGCTCAATACATCGGTTCCCATCATCAGCAACACGCTCACGATGAGTGCAACGACCGCGCAACAGGCCGCGGGAAACAGTGCTGGAATAATTGGAATGCCGATTCTTCCGAATTATTTCGTCCGGCAAAAAACTGTTGAGTATTCGCTTCCTCTTAATGTTGCGGAAGTTCCTCCTGTCCTTGCTGATTTTCTTGCGATCATCGGCAAAACCGGGGAACCAATAAAAGATTCAATCGCCGGTGTTTTTCCGCGCACGCTCGCGATGATCGTGAACGAAGCCGCCTTCGCGGTGCAGGAATCCGTTGCAACGCCTGAGGATATCGACACCGCGATGAAACTCGGAACGAATTATCCGTTAGGCCCGCTCGCCTGGTGCGATGAGATCGGCGCGGAAGTGATCGTTGCCATACTTGATGCGCTGGCGAAAGAATATGGAAGCGAGCGGTATCGCGTGGCAACGCTGCTTCGCCGATATGCGGAATCGGGGATGAAGTTTATTCCGTAAGCGTAATTTAATATTCGATTCGTGTCGGAACGACGTGCAAGCTTTCAGCATGTCATCGTTTGAGTTCATAGAATGAATTCCTGCATGGTTGGCATTCCGCTTGTACCTCTTTTGTAAAAATTATTTCTACGAGAGGTCATTATGCCACGAACACGAACAGTTTCCCGCAACGGATCACACGAACACACCACCACCGCTCACCGGCCACGCCGGTCGCACTCGATTGCGGCGGAAACGGAACGACCGATTGTTCGGCCCACAAAGCGGATCACGCGAAGCCTTCCGGGATGGATCCCGTGGGCAATAGGCGGCATCGGGCTTTGTGCAATTGTTTATGGCCTGTTTCAAATTGAATCCATACGGGATTTTGCGCGCGACCTAACGGAGCCAGTCAGCGATTTTCTGTCAGGAGACGAATTCGAGGAGAATGAATATGCTCCGCGATCTTATGAAGACGAGTCGGATTTTGGGTCCGGCGACTTTGGATCGAGCGCGAGCGAGCGTTTGAGAAGTCGGCTCTGAAATTCCGGATTCGCTGGCATTCTTTTGGATAATAGTTTTTCATCCAAGTTTGCGCCAGCCTTGACTAAGGCTTGGCGCCAGTCCCACTTTCATCGATCCTACGCTACTACCCTTTCGTTAATATGTTCACAACGTGTGGATGCTGATGGACGGGAACCGTGTTCGTTGCTACCCCGTTTTGTCCGGCCACGCAAAAACGGTCTTGCAAGGCCGGGCTCGTAGCTCAGTTGGTAGAGCGCTTGAATGGCATTCAAGAGGTCAGGGGTTCGATTCCCCTCGGGTCCACAGGTCAACCGAAAATTAAGAATGAAATGCATGAGCCTTAACGCTCTGCAAGAAACTTACTCTTCTCGTTCCAAGTTAGACGGTCTGCATTCGGTGACAGCGAATTGCCTTCTTGAAGGACCCTCCGCTGCCGCCCACTATTATGGAGTGGTAGTTCAGCTGGTTAGAACGCCTGCCTGTCACGTAGGAGGTCGCGGGTTCGAGTCCCGTCCGCTCCGCAACATCGAAGATTGCGAATCGCCGGTCCATCGCGGCGAGAAAATCTGAGGAGTCGAAGCATCTCTTGCATCACGAGAGATACTTCGACTCCTTTTCTTTCCACCAGCCTGCCGCGAATTTCGCCAAAAGCTGGGGTATCAGCGAAATCAGTTTAATCAGCGTAATCCGAGTTTGTTTTTCGGATATTGATAATTGACCATCCACTGAATGCCGAATTTATCGGTGAGCATTCCGGAGCAGGAGCCCCAGAAGGAATCGCCGAGCGGCATCTGCGGATGCTTTTTCATAGGTAAAAAAGATGAAGTTATTATGAAAGCTCTGAATAAGCGGTTAATGTCATTCTGAACGCAGCATATCGCAGCGAAGCGGGGATTTGCGAAGTGAAGAATTGCTGGATTCGTGCAATGTACACAAGAGCCTTCGACTCCGTTCGGTCCCGCTTCGCTCCACCGAACTCTGCTTTATTAGACCACTCATGTGTTAACTTTGTACCACACCCCAAAGAGGCCGTGCTCCGAAATCAGACCCGTATAACAAAAAATCATCATTCCGTGAATCCGGCATGGTCATAGGAATCAGAATGACAACATAGAAAGTTCATTTGGAATGGCGGAACCCCTCGAAGATATAACTGCCAAAGCCCAATTGCCGCAAGCGGCTCGCTTCGCGCGGCTTTCGGCGAAGAACGAGCGGCGCAATTTCCGCTCGGGAGTGACCAACGGTGTGCTCTATGGCTTGGGAATCTACTTCGTCTCCGGGACGACGATCATTCCAAGCTTTCTTTCCCATCTCACTCGTTCGAGTGCGGTCATCGGCATCGTTTCTCAGTTTTTGGCAATTGGATGGTACCTGCCGCAATTCGTGGCGGCATCTTTTGTAGTACATCAACCGCGTAAACTGCCGCTGTACCGCATCGGCTGGTGGATTCGCGGTGCGGCGCTCTTCGCGCTTGCGGGCGTGACGCTCGCCGCGCCAGGTGCCGGCGCCCTTCTCGCGCTCGCCATTCTGTTTTATGGCTTGTTCGCCGGCGGCGCGGGACTGAGCGGTGTCGTCTTTCTCGATCTGGTCGCAAAAACAATTCCCGAGCGCCGCCGCGGGCGTTTCTTCGGGCTTCGGCTTTCGCTCGCATCCGTGCTTTCAATGACCATCGGCGCCGCTGCTATTTCGCTGTTGCTGGATCATTTCCAGTTCCCAGTCAATTTTGGTTTTGTATTTCTTGCCGGCGCCATTATCGTCACCATTGGACTCGGCTTCATGGCTTATCTGCATGAACCACGCTCGAAAAATGTCCCCGATGCAAGGACGCTCCGCCAACATTTTCGCGAAGGCTGGCGCGTCTATCGCTACGATAAACTATTCGCGCGATATATCAACGCTCGGCTCGTCTTCGGCGCATGGACGATTGGCGTGCCGTTCCTGGTCCTGTTCGCGCAATCGAAACTCGGATTTCGCACCGCCGATCTCGGTATCTTCGTCGCCGCAGGAAGTTTCGGCACGCTGGCCGGGAATTTTCTTTGGGAGCACCTCACGGACCGACATAGCGCCAAAGCCTGTCTCGAAATTGCCGCACTGGTAAGTGCCATTATGCCCGTCGTTCTCCTGCTCTATCTCGTCCTTCCACTTCCGAGACTAATTTACGCGCTCGTCTTCGCCGTTGCCGCAGCCGTCGATGCCGGCACGACGATCGGCGGCTGGAGCTATCTCATCGAAATCAGTCCCGAGCACGACCGCGCAACCTATATCGGCCTGTTCAACTCGCTGATGGCGCTGCCGCTCCTGCTCACCGCGCTCGCCGGCGCGCTGCTCGATCTTACCGGCTTTGGGTTCCTCTATGCGCTGGTCCTTGCCCTTTCCATGCTTTCCCTTTGGATGATTCACCGCCTCGAACCCAATCGCGATCATCGAGACCGCTGATACCGCTTCGGCAATACCGGAGAATGGAACGTAATCGTGATATTGGGAATTGGTACGAACTTCTCATTTTTGTAATGAATTTGCGACGAAGGGTGGCTCCGTAGGACGAATATGGCAGATAGGAATTACCGGCTCTGGCCCCTGGTATCGCTTGTAGTGTGTGCAGTGGTTTTTTCCTGCACGCTTACGTATCCCTTCAACAACGATAACGCTCTGTATGCCTACATGGCGGATCTTGCGCTGAAAGGACATCTGCCATATCTCGGTTCGTGGGATCAGAACTTTCCGGGAATTATTCTCATCCATGCGCTGCAAATTGTGGTGAGCGGGCATTCGCAGCTTGCTTTTCATATCTTCGATATTCTCTGGCAGCTTGTTGGAAGCGTGCTGCTCGTCCTGGTGGGCAAGCGTCTTTACGATGCGCGCGCCGGAATGCTCGCTGCGATTCTCGCAAGCCTCTATTATGTGCAGCAGGGCTTTTGGATGTCCGGCGAACGCGATACATACGTTTCGATCATGCTCCTGGCGGCGCTCTATTTGGCGCTCGACCGAAAGATGCCGTCGGTCGTAGGGGTGTTGTGCGGGCTGGCCTTCCTTTTCCGACCAACGTATGCGCCCTATGCGCTGATTTTTTTTATATGGTATCTCCCACGGATTTCTTTGTCGAAAAACATTTCTCGGAAAGACTGGCTGCGATTCTCTTTAGGAACTTTAGCTCCTCTCGTCTTTTTCGTTCTTCTTTATGCCACTATCGGTGGCCTGAAAGATTTTTGGGATGCCACGATCCTCTTCAATCTTAAAGTCTATGGCGGCGAGGGTGCGTCATTTAGTCTTTGGGAACCGGTGCGCTTTTATGCCATCTCCGTGATCGCATTGGCATTCGCGATAGGGTATCTTTGGAAAAAGGAACGGCGCGCGATCTATTTATGGGCCGCGCTCTTCGCGGCGAACGTGCTATCGCTTCTCGTGCTCTATCGGCATAGCGTGTATCACTATCATCCGGTGATGACGCTATTTATTCTGCTCTCCGCCACTGGCTGGATTCGTATTGCGGATATTATTGCCCAAAAATGGAGAGTTGCCCGCCTCCTCCTTCCCGGACTCGTCGTTATCTATTTTATCTTCGCGACGTTTCGGGGAAATACGATCCAGCATGTTTTACTGGATATTGCAAACGGGAACATTCATTCGTTACAAGATTCATACGACCGATACGAACCTTCGCCCGAATTTGGGGTTCGCGTGCAAACGGAAGTGGGCGATTATTTGAAGTCGCATACGCATCCAAATGATACGGTTCAAATGTTCGGGCCATATAGCTATCCGCAATATCGCGCCGGGCTTCTTACGGCAAGCCGGTTCCAGACGCTTCATGCGATCACGATGCGTGGCGCGGGAGATACGCTCCAGCCCATTCAACGCGAATGGCGAGCCGAATATATGCAGGACATGCGGCGCGAAAAGCCGAAGTATTTCATCGTGTGCGATGCCCCCCCCGCGTTTCGGCAATATTATGGCGGTCGGCTGGGGCACGAAATCCTGCGCGAAGACTTTACGGAGCTTGGCCATTGGCTCGATTCTAATTATTCAACGGAAACGAAGATCGGCGCGTTTACTTTATACAGTGCTAAGTGCTCAGTGCTGAGTGCTAAGTAATTGGAGTAAGTCTCTTTTAGGTCATACCTGATTTTAATTAGAGCTTCCTTGAACTCTTAAATATAATGGAAATGTATCCCGAAATTGAAAGTGCGGAAAAAACGGCGCCCGTGACCGATGGGGAAGCCATCCACATTACCCTCCCCGATGGGACCGTGCGAGAATACCCATCAGGGACGACGGGGATGGAGATCGCGCATTCCATTTCTCCGCGCCTCGCGGAGGCGGCGCTTGGGCTATTCGTGAATGACACGCCGTATGATCTTGCCACACCCATCCGGCACAATGCGCATGTCCGCATCGTGCAATGGCGCGATGATGAGGGCAAGAGCATCTTCTGGCATTCTTCCGCGCACTTGATGGCCGAAGCGATCGAGGCGCTTTATCCCGGCACGCGCTTCGGCATCGGCCCGCCCGTTGCGAATGGATGGTACTACGATATGGAATTGCCGCAGGGCACGAAGCTCACGCCGGACGATCTGCATAAGATCGAGGCGAAAATGTACGAGCTTTCAAAACGCGACGTACCCTATCATCGCATTCCGAAAGAGTATGACGAAGCCGTCGAATATTTCAAGTCTAAAGGCGATTGGTTGAAGCTGGAACTCCTCGAAGGCTTGCGTGGCGTGCCGATTACGTTTTACGAGCAGGGTAATTTCGTCGATCTCTGCCGCGGCACGCATGTACCTTCGACAGGCAAAATTAAATTCCCAAAACTGCTTTCGATTGCCGGTGCCTACTGGCGCGGCGATGAAAAGCGGCCGATGCTCACGCGCGTTTATGGTGTGAGCTTCCCGACAAAGAAAGAACTCGATGCATTCATCACGCAGCGCGAGGAAGCGGAAAAGCGCGATCACCGGAAAATTGGAAAAGAGCAGGAGCTTTTTCTTATTTCGCCGAAAGTCGGGCTGGGCCTCGTGCTCTGGCTGCCGAATGGCGCGGCACTCCGGCAAACATTGGAAACATTTCTTAAGAAAGTGTTGCGCAAGCATGGATACGAACAGGTGATCTCGCCGCACATCGGGAACCTCGAACTCTATAAAACGAGCGGGCACTATCCCTATTATAAGGATAGCCAATTCCCGCCGATCCAGCTCGAAGAAGGCGAAGCGTATCTCCTTAAGCCGATGAACTGCCCACATCACTTCACGATCTACAATTCGAAGCCGCGCTCCTATCGCGATCTTCCGGTGCGGTTGGCCGAGTTCGGGACGGTCTATCGCTATGAGCAGTCGGGTGAACTGACTGGCTTGAGCCGCGTGCGCGGCATGACCCAGGACGATGCACACATTTTCTGCGCGCCGGAACAATTGCTTGGCGAACTCTGCGACGTGATTAAACTCACCCAGCATGTTTCCGGTGTCGTTGGGCTAAAAGGTTTTCGCGTCTCGCTTTCTTTCCGCGATAAGAATAACAAAGAAAAATACGGCGGTTCGGACGAGCAATGGGAGCGCGCCGAGCGCGATGTGCTCGAAGCCGCCCGCGTCATGAATTTAGAAAGTAAAATCGAGATTGGGGAAGCTGCCTTCTATGGACCCAAAATTGACTTCATGCTGCGGGATGCCATCGGCCGCGAGTGGCAGCTTGGCACCGTGCAGGTGGATTATGTCATGCCAGAACGATTCAATTTGGAATATACCGGCACGGACGGGCAGAAGCACCGTCCTGTTGTAATCCATCGCGCGCCGTTCGGGACATTCGAGCGGTTTTGCAGCTTGCTCATCGAGCATTATGCCGGTAATTTCCCGACGTGGCTCGCGCCGGTGCAGGTGGTCGTGCTACCGATCACGGACGCGCAGGAAGCGTATGCCGAGGAAGTGCGTGGCAAGCTCGAAAATCTTGGCATTCGCGTGAAGCTCGACGCCTCGAACGAGAAGGTGAATGCTCGCATTCGCGACCATGAATTGAAGAAAGTCCCGGTCATGCTCGTGGTGGGTGAAAAGGAGCGTGAGGCGCGCTCGGTTGCCATTCGGCGGCATGGCAAAGGGAATGTCGGAACGGTTTCGCTGGAGGAGGCATTAGCGACTCTTCAATCCGAATGCGCTATTCCGGAATGAACTTTGATGTGGATGCCATTGGGCATCTTGGGGCTGTCTAACCAGTCCAATGCGTCCACCAGGTCCACTAAAACACGAACGATACACATTATTTGAATACTTTCGATACGATTTCCTCTCCAACAGACGAGAATCCGCGGGATGTGGTCCCGGCGGTTCAAGACAAGCCTTTCGAAGAGGCATTAAAATCCCTGGCTTCGCCAGCAGCGCCGCCCGCCGAAGAAGTCGGCGGCCTGACGCTGAAGAAGCGCGCCGTTCCCGCCAAGCCGGCAGCCGCGAAGCCGGGCGCCGCTGCCGCGTCACGTCCGGGTGGTGTCACCCCACGTACCGGCCCCCCGCGAACCGGCCCGAAGCCGCCTTCGCGCCGCATGGACCGCTTTAGCCGCGTCATGCCTTCGCGCGATCCCGGCGTGAGGATGAACGAGCAAATCCGCGTCCCAGAAGTTCGCGTGATCAACGAAGCCGGTGAGATGATCGGCGTCATGCCGCCGAAAGAAGCGATCGAGCTGGCGCGGAGCAAGCAGATGGATCTGCTCGAAATCGTGCCCAACGCTAAGCCGCCGGTCTGCAAGATTATCGAGTTCGGCAAATGGAAATACGAGCAACAAAAGAAAGAGAAGCTGGCGAAGAAATCCTCGCATCAGCAGCTTTTGAAGGAAGTCCGGTTCCATCCGCACACGGACACGCACGATTTCGAATTCAAAGTCCGCCACGCGCGTAATTTTATCGCGGAGGGCCATAAAGTCAAGGCCTACGTGCAGTTCAAGGGCCGCGAAGTGGCCTACAAGCAATTCGGCGAGGAACTGCTCACAAATTTCACGGCGCGCATGGAGGACATTGCGAAAGTCGATCAGAGTATCTCGATGATGGGCCGCACGATGTCCATGATTCTCTCGCCAGGGGGCAAGAAAAAAGCTTCCGCCGATGCCAGGGCGGACGCTGAAAAGAATGGCAAAGAAAAAGCACAACCGAAACCGAAATTAGTGAAAAAAGCCGGGCCGGAAGCGGCAGCCACGGAACCAGAGCCTGATAGTGCGAAGCCGATGGAAGCAACGGAAGTTAATCAGGAAATCTCTGAGTAAGTCCAGCATGTCATCCTGATTCCTATGACCATGCGGGGTTCACGGAATGATGATTTTTAGTATACGGGGTCTGGTTACGGAGCACGGCACAGATGATTTTCAGGAGTCGGTTTTCGACGTTATTAAGAACCAGCATCTTGGCTTTTCCGTCTTGGACTTTCCGATGGTAGTATTGTTTAAATCGGTCATCATGCTGCACGAGCGATCGGGCCGCGAGATGAAGCAACTTTCGCATGCGGGGTGGTCCGAGCCGGGAGGATCGGGCCCGCTTATAGAGCGAGGTTCCGCTGGATCGCTCGTGTGGGCAAATGCCAAGGTAATTGGCCAGCGTTCTCGGGTTAAGCGTCTGTTGCTGATCTTCGACCATAATGAGCACATTAGCGGCCAGAAGCAAATTGACGCCCGGGATCGAATCGAGCAGCTCTTTGGCGCGTTCGAGCGGCGCATGGTCGGCCAGTGTTTGACGGATTTGCTTTTCAATCGTTCGCACGGCTTCGGTCAGATGTTCGATTTGCTGCTGAAGGATCACCATCATACCGGCATGGGGCGTCGCTCCTTTTTTTACCGCGCCGAGCCGATTGGCGAGCTGGGTCCGGTTTTTAACGAAGAGTTCCCGAGTTCCGAGCATCGCATCGAGTTCGGCGAAGACGGCTTCCCGCGGCTTCCAGAGCGACACTTCGTCCCAATGGCGAGCAAGATAATCGGCAATGTAGTAACTATCGTGCGGATCGCTTTTAGGCTGCGAGCGCCGGCGCGTGGCGGCGATGCGCGCGGCATCGATCACCGAAACGCGATAGCCCTGCGACCGCAGATGCAGGCACAAGCGTTCGCCGAAGACGCCCGTCGTCTCCATGGCGACCACGGTCGAACGACGAATGGCGCGACGCTGATGCAGCCATTGCAGAAAGGCCCGAAAGCCGTCCGTCGATTGCTCGAACGGTGGCGCCGAGTGCTTCGCGCGAGTCTGGCTGTTCAGAAGGGTCACGGTGAAGGTACGGTCGGCCAAATCGATGCCGACGCAGTAGCGGGGTACGGATGGAAGTGTGGTCATGAGTGTTATGGATAAGGTATTGCACCGAACCGGCGTGGACGGACTTACTCTATTACGCGCATCCTGTGCGTTATTCCTATCTAGTCTTCGTCCACACCAAGGGGCTGGGTCTTGATCATCAGGATATAGGCTTGAAGGCCTATGAGCGGAGATAGACTTGCTCAGCCTCTTTTCGGTGTGGTACAAATTTAACACATGAGTGGTCTAATAGAGCAGGGTGCCCTCTGGGCTTCGCCCGACCGAAGGGAGGGCGAACGGAGTCGAAGGA
>DASRZC010000157.1:0-6341 GCA_035686785.1 Kapaibacterium sp. (SeqCode)
TACAACGTAGCGATTTCGCATATTTATGCTTGCTGCCTCGCCAGGACTCGAACCTGGAACCTACTGATCCAGAGTCAGCCGCCATACCATTAGGCCACGAGGCAATTACACCGGCAACGATGCTTCTGGACGCGCGACAACACCGGGCGTAGCGCGTGGGTTTCGGGTAGGGGTAAAGAGTAAGGGTTGTTATTATCTTGCGGCTTTGAGCAATGTTGCATAGTCGAGGAGTTCGGTGAAGAACCGTTCGACGACATCCCCGCGCCGGCTTTCGCGCAGTGGCTTAAAAAGCTCAGGGTTGATTGGGAGTTTTTCCTCTCTCGCCGCGAAAAAAACCTCGGCGGGAATACTGATGGAATTAAACATCGGCACCATTTTAAGCTCGATAACCACTTGCCGAAGCTGCTCGACCGCCCGCGCGCCGAAGGCATTGCCGTAGCTTACGAATCCGACCGGCTTTTTATTCCATTCGCGATAGACCCAATCGAGCGCGTTCTTGAGCACGGCGGAATAGCCGTGATTGTACTCCGGCGTGACCATAATATATCCATCCCCCTCGCCAATTTTATCGGCCCATTTTTTCCCGAGCGGATTCGCATAAATTCCTTTATTTCCACCTGGCGAAATCGGCTCGTCGAAAAACGGCAGCGGCCAATCGCGCAGGTCGAGGAGTTCCGCTTCAACCCCTTCTTTCTTTTTCAGTTCTTCGAAAATATAATGCGCCGGCTTCTCGCTGAACCGATTCGCGCGCGTGCTACCGATGATGACTTGGATTTTTAGCTGTTCCATTTTGCAATCTTGACCACGCTGAACGAGCGTTTCCGCTGATTGTTACAACAGGGAACTTTCGAAAACTGGAATCTCAATGTACGGCAGTATCGCTGTATTGCATTTTTCCTCGGAAGCAATAGCTTTTCTGGCAGGAAAAGTGCTAATTCCGTTCGACTACCAAATGCTGCGTCGAGACGATCCCGCCGCTCGTCAGCCTGAGGAAATAAATGCCCGAAGCGAGCTTCGAAGCATCGAACGGAAATTCCTGGGGGCCACTTGGATAAAACCCATTGGCGATCATGGCAATTCTGCTTCCAAGAGAATTGAAGAGTTCGATTCGAACATCCGCCGGGTTGGCAAGATCGAGCGAAATCGTGGAAGATGCTGACGAAGGATTGGGATAAACCGACCAGGAAGCAGTGCTCGAAGGTGAAGCGGTTACGCCCGCTCCCGCACCATCGAGCGCGCCGAAATGAAGGCTGACGGTGCCGCTGTTTCCAGCGGTTTCGAACCAGCCGCCGGCGTAGAGTGCGATAGTGTCCGTTGCAAGGGCATCGACCGTATTATCCACACCGCCAGCTACGGTTCCAAACGATGAGCCATTCCAGTGAACGAGATTCCCTCTGTTGATGCCCGCTACCATTGTGAAGCCTCCCCCGGCATAAACACCGCCGTGCCCATCGGCTGCAAGAGCATCCACCTCGCGGTTGAAGCCAGTGCCAATAGGATTCCAATCATTACCATTCCATACGGCGAGTGCTGTAGCATTCAGGCCGTCTGCTTTTGAGAATACTCCACCAACATAAAGACTGTCCCCGGAAATAGCCAATGCATAGACATAATTATCGAGACCGCTATTGAGCGCGCCCCACACACCATCCTGCAATTGCGCGACGCCATTCACCACAGTTCCATCATCGGTTACGGCGAATTCCCCGCCCACAAAAAGGGTAGATCCTTCCCAGGCCAGGGCATGAATATAACCAACTCTCAGTCCATTTCCATAGTTGGTCCACGCGGTGCCATTCCACGCGCTGATAAAATCGTAGGCATGGGAACCATCGTAGAGCCAATCAATTGGGGCAAAGATCGAATCGTTATGCACGGAGATGGCAGAGACATACCGTTTGGCGCCGCCGCCCATCGCGAACCATAATTTGGTAGTTAAATTGCACATTGCAATATGCCGCGCCAGAATCGTTCCAGCATGATTGAATCCACCGCCCACCACCAGGGTGTCCCCATCGAATGCAAGCGAGCGCACCGGCCCATCGACACCGCCGCCCAGTGTAATCCATTGCTGTAACTGTTTATCCCACACCGCAATATGATTGCAGGTCCGTCCTGCGATGGTTTCAAAATTACCGCCGATAGCAATGTACCGTGAAGAAGTGGCAATTGCCAGCACTTCCGCCGATCCCCAGCCTACCGATTCATGCTTCATGCTGCCCAACGCAGTCCATGCGCCGTTAGAGTAGGTTGCGGCAGCCATTGCGTCAACTGCTCCGGCTTTGGTAAACTGTCCGCCGACATAAATTTTACCATCGAATGAAATCGCGGCATTGGCTTGTCCATACACACCTCCACCGAAGGAAGACCACGTGCCATTATGATACATTGCAATTCCGTTGACGGGAACCCCGGCCATACTACTAAAGAAGCCTAAAGCAAGAAGAGTATCTCCGATGGAAGCAAATTGGCTCACATCTCCGGTCGAGTTCGTTCCGATGCTGCTATCCGGCCCGTAAACCGTCCACGTTGTTCCGTCCCACGAGGCAACATTATTCGCCAAAGTCACATTATCGGAAATATAATATTCCCCTCCCACCCATAATTTTCCTTCGAACATTGCGAAGCAATTGGAGTAGTATCCGATGCCCAGCGGCGACCATTGTCCGTCTTTTAGCATTGCCGTCCCATGCACAGGGATGCCGGTGTTACTCGTCTCGGAACCCACATAATTAAAATTCCCACCGACGAAGAGGCTATCGTGAGTCGCGAGTAAAGCAGCCACGGGATAAGAAGTCCCGCCGAACGCTTCGTGCCAACTGCTTCCATCCCAATAGGCGAGGCCATACGCCGTATTTCCTCCCGCCTGCGAGAACGAACCACCAGCATACAGCGTATCGCCAATGAACGCTAAAGCATACACGGAGCTGTTCATTCCGCCGCCGAGATCATGCCAGGCCGTCCCATCCCACATGGCAATATTATTGACAACGGAACGTGCCGAGCCGGCATAACCGAAATCCCCGCCAGCATATAACTCTCCATTATGGACTGCGAGGGCACGAACCCTGTCGCTAAGACCGACATCGAGCGCATTCCAGACCTGAGTTTTGCGATTATAGTGGACGATAAAGTCGGCTGCCACGGAATCGAAATCCCGGAAATCGCCGCCGATATAAAGATTATCGCCATCCTCCGCGAAGCACGTGACGGTCATGCCATCCGGATTATTGCCATACTTTGCGATATTCGGATCCCACGTTTGCGCGAGTGCTTCATCGCCCTTGATGAACGGCACAAGTTCCCGCTGCACATCCGGCTTATGCTGGCGCATCATTCTTCCACCACCATCCAGCCCGCCGCCCAAAGTACCTTGAGCCGGCCATTGCGCCATGGCGATATTGGAAATTCCAAGAAAAAGCGCGATTGTGAGGAATTCTTTTTTCATAGACTTTAGAATGAGTTAGTTACAACCTGCAAAAATACGAAATTTTTCAAGCAATCCTAATCTTCTCTCCTCTAATAGGGGAGAAGCCGGGTAAGGGTTCGTCAGCGCCCCCTCACCTAACCTCTCCCCCTGCTGGAGGAGAGGAACCTTGAAAAACTCGCACGCATTCGAACGCGGCAATCCCAAACGCCACTGCTACATTCAGCGAATGCTTCGCGCCGAGCATCGGAATTTCGAGCGTGAAATCCGAGAGCGCCAGCGCCCGGTCGCTCACGCCGGTTATTTCATTCCCAATAATGAGCGCAAGAGGAAAATCTTCTTTAGAAAGTTCGAAGATGGAGCGGCTGTTCGATGTAATTTCCAGTGCAACGACAAAACTCCCTCTCCTGTGTAGCAGGGTGCCCTCTGGGCCGGAATAGGAGGGGGCTGGGGGGTGGTCCAGTGCCCTTACCGCAGCAACCGCTTGTTCAATCGTCTCGAAATGCCGATGCGGCACCGTCCGCGTGGCGCCGAGCGCGGTCTTCTCGATCTCCTTTCGTGGCGGATGTGGCGTGTAGCCGACGGTATAAATCGCTTCGAGATGCGCGCCATCGCATGTCCGAAAGATCGAGCCGACATTATAGAGGCTGCGAATATCCTCCAAAATGGCGATGACGGGCAGGCGCGTTACGCTTGAGGCGGCGGCATCTTCGCTTAGGCGCTGTGACTGGATTTCGGCGTAAGTAAGTTTCAACTGTCTGAACCTGGATGACGCGGATTGGGACGGATGTCGCGGATAGAATTTGGAAGTGGAGTGCTGGGCCGATGAATGGGCGCCCGTGAATTTATTACGCGCTTGAATTCGAGGCGAGACCAACCAAAGTTAATGAGAAGTCCTACCCCAAGTTTATAGGCTTCCAGATAGTTCTTCGCCTGAGCAAGATGAATGTCTTCCAGAGCCGTTAACGCTTTGAGTTCGACAGAGATGCGGTTCTCTACGAGGAAGTCCACGCGCCGAGAACCAATCGGTTCCTCATCGTAATAAATCGTCATTTCAAATTCGCGTTCGAAGTTGATGGAAAGCTTACGCAATTCCTTTGCTAACGCACGCTGATAAATAACTTCCTGAAAACCACATCCTAACTGCGAATGGACCTTCATAGCGCAGCCAATGATCTTCTCTGTCAAATCGCCGTCTTCGAAATTATGGCCCATGTGAATAGATTAGATACGGAAATGGGATTGTCGACTACCTGAGTAATTCAGGTATGTTGGAAACAATTATCCGCGCAATCCGCTCCAATCCGCGTCATCCAGGTTCAGACAATTAATGCGCGATGCAAACCTTCTTCACTTCGTCCATCCCCTTCCCCGAGATGCGCAGGAAATAAATCCCGGTCGGAACATCGGCAACATTAAGCGTGATTTCACGCGGGCCGGACAACGGGAACTGCCAGGAGTTGACAACTCGACCAAGCAAGTCCATTAATGTTATATTGCTGGCTTCAACGTTCTCAAGTTGCAGCAAACCACCCTTTGCGAGTAAACGCATCTTGGAATGGCTCTCGGACTGAACGATCGAGTGTACTTTGCTTGCCGAGATAAGAGATAACGTCCAAGTTTCTTCCAAGCACTGCGAAGTGCAAGGCCCATTCGATTCGTATCCGGCAAGCGATAGGAACCATCCGAGCGTTGGCAAAAAAGCCGCACCTCCTGCATAGGAGGCGGCATAACTTCTGCCTTGAAAAATTACCGATGTATCGTAATTGAACAGTAATTGGGTCCAGCTTTGGTAACCGACGTTATAGCCATTAAATGAGGTTTCGATCATTCGCGGGCCTGACGATGCTACTAAAGTGGTATCGCTGTATTCGTGATCAACTTCACTGGATTCCCACCCATTTCCCCAAACAGAATACGTGAGATGCAGACCTATGGCGCTTGTGGTAGCGAGAACTGCATTCGAGTGTTGGCTGCCGGCGTCGAAGGCAGTGTCGATGATTTCAAATAGGACGGTATCCAGCCCACTGCATTCCCAATCTCCGCAATAACTATAGTCCGACACTTGGCATTCGAACCGATCCCCCACCGACGGCTTCCATTGCGCCATCGAATCCTGCGCCCGGAGCGGCGAACTAATCGCAATGATTGCGAGGCTTCCGAAGACGAGAAAGCTCGATAATCGAGACCAAAAATATCGGCTGGTGCCCATTTTTTTAATGAGGTAAAATCCTGCTGATGTAAGAACCCGGAAATCGCCAGAAAGTTACAGCGATTTTATGGATTCCGGCCTTCGCGGGAATGACATTCCGCTCCTTACTCGTTACTCGTAGCTCATTACTCGTTACTCAAAGTGGCTCAATCAACTCCTTCACAGCAATTACTCGAAAAGATCGTATCGCTCGCCAAGCGGCGGGGGTTTGTATTTCAATCGTCCGAAATTTATGGCGGCCTGAACGGCTGCTGGGATTACGGCCCGCTCGGCGTGGAAATGCTGCGCAACCTGAAGGAAGCCTGGTGGCGCGCGATGACAAAGCGTGGCGACATCGAGGGACTCGACGCCTCCATCCTCATGCACCCGCGCGTGTGGGAAGCCTCCGGGCACGTGCAGAATTTCTCCGACCCGATGGTCGATTGCCGCGAGTGTAAATCGCGATATCGTGTCGATCATCTTTTCGCGGAAATGTCGGAGAAAAAGTTGAAAGGGATCATAAATACACTTTACTCTGCACTCGAAGCTTGGGAGAAGGGAACGATCAGTAGCCTGCAAGAAGATGACCCATTTAGTCTACTTCCTGACTACGAAGTCAACCCTTATTTCGTCTCAATAGTAGTCATCAAAAATGCATTGGATGGAGGACTCAAAATTGATGACGACTTACGAGATCAATTGGCAGCGAATTTTTTTATTGCA
>DASRZC010000158.1:0-17793 GCA_035686785.1 Kapaibacterium sp. (SeqCode)
TACGGCGCCTGAATGGCGATGACGTGAAATCTTGGATCGAGCAGCCCTTCAATCGAGAAGATCGTTTTCGCCCACGCGCCCCGGCCATGCAGCAGGATGACGAGCGGGGGAGCGGCACCAACCGGTGCCACTCGCGGAAGCTGTTCTAAATATTCCAGCGAAGGTTCGGTCACTAACTTGTTGCTTTAGAAATTGCGAGAGTTTGATTAGGCTATCTCGTAATCGTGGGTGATAATTGTTCTGGCATTCTGCGCCCATCCCGTGCATCCCGCAGCGATTGGATGAAAGAAGGCGCGGGCGTACCAGAACTTTCGTTTCCTCCGAGCTTCACAATGCGAGCGTTTGCCGTATGGCGCGCGCCGGTGATATTATAAAAATACGTTCCGGCTGAAAGGCTCGAAAAATAAATCCGTTGCTGCTCCGGGCCGCCCAGTAAACGGATCGGGCCATGCTGGCATAGCCTTCCAAGCATATCGTAAACGCTGTACTCGGCATTCTCGGCCTCGGGCCACACAATCGTTGCCACGCTCCAGCCACTCGTAACCGGATTCGGGGAAAACTCAATAGCGGCGCCATTCTTCT
Organism: Kapaibacterium sp. (SeqCode); assembly: GCA_035686785.1. Lineage (GTDB taxonomy): Bacteria > Bacteroidota > Ignavibacteria > Palsa-1295 > Palsa-1295 > PALSA-1295. The sequence goes on from DASRZC010000158.1 coordinate 583, forward strand.
GAGGGATGCTTCGCACGTCCGCGAATTTTGGATTGAGTCGCACAGGGATTTGCTTCGAACCATAGTAGAGCCATAACGTGCCGACTGTTGAAGGGGTACCCCCCTGGTAATTGGGGTCGGTAAGGGGTTCCAGGAAATCTTCGAGGCTGTCATCGTTTGCCGTTAACGTGTCACCCGCACGGCTACTCCACTCATACCGGTTATATATATCGATTTTGTCATCCAACGCGGCGCCCATTACGAAAAAAGCATCCCACGCATACCCCGTTACACCGGCGGCAGTGTATAACACGTGGTTCCCTGTTCCCGTCATGTCTCCGGCATCCGTTATATCGAGTGGCCAGTATGTATTGGAAAAGATTTTAGGGCACTTAATGATGTAGGCTGCGCTATCGATCGTAATCCGATGGGAACCAAAACCAGGGCCGCATCGAAAGAAGTACAAGTCACCCACGTAAGGATTTAGAGCAAATTCTGTATCAATCTGAATACTGAAAATCAAATCCGCAATATGGTCTTTTGCGTGATTTGGGAAAACGGGCGCCGGAAATGGAACAAGGGCACCCGTACTCCGAGCCAGGTGCGGGTTCTGCCAGCCAGTCAGAAGGGTATCATAATTCAACGCAAAAGCAAGTTTTTCGAGCGTGAACGGCGGATCGTTTGCATAAAAGAAAAGATCACCATATCTGCCTGGCATGCCAGGAGATGAATCAATTGCACTGATCAGGTCTTCTCTTCCCGTCCCTCGGAAATCACCCTCGATCGACATGCGATAAGGGTTGTTTATCAAATTCGGATAGAGCTGGCACGACGTGTCCTCATAGATCATATCCCCTCCCTTGATGTTCGGCCGACCTTTGAATAGCAGGAGAAAGGTCGTGTCCTTAGTAGGGTCATTCCATGCGGTAATGATGCCTGTCACAATGTCATCGAGCGTGTCATTCGTGAGCCGCGCGGCGTAGGCAGGCATAAAATTTTCGAAATAGTTATTTGGCAGGACACCGTGAAGCGAACTCAGGAGAGTGACGAATCGAGTGCTATCGTAATTACCGGCATCATCCGCGAGATAGATCGTCCTTTCTGGTACGAACAGGTCCAAGTGAGCGCGATCTCGGAAGTGAATAAATCTTGGATTATCAAAGCCGCTCCACCAATCTGGATCGGGATTTAATCGCTGCCGCTGCTGGTTCAGCTGATGGAGATTGAAGTTCCTGCCAGTTGCGAACTGTGAAAATGTATAATTAGTGTTTGGGTTCGGAGGTGGGGGTGGCACCAGGTTATCGATCAAGATACTTCCATAGCTGCCATCGGGCTTCGGTCCCAGGTTCTTGACGACGAGCGCGCCAATTTCCTGCCCTTCAGCCGTCCCGCTCAAGGTATCCATTTCAGATGAATTGCCGATTTGCGGGAAATAGCAATTCGAGTCCAGCGAGGGGTTTTGGAACGGTGGGTTTTGGGCATAGCCCATCCCCGGCGCCCCAAAAGCGGCCCAAACCAGCAGAAAAACCAAACTTCGAAGTCTCTTCATAGTAAGAAGACCCGCGAACGGTCAAAAGGTAACCGACTTTCGGTTACAAAAGTACGGTAAAAATTTGTGCCTTGCATGAAAAGCACTCCGACTCTGGCCCTCTCGGAACGATGCTTCCTACTTTCTGCTTTACATGGTTCCTTTTTGGCGAGGTAGCTCAGTCGGTTAGAGCGTCGGAATCATAATCCGCAGGTCGTGGGTTCGAATCCCTCCCTCGCTACAAATCAATCCCCGAAATGAAGTGATGCCAGATTGGGTTGCATAAAATATGTCATCCGAGCGAGCGTTTTTTCCGGTGATGGAGGAGTTCGGCTTCTTCTCGCATATTTACGAGAAACTGCCGGAGGACTTCACGTCAATTTTTGAAATCGCCCGGATGCTCGACGACGAGGCGAACCTGCTTACCCAGAAGCTGGTACCGGTCCTAAATCTCGCCGTGAGAACCGCCAACGAGCCTGACGAAGCGCCGGAAGATCCGCATCGCTACACACCTTCCGGCGGCCGTTACGCCGCCGATCTCATCAAGAATTATCACGATGTTTCTCGTATTTATCCGAGCCAGTTCTTGCTGCCGGATGAGATTTTTTTACAACGGCTCGCGCTCCGGGAACTATGGATGCCCGTTTCGAGGAGTGGCACGATCCTTCCCATCGACGATACCGGGCCGGGGTTCACTTTCGACAGCCGCAAGCAGAAAGTGTATGTGCTCTTCGATACGTCGCGCTCGATGATGCTGCACCACCGGATTCATTTGGCAAAGGCAATCCTGTATGTCTTTCTCAATCGAAATAAATTAGAACTGGGACACATCAGCCTTCGCACATTCGATGAGCGCGTGGGGGACCTGCACACGGCCGTCGATAAGCAAAGCTACGATGCACTTATGCGCTACGTGCTGCGCATCACGCATCTGGGAGAAGGGACGGTCCTGCAAAAGGCCATTCTTCAAGCCCTGGACGATGTGCATGAAATGGAGCATCTTGCCGGCGCGGAGATCCTTATCATTACCGATGGCGCGGTGCAACTCGATGTGGAACTTATTCGCTCGAAAATGGACGAGCACGTCCTCATTCATGCGGTAAAGATCGGTCACGTGGAAGTGTATGCAAGCGATGCTCAGATCGCCGATATGGTTGCGCGCGGGCAGATTAAGGACCGTACACTTCTCGATCTGCAGTCGCAAAAGGCGGACATCGAGCACCAATTGCGCGTGACGGAAGGCGCGGCACGCCGCGGCGCACTCGAACACATGCTTGAGAGCGTGCGCGCGCAAATGGCCCAACGCAAAGTTCCGTTCGGACACGAACTCGAACAGCTTTCTTCGGCCTATATCAACGTCGATGATTTAAGCGAGGCCGATCGGTTCCGAGCCGATCATGCCGCAATCGAAGATTTGGAGTCTATTGCCCGCGCCATTGAAGAAGAAGCGGCAGAATTTCTTACGCCCGAATTAACGCGCAAACTCGCCGTGCTCCACGATCACGTGAAATTTCTCGACCGGTATGAAACGGATGCAGCACTTCGCGCGCGCTTGAAGGGGATCGACGATCAATTGCGCCGCTTGCTTGGCGAGTTTCTCGGCGCGCCGGAAGAAACTTCGGGAGGCGTTACCGCCGAAGGAGCGATACTGGGGGGCACCGCGCAGCCAGCGCGACTGCCGATGACCGATGAAGACATACGTGACCTGCATTTCTTGCTCGAATCCGATATGTCGCTCAGCCGCGGCTGGTCGTTGCTCATCCGATGGCTCTGGCAGCGATCGAAGGAAATGGGGCGCAAAATACGAAGACGGTAATGGCGGGAATTACGCGCCGGTTTTTCTGTTAGCGTGGACGCTCAAAAATTAATCCGCTCTTTCGGAATATTCGGGCGCGGAAGTTCGTAATTTGGGGTTGTTTGGGTATCGACGATTGATCGTGGGCGATCTATCGTCCACGTAATTTTCATTTATTTTTCTGTTCGTGCCAATTCTATGAAATTCATCGCGCAAATCAAGCCACTGCAAGAAACGCTTGCGAAAGTCATTGCCGTTATTCCCTCGAAATCGACGCTGCCGCAGCTCGAAACCGTTTTAGTCGAGCTCAAAGGTGACTCGCTGACATTTACCGGGACGGATCTCGAAATCACGGTAACCGCCTCGCTCGAAGTAAGCGGCGTGAAAGACGGCACGGCGAATATTCCCGCCAAGCTGTTTTATGAAATTGTTCGAGCGCTTCCGGAGGGCGAACTTACGTTCACGCTCGACAAGACCACGCGGCGCGCCACGCTCCAGACCGCGCAGGGGAATTACCAGCTTGCTGTCGATGAGACCGCGCAGCTTCCGAACGCTGCGGCGGATTTCAAACCGGAGGGGTCTATCTCGGTCGATGCCACGACGCTCAAGCGGCTCATCTCGAAAACGCTCTTCGCCGTTTCTACCGACGATCTTCGGCCCAGCATGATGGGCGTGCTCTTCCAGTTTTCGCCCGATGGCACCCGCGCCGTTGCCACGGATGGCCACCGGCTGGTCCGGTTTTCCAATTCCACGCTCAAGACGGAATCCGAACTCGACATCATTGTACCTTCGAAGGCGCTCGGCCTCGTGGCGAAATCGTTCGATGAAGCCGAGCAGATTACGCTCAGCTTCAGTTCGACCCATGTGCAATTCCAAGCCGGGCCGACGACCATTCTTTCGCGTCTGATCGACGAGCGGTATCCGAATTACGAAGCGGTTATTCCGCGTGAGAACGACAAGCAATTGCTCATCTCGAAGGACGCGATGCTCCGTTCCGTCAAACGCGTATCAATTTTCGCTAATGCAAATACACGGCAGCTTCGGTTCCAGCTTGCGAAGGACAAAATGTCCATCCTTGCCGAGAATTTCGACGCCGGCAACGAAGCCCGCGAGCATATTCCCTGCGATTACGCCAACGATGAACTGACGATCGGCTTCAACGGCCGCTTCATCGAAGACGCCCTCGCGCATTTGGATACCGAGGAGATTTCGATCAAATTCTCGACGCCTACCCGCGCGGCGATCATGGAACCTGCCAGCACCAACGAGGAAGATCTGCTGATGCTCGTCATGCCGGTACGGCTGAATGGGTAACCGGTGCGAGCCGAATCCATTCATCTACGAAATTTCCGTAATCATGCGGAGACGTTCGTTCGCTCGCTTGCACCGAAGATAAATGTTTTGATCGGCCCGAATGGGGCAGGCAAAACGTCCGTCCTCGAAGCGCTTTCGCTTACGACGCTCACGAAAAGCTTCACAACCTATAGCGATGCGGTGCTCATTCGGCGCGGCGAGCAAAAGCTCGAAGTCGATTCCCATTTTGTGAGCGATCTTGGAGTGCCGCATAAAGTATCCATCGCGATCGAGGCCGGCCCGCCGCTCAAAAAATCTATTGTTGCGAACGGCGAGCGCATTCGATCTTCTGCCGATCTGGTTGGGCTGGCTCCTGTTGTTGTCCTTACTCCGGACGAAAAAATCATCACCGGCGGGTCACCCGGGGAGCGGCGCCGGTTTCTGAACATGGTTCTTTCGCAAGCCAGCCGCGCGTATCTCGAAGATGAAATCGAATACCGCCGCGCCGTAAAGCAGCGCAACGCGATTCTCGCGAACGCTCGGAAAGACCGGCGATCATTCGAATATCTTCAGCCGCAGCTTGCGCCGTGGACTGCACTGCTTCTAAAAAATGGCGCCCGCATCATGCGCCGGCGCGCGCGCTTCACGGAGGAATTTCGCCCGCGCCTGCTTGCGGCCTATTCGATGCTTTCGCAAAGCCGCGAGGAACCATCCCTTGAGTATTTGCCAATGTCGCAACAACCCCCTCCTAAAGAAGGAGGGGGCAGGGGGGTGGTCGATTTCGATGCATTGCTCGCGGAAGAAGCCGCGCGAGTTGAACTCGAAGAAATCCGCCGAGGCACGACGCTCTTCGGTCCTCACCGCGACGAGCTGATGCTCTTCATCAATCCCGAGCAGGAGGCTCGGCTCTATGCTTCGCAAGGCCAGCACAAAACGCTGCTCGTCGCGATGAAACTTGCGGAATTTCAATATCTTCGCGAAGCTTGCGGCGAAACCCCGATGCTCCTGCTCGACGATGTCTTTAGCGAACTCGATGAGCAACGCGCGAATCAATTGCTGGAACTCGCTGCTTCCGGAAATCTCGGACAGACGTTCATTACATCGACCGAGGCCTCGCGATTCAAACCCATTCTGTCGGAACTGGCCGATTGCCGAATCTTTCGGATGAAACAAGGGGTTATCGAGTAGCGAACGTATGGCATATCCCCGATCTCTCGAAGCAGTCATTCCCGAACTCCTCAAAGAATTCGGCCTCGAAAAAAAGGCCCGGAACTATTCGGTGATTACCGGCTGGGCGGAGCTGGTCGGCGAGAAGATCGCCCATGCTGCAACGGCGGAAAAGCTCGAAAAGGGGATTCTTACCGTCCGTGTGAAAAACCCGGTGTGGCGCTATGAACTCACGATGCAAAAGGCGATGATCTTGGAAAAGATCGCCGCGGAATTCGGGCCGGGGATTGTGCGCGATATTCTTTGGAAAGTGTGACGCGGCGCGTCACTCTTTCACAAAACGAGTGCGCTCGGAACGGCTGCTCACGAAATAAATCCCAGACGGAAGCGCCGCGATGTTGTATTCATTTCCGTTCCGCGGGCATTGCCATATTCTGCCAAGAGCGTCGCTAATCTCCACGTCGCCCAATGTGCCATCCACCGTAATCGATTTGGTGGCGGGATTTGGAACGATAGATATGGTATTGATCTGAGGGACGTTATTGCTCACTACGCTCGAAGTTCCATCCGCGTCGTAATACCACATCCAAAGGCTGTCGTGGCTCCAGGATGCGATCCAGCCGTAGCGCGCATCGAGCCAGTGCATCTCTTCTAAGGAATCGTCGCGGAAGGTGGTCGAATCGATAGCCCAGCTTGCGCCATTGTCGGAACTGTAAGCAACCATGCGTGAGTATCGATTGGAATTATTTCCCATAACATCACTAGGAGGATATGGAGGAGCGCTTAAAGCACCTCCTTCACCGAGCATTGCCCAAAGAATTCCTGGCGAAGAATTAACCATGAGCCATACATTCAGGAAGGTGGTATCGACACCACCGGCGGTTGAGAAATTTGAGTCCAGCCGCCATGCCTTTCCATAATCACTGGAATAGGCATAGTCCAGCTTGCTTCCGTTCAGCATACAGAAAACATCCTTGGTATTGGCGTTTGCAAAAAGATCCATTACGCCTGTTCCGAATTGATTAAGAGAGCTATCGAACGCATCGATCGTATCCCACGAAATTCCTCCATTCGAAGTGTGAAGCAGAAATTTGAGATCTTCCGACGGCAGCGGTTTGCTTCCATAAATCGGTAGATCCTCCTCGGCCCAAAGATCGTTACTATCGACGATAATCCCAGTATTTACGGAAGGATAAAAACTGTAAAAAGAACTGAAAAGGACGAGGTGCTTTCCGCCATAAACCGAGGACGAATGCCACCCGTCATGCGTTACGAGCACCATTAGCACCGCAGTATCGGGATAGATCAGACCTTCCGATTTATGGGTATCCACGGACACCAGACGAAAGCCATACGACGTATCGTACATTTTTTCTGCGAGCGTACTGTACAAGCCGCGATAGGAGTCTGAGGAATCCGTAATAATTCCCGGAGGTGTTGCATTGTCCAGCGACACAGCGCCTGATGGTGAAATGGAGATTGTTTGCGTGCCGTTGAAAAAAAATCCCCTATGTGGCGCGGTGCATTCCACATTATTCTCCGCTTCCACGAATAAACTATAAGTTTCATTCCAGCCGAGTGTAAAATTGGAATTCTCATCGAGCACCCAGGTGTGGCCGCCATCCGTTGTCGAGCTAATCTCGCCAGAATGAGAAACACAGAGGCCGTTCAGACTGTCCTTAAATGCAAAGTCGAGCGTATTGGTGTTCGAACTCGCTGCATACGGAAGCAGAACTTTGTGCCATTGGCCCGGCAAACCTTGCGCACGCAGACCGTGGGTCATTGCCAAAACGGCAATGACCCCCAGGGAATAGGAAATAAATGGTGCCATGATCTGTTTAATCCTCATGGTAGCCCTACCTCCTCATCTTGAGCCATAGGTCCACACGGTGGATCCGCTGGAGCCCATGACAAATATACCGCATCGCCTGAATTAAGGCCACACGTTGTAAACTGTAGAACAGTATTTAGGCAGCTACCAACTGGAGCTTGCAAGGTCCAGACGCACTGGCAGGTATCACTCCCTTCGGTTACCGTCCATGGCGTCTGATTAGTATCCTGAGTAACTGCGCAACAGATCATAAATGGTTTTCCACTCTTGCTTCGAATCTGAATTGTTGTGATACAGGAATCGCAACCATCCGTTAGTATCCAAGCACGTGCCGTGTCGCAGCAACGGCACCATGACCCATAAGGATCTGGCTGCAGTATCAAGCAGCGATTACACCCGAGTTGCGCGTGGCCGACTTTTGCAAAGCACAAAAAGCACAAGAAGAGAATTGTTTTCTTCATCCCGATTCTAAAAAATGTTCCTTGGCCGATTACGGGCTTCGGAACGTGATTGCAATAAAAACGTGATGGAAACCGTAATCGCTCCGCAACCCGCTTGCTAAAGTTTCTAATATTCATTGAGGCTCACGCGGATAAGTCCAACATCCGTCGCGGCATAAAGCGCGCGATTGGGCAGCTCCACAAGCTGCCAAAATAATCGCGCCTTACAACCTCGCACAGGAATCCAGCTCCGCCCTTGATTCAGCGAGTACTGCAACGCATTGTATGGTTCGGATTTCGGCCAGCTGCCGTAGTTGCCGATCCACATCGCGTTCGTGTCCACGCTGTTCAAGCCAATACCCCAAATATTGAAAGGGCAATTTATACCATGCCAGGATAAACCACCATTATCTGACTGATAAAGTTTTTGTGCGGACCCATGGGGTCCGCTGCTGAGGCAGGCAATAAGGCGTGTTCCCCACTGGGTAACAAGAGGTACTTCGCGATTCGAAGGCATTCGCGGGTCAGTAAATAGCGGGTCGCTAAAACACTTTCGCCATGACTCCCTTAAATCATTTGTACAATAAATAGCTGCAGGCGCCGAAGTGGAGACATAAAATGAACTTCCATCACTTCGATGCTTTACGAGTAGCGAGCAGATATGTGGGTTTCGTAGAGTATCGATGGAAAGACTTGCAGCGCTCCATGTTATTCCACTGTCTTTCGATCCCATCAGCATGAATGGATTTGGGGTCGAGACGTAAAGTGTACCGGTGCTTCGTACAAAGGCGGCGCAGCTTCCTTCGCCGGTTACCGCAATGCATGGGCAGAAGCTTCGGCCAGAATCCCTGCTTACAAAAGCCTCTCCCGTTGGTCCTTTAGACGCAATGATAAAAATCACTCGGGAACTGATCGGAATAATTTCCTTTATCAGTGTAACATTCGGAAGTTCGCCAAGCTTTTCCCACGTTTTTCCGGCGTCCGAAGTGTAATAGAGGCGGTTTCGGCTCCCGACGTAAATTTCCTCCCCAATGGTATCCGCGATGCAAAAGCCTTCAACGTGATCCCAATAGAGCCGGTCGATGACGGCATGCTTCGAAGAATCGGATGCTGGGGCAGCGTACTGCGCGGAGGCAGAACGCGAAAAAAGGAGGCACGCTAACGCAATCGCGCAATCAAGCGCAAGCCGCGAGCCGCGAGCCGCGAGCCGCGAGCCGCGAAAGTTACTTCGGCAGTCAGGGAATGTTTCACAAAAGCTCTACTTAAAACGTGTGTCATTTGTAAGTTACAACATTTTTAGGCAAAAGTCAAGCATTGAGTAAAACAAAATGCCATTCCAATGGAAAAACCATGAATTATTCATCGCAAGGTTCTTGGAACCCCTCATCCCCGAAAAATGTCATTTCATCCAAATGCCTTCCCGCGGTTACAAAGCCATGATGATTTCGCTGGCGCTCTACCTTTTGGTCGCGCCGCTTTCGACGTTCAATACCTTCGCCCTGCTGGGATTGGTGCAGGGCCGGTATGCGCTCGTTCAAATTGGCATTACGATACCCATGATAATCTTCGCGATCATCGCGGGCCAGCCCATCGGCAGGCATTGCCTCGCCAACTCCCGGTGCAACCGCATCGAGCGCTGGCTCTGGACGATTGGTTTTTACGTCATCGGCCCGCCGGCTTTGTATCTCTACTACCGGCGGCGATTGATTGTTGCGAGTAATCCCTCCGCATAGCTTGCGGGCTAAAAGCCCGTGCTAAGGCTGGAAAGCCTGAGCTACACGGGCCCGCGCGCATTTATCTCACGAATACCACCTGCCGCGAAACCTGGCGGTCCCCGAAGAGCGCTGTCACATAATAAATCCCATTCGGAAGACTGAGCGATTTCGCGTCGAAATTGAAGGTCTCGCTCGCTCCGGTGCCAACATGAATGAGCGGCGAGGTATAGACCGTCCGGCCCAGCGCGTCATGTACTACGATGCCGAGCGCGCCCGCATCCTGCGCGGTAAGCCGCACCGAAGCGATGGACGAAAACGGATTCGGCTCAATCGACAGATTTTCCGCGAGCGAAGGGTCTTCCGTTACGAAGCCGCCGCTGCCGGATTTCACCCCCGCAGTCCCTTTCAGCGTGACGGAAATAGATTTGGTGACGGACATCGCGGAAGTTACCGTAAGCGTGGCGGTTTTCAATGCGGCAGGAAGCACGGGGGTGAATAGCAACTTCACTTGCACCGAGCTATTCCGCATAATCGTGTCCGGGAACTTTGGCGAGACGATGGTGAACTCGTTATCGCCGGTGATGGTCGCGGCATCGAGGATGGTGCCATCGAAGCTGGAGGTATCGGTGATAGTGAGCGTTTGCGGCGCGGAAACCGAGCCCGTATCGACAGTGCCAAAGTTCAATGGGGTGGTGGGGCTGGCCTGAATATCGGGCACATGCGGCGTGGTGTCTTGCGATGGAACGAAAATCGGCTGCAATTCCTGCGCGTTCGAATCGTTATAAAGCATCGTCGCCTGCTGCGTGTTAAAGTCGTAGCTAAAGATGGCGGATTTGATATTCCTTGGCGAGAGTGGGTTGGTGTTCGGGTTATCGGGTGTTTCACGGGTAATGAACAGCGCCGTGCTGCCATCGTTGGTCAGAATAACATCCCCGCCATTGCCATGAGGATGGAAGACGGAATTATCATCGCCGTATTCCGAAGAGTTTCTGCCGGCAAAAAATGTAGTCCCGGGGGGCAGGATCGAGTTGGGAATAGTCTGTTCCGAGGTTAATCCTTTGGCCGCATTGGTATAACTCGTCGTGTAAAACTCGATCGTACCGTCGTGGGCATTGATGTCCCGTAGGCCGATTCGGAGCGAGGTGTTCGTCTGCAGCGCCGAGACGGTCAGGCCGAAAAGGGCATCGATCGTATCCTGCACGGGTTGCAAGTTCTTAAGTATTCCGGAAATGGGATACGCATAGGGAGCGATATCGCCGGGATGCCAGTGCATGATCAGTATGCGTTCCGACTGGTTGCCGCCGGATTCAAGACCATCGACCTCCGCGGCAACCATGGTGGAGTTCGTCGTATCGAGCGCGAGATTCGAAATATTCCAGCCGCTCTGGGGCGCGCCCCCTTGGCCAGCAACATCGGCAGTGATTTCGGCGGAATCGACCGAGCCGCCGCTGGTAGAGCCATGATAGAATAACATCGGATCGCTCCCTGGAGACGAGGTCCGCATCGTGGCGTACCATTGGGTTCCATTGGGAGAGAGAATTCCGGCGGGATGAAATGCTCCTAAGTCCCGGGCCGGTTGCAGGAACCAGCGGGGCTTATCAAGATTAAAATCAAAGGGTTCATCATTGGCGATGCTCGCCGCCGTCAGCGGCCACGGAAGCCGGAAAATTCCTGCAAAGACCGCACTCGATGTTTTAAACGGATCCTGATAGAATATTTCCCCGCCCAGGATGATCCAGTTTGAATCGGGCGCCATTCCGATCACGGAAAGATGGCGGATGGAGTCGAAGATCTGTGACCCATAACCCGAATTGATCAAGGCTGTGAGGTGATAGGCATCCACCGAGGCGTTCGGCCGCTTGATGTAGAGCACGCTCCGGCTCGGGTGGGCGGATTCGGCTTTCACGAAGGCGACTGCTTGCTGCGTGGTGATGTCCGGCACGTCGTTGGGCAGCGTGCCGGGCTGCGTTTGCGCTTGGAGGGCGGCGGTGCCGAGTACCAACGAGAAGAATGCGATAAGAACCTGCTTCATGGCTATGTTTCCTTAAATAATTGAACTTATGAGTCCGGCGGGCCTCCATAGGAGTTTACCGAGGCGAACGCTAATTTGTAAATTTACACAATTTTTCGGGCGAAAGCATGAAATCCGCTATTTTTTCATAATGGGAATAATCAAAAGGCCCTGTGAATTTTGGGGCGATTCGCTATGCTTTCTCCGAAATGATGCGGTTTTCAATCACCGAGAAGATGGCAATGATAAAAAATAGGACATACGCGATCGCGCAGGCGTAGCCCATCGTATCCGCCGATTCGAACGCCTTTGCATAGACCTGATAGACGAGGGTGTTCGTGTGGCCCAGTGGCCCCCCGCGGGTCATCACATAAATTTCGGTGAAAACCTGAAAGCTTTTGATCGTATTCAGCACGAGCGCGAAAAGCAGCGTCGGCTTGATAACGGGCAGGGTGATTTGATAGAATTGCTTCCATTTCGAAGTGCCTTCCAGCTCCGCGACTTCGTAAAAATCTTTGGGAACATTTTGCATCGCTGCGAGGAAGAGCACGGCGTAATAGCCGATGGAAACCCAGATGTCCATCACCATGATGGCGGGCAGCGCAAGTCCGGGCGTGAGCAGCCAACCAATCTTCGGGACGAGCATTCCCGCCATTTTCAGCAGCACATTGACGTAGCCGCCGGAAGCATAGAGATTCGTATAAATAAGCGCGATCACGACGAGCGACGTAACGCTCGGCAGAAACAGCGCGGACCGGTAGAAGTGCTGAAACCGTTCGACCCGCGTTAGCAGCGCCGCGAAAAAAAGAGCGAGGATCATCGTGAAGGGAATCGTTCCGATGACGAACACGAGCGTGTTCAGCGCCGCCTGCCAAAAGGCGGGATCGTGGGCGAGCTTCGTGTAATTACCAAAGCCAATCCAGACCGTCCGGTTCGTCAGCGTGTAATATTTGGTGAAGGAGAGATAGAGCGCGTAGAGAAGCGGCCACGCCCAGAAGAGCACAAGCGTGATAAGCCACGGCGAAAGCAGCAGCCAGGTCTCAGAATTCCCCCTCCTAAAGAAGGAGGGGGTTAGGGAGTGGTTTTTCTTAGGCAGGACCACCCCCTTCCCCCTCCTTCTTTAGGAGGGGGGGATAAAATAAATCCGGTGCGAATTCTTTTAACATCGTATAAAGCCGCGAGAGCGGCAAGCCGACCACATTATAATAATCGCCATCGATGCGGCTCACAAACACCGCGCCGAAATCTTCCTGGATTCCATAAGCGCCCGCCTTATCCATCGGCGAGCCGGTAGCGATGTAGTCGCGAATATCATCGAGCGAAAGCGAGCGGAACGTCACGTCCGTCGATTCGACGAAGGATTGTTCGGCCTTCGTCTCGATGTCGATGAGTGCAACACCGGTATGCACCGTGTGCGTGTTGTTGCTCAGGAGCGCGAGCATTCGCTCGGCATCTTTTGTATCAAGTGGCTTTTCCAGAATTTCGTCATTAATTGCGACCGTAGTGTCCGCGCCGAGTACGACGCCGCGCTTGCTATTCAGCTCGCGGGCAACCCAGCGGGCTTTATCGAGCGCCAGCCGCCGGACATTCTCCGCCGCGCCGAGCGATGCGTCCATTTCTTCTTCCAGATCCGCCGGATGAATTTCGATTCGCTGTACCCCGAGCAATTGCACAAGTGCTGCGCGGCGGGGAGATCGAGATGCAAGAAAAAGCGTGCGAAGCATGAATACAAAAATACGCAATAGATACGGTGTGAGCCGGAATGTTATTTCGGCCCGGGAGCGAAATACCATTTCGCCCCACACCAAATGCAATTTTACTTCAATGCGAATTTTGCTCGGATGGTATGCAGTGGTCCCTCCGCGAAGGTTTTGCTTTCGACGAGTTCCACTTCGGAAACGAGTGCCGAAGGAGTATTCTCACTGAGATCGGTAAATTCAAAATTTGGTGGCAATCGGTATGACTCGCGAAACCGAAAGAGCGTAAGGTGCGGGTGGAATGCGTGCTCCTGTTCGAACGAAATATTTGCAGCGATAAGACTTTGGTCGATTGCCCACTGAATATTTTGAAACGGTGCTTCCGGCGAAAGGCCAATCCACATCACTTGCGCGCGGCGCGAATTTGGAAAGACTCCGCACTTCGCGAGTGTGCATTCGAACGGAGGAATGAGCGTGTGGGCAATTGCCTTGCGAGCCTCTTCCGAAATCCTTTCCACGTTCGATTCTTCGACATTACCAAGAAACCGAATCGTGCAATGGGAATTCGCGAGATGCTCGGGCTTGAAATTGGGGGCGGGAATCATTTTCAGAAAATCTTCGGCGAACGCATCCTGAAGCTTTACTAACTCCTTTTTCAGAATGTCAGGAGTTTCAACCGCGAAAAAAAGGCGCGACATGGTGTGGTAGGGAAGGGTTTATTTATAAGTCTTTCGTGTTCCACGAAATATTACTTCCAACAGCACGCCTCGCCGAACGAATTCCGCCTGAACCCTCCGATGCCTTCTATATTGATACTGCGGTTAAGCTCGCTGGGCGATATTGTTCTCTTGACGCCGCTTATCCGCGCGCTTCGGGAACGGTTTCCGGAGAGCCGAATCGATCTTGTTCTTGCAAAAGAATACGAAGCGATCGTTCCATTAATGGAAGGAATTTCGAAGGTGCATGTCTTCGATAAAAAAAGTGGATTTCGTGGACTGCTTGGTCTTCGCCGAATTTTACAAAAAGAGAATTACGATTATGTTTTCGATCTTCACAATGTCCTTCGCACTCGCATTCTCAGGCTCGTGCTTGCCCAGCATCATTCTGTAATCAATAAGAGGACGTTCCGGCGATGGCTGCTCGTCCGCTACAAATTCGACCGGTTGAAACAAGCGCCGGATGTGATTGGGCGCTATTTTGAAACAGCAGCTCCGCTTGGAGTGAAGGATGCAGGCGTGGGACCGAAATTGAATATCCCTTCTAATCATGATGCGGCGCGAATCGCCATTGCTCCCGGCTCGCGGCATTGGAACAAGCGTTGGCCGGCGGCGAATTTTGCAATTGTAGCGAAGGAATTAGTTACGCGCGGCTATCACATCGACGTGCATGGCTCGGAAGCGGATCGGGATATTGCGGAATGGATTGCGAAGGAGTTACCGCCTGGTTCCTACACAAATTTCGCAGGCACGCTTAGTCTTGCGGATGCCACTCGTGAAATCGGAAAAGCTGGCGCGATCATCACGAATGATTCGGGCCTGATGCACATCGCCGAGGCCGCCGGGACGCGGGTGATCGCCATCTTCGGTCCGACGGTCACGCAATTCGGATTCAAGCCCCGCGCCGCGGATGCCGTGGTCCTCGAAGTGAAGGGTCTTTACTGCCGTCCCTGCACGGCGAACGGCCTCGAACATTGCCCGGAGAAGCACTTCCGCTGCATGATGGAGATCGCGCCCGAACAAGCGATAGAAATTCTGTGGCCTATGGCTTCAAATACGTCGCCAGGAACGAAAGCGTGAGCGCCCAGGCCTGACGCGCCGCATTGGGATTATAAGTAGTTCCAACATCCCGGAAAAAGCCGTGGCCGGCATCCGAAATCTCAACCGTAATATATTGTTTTTGAGCGTTCCGCATGGCGTCGATCATAATGTCTTGTTGCTCGGGAACCTGGCGCGTGTCCTGTGTGCCCCAAAAGAAAAGCACCGGCCCATGCTGCTCACGAGCAACATCATTGGGATTCGTCGGAGCGCCTCCGTAAAACGAGATCGCTGCCTGAAGCGGCAACCGCGCATTCGCAATCACGGCTGCGCGACCGCCCAAACAAAATCCAATCGCGCCAAGATGGGTTTTATCGAATTGAGGATCGCGCAAAAGCCATTCATGCACCGCGAGAACATCCTCCGCGATATGTTCCGGTGTCACCGCCTGAAAATGCGGAGCAAGTGCTGTAAAATCGCCGTTGTATGGCGCCGTAAATCCCGGCGGAGCGGTGCGGTGAAATAATTCCGGCGCGACCGCGAGATAGCCCTGCTCCGCGAAGCGTTGGGTAATGTCCTTAATGTGATCGGTCACGCCGAAGGCTTCCTGTAAGACGATGAGCGCCGGAGAACGTCCGGTTTCCGGCCGCGCGATATAAATTCCCATCTCTTCACCTTCCACGCGAAGGGTTTGAGTTTCCGTTGTAATAGTCATCGAGGTCTTGAAAGGCTTACTTTTAATAAATCATGTATCCCGCCGAAACTGCCATTGCTCATGACGATTGCAACGTCTCCAGGTTTCGCAATCTCGGCTACTTTCTCAGCGATGGATGGTGCGTCCGGTAAATAATATGCTTCTTTGCCGCGTCCGCGCAAATCTTCCATCACGCGTTCCGGATCGAGCCGCTCCTCCGGCTTCAGTAAATTCAACCGCGCGATTTGCGAAATGAATACAACATTTGCATCGTCAAAGCATTCGGCAAGTTCCTTCTGGAATATGTTTCGGCGTGTTGTATTCGAGCGTGGTTCGAAGATCGCGATCACTCGCTCCCGTGGATGCCGCTGACGAAGCCCCCGAAGCGTAGCCCGAATGGCGGTTGGATGATGGGCAAAATCATCATAGACTTTTACGCCGCTGAACTCGCCTTTGAATTCCAACCGACGCTTGATACTCTTGAACGAAGAGAAGGCGCGCTGAATTTCCTCGAACGTAAGTCCATGATGGCGCGCCGCAACCGTTACGGCGAGCGCATTTCGAACGTTGAACTCTCCCAAAAGAGGAATCTCCAATCGCGCTTCGGGATGGCCGATAGCACGGAACGAAAAATTGGTAGAGGAGTCAGTGTACCGAATATCTTCGGCGAGAACGTTTGCATTTTCCGAAATTCCGAAGGTGAGCACGGGCGCGATCGAACCGGTGACAACTTCCATTACGTTCGCGTCGTCCGCGTTGGCGATGAGAAGTCCATTGCGCGGCACGAGCAGCGTGAGCCGCTTAAACGCGAGCTTGATTTCATCGAGCGAAGAAAAAATATCGGCATGATCGAACTCGATATTATTGATGATGAGTGTCGTGGGAAGATAATGCAAAAATTTCGAACGCTTATCGAAAAAGGCGGTATCGTATTCATCACCTTCGAGCACTACAAACTCGCTTTCGGGCCGCGCCTGATAGCCCGCGCCAAAATTTTCGGGCACACCGCCAATCAGGAAGGATGGATTGCGTCCGCTCGATTCAAGCGTCCACGCCATGAGTGAGGATGTTGTTGATTTGCCGTGCGTACCGGAAATCACAATTGAAGTCTTGCCTTGAATGACCTCGCGCTCGAGCAATTCCGCCATCGAGATGAAGGGTAGCCGCCGCTCCAGGACCGTCTCGACTTCCTCATTGCCGCGGGACATGGCATTGCCGATCACGACGGTGCCTTCGAAGCCATCGAGATTCGCGGCGCGATAACCGGGAAGAATCTTAATCCCTTGCTCCGCGAGTAGGAGCGACAT
>DASRZC010000159.1:0-14489 GCA_035686785.1 Kapaibacterium sp. (SeqCode)
AGTATGAGGGTGGGAAGTGAACTTTTCACGGTGTCGGCGGTGAAGTCCGTTCCGAAGAGGGAATTGCCATACGCGAGATCCACAAGCGTAATTTGGGTTGTGCCGGTATTTTCAATAATAAAGCTGCTGTCGCGCTTTTGCCGAAGCCGCACACGCCCGAAATCAATCGTGTCCGGAATAACCGCGATCTTCGGGATCAAAGCCAAAACGCCACTGCCTTTTAGCCGAATGAAAACCGGATTCACCGCATCGGACCACACCCGAAGCAATGCGCTGTATGCGCGTTGTACGGTAGGATGAAATTGAAAGGGAACGGGGATCACTCCGTGCGGCGCAATGTTGGCGGATTGACTCATGCCTCCGACCAAGGTGAAACTCGAAGTATCGCCGCTAACCCATTCGTAGTTATAGACATGAACCGAATCGTTCGCGGTTGCGGATGTATACACCGGGGTTGCCTGGTTCTTGGTTTTGCCAACCAAAACCGATTGAAAATTCACATCGGCCGCGAACAGACTATCGACGTATGGATAATCCCCGCCGCCGGCATAGCAGTAGGAATCCGCCATACCATAAGCAAAAAATTCGGCATAGCAGGGGAGCGGACTTTCCACTCGTTGTTCGAGGTTGTAGTTAACGGGAAAAATACCGGACGCGAGTGATGTGCCGGGAATTGCATTCCAATATCCCATCGGAAAAGGAACTCCATTATACAGCGTACTCGATGTTACCGAGGTATCGCAAATAACCAGCAGGTGCGGCTCGGTGAATATCGTCCAGTCATGCCAGGGTGGGAATGTATATTCGTTTGCATAATCCTCGATGGGCCGGGCGAGCGTCAGGTCCGGATCGCCCATCCCATCGGTTCCGGAACTTTGCATATAATGCGCGACGAGAATGGGAAGATCGCTTGCAATCACTGCCGTGGTACCGGACATAAAATCACGATATTCACCGCGTCCGAGCGTGTACGCGGGCGCGCCGTTCACCGTGATGTGCGTATTGCCGAACGCGGAAAGCACCCGCACCACATCGCCGCCCGCGCGCCGGCCCTTTGCATTATCCTGCCCGGAACCCGCAACGATATAATGTTCCCCCCATGCGGAAATGGGAAGCACCTCCTCGGCCAGGTGATCGCGCGTGGGCGGGAGGGAGTCATATTCCAATACGTCGGGAGCGGCGGCGCGTTCGTTACCGCTGAAGACCGCGATCGGTTTATCCGATGTAATGTACGAGCCGGTAAGATCGCAATCCGCCCCGCCGTTCCACGGAGCATAGAGGTTCCACCAGTCGATGGCGGTATCGGCGATCCGGCCCGTGAGCCGTGTTCCGGTGTCGCGCGCCATGATCGGATACACTTGTCCCCGGTCGAGCCGAATGGTGTAGGTCGAATCCGCGAGCAGGCGTCCGGAGTAGGAGGTGGCCGTCAGCGTGAAGGTGACGGTTGTATTATTCTGCGTGGCGACGATGGCGCATTCGCTGCGTGGGTTCGGAGTGGTGGTATCGTGCTGCGCGGGAATAGTATCGCCAAAGAAATTGTAATTGACCGAATTCCGGGAACTCACGACTTCATAGGAAGTTCCCAGCGCCGGCGTGGGATAGACGACGAAGCCATCCGAACTTAAATAATTGTGCGAGAATCCATAGACCGAGATCACTTGCTTCGAATAGATATGGATTACTTTGGATTCGATGACTTCATCGTCGCTCTGGTTGAGCGCGTCATAGATTGGGATTTCAACACGTGCGCATGTGTCCGGACTCACAATAAAGGTTGTGTCCCATGCGGTTTTCAACGCTTCCACGGTCACTCGCGCGGGAGCGCGGGAGGAAATAAACAGCGCGCGGATATTTTGCTGGACCGTATCGGAATTACCGACGACGGAAGGAAAGCAGGCATAAAAATCCTTTCCTGCCGCCGTCCATGGGGTTGGGGAAGCGAGAAGCTTCGGCCAGGACGCCGGTCCCTTTGCGGGCGTAACAGGCGAGAATACTTGGTGCGCGGCGGCAAGTGGAACGTGTGCTACCCGGATGTTTGGAATCGAATGCCGAAGGTATTCCGGATTCTGCGCGTAAGCCGTGCTAAAGGAAAGTAGGAAGTAAGAAGTATAAAGTATGAATTTCCCCATCGTTCCAATTCCATCATAATTCATACTTCATACTTGCTCCGTTATCTTCCCGCGACGATCGGCACCCGCTCGTCGATATTCATCTTTTGGGAATAGATCACGCAGGTGTAGAACCCGTCGGGCAGCCCCCGGCGCTCGATGCGAATGGAATACGCGCCCGGCGAAAACTCGCCCGACGTGACATGCTGCACCACGCGGCCAAGCTCGTCATACAGCGTCATCGTAATATCGCCCGATTCGGGAACGGAGAAATTGATGGTGGTGAAATCCGCGAACGGATTTGGCGCAGCCGTCACGGTAAGACGCAGCCCGTCCGGCGTTCCGACCGCGTCGCTGGCATCGGGATAGAGCGTGAACGGCATCTCTGCGTCCTCGATGGGAGCATAATAGCAATAATCTGGCAAGTGAGCATAAATTTTCACGGTGCCGCTCACGGGTAGGTCCAGGGGAGTGGTGGGGACCAAATGAATCCGCGCGCCCGCGCCCACCGCGAGCCGGCCAATATCGTAGGCCACATTTTCCTGAACATGGATTCCGAAATCGCTCCTCTTCGGATCGTCCGGCACGAAGACGGCGCTATCGAGGTACGCGGTTTCGTAGGAGGTATTTCGGAAATCGAGAGCATTTGTATGCTGCCCACCAATCGCCCCCGGCGGATACTGAATCGCAATTGTCCGCTTCGGTACGAGCAGCGAGCCGGCGGTGTAACCGTAGGAAACAACATTGCCGAGGCCATATCCCAAAATGGTAAAGCCGTTTTGGGCCGGCTTGGAAGTGCTGATGGTGTGTACGCCCGAGGGTAGCGACCATTCAAGGACCGAGAACCCTCGATTTCCGACAGCTCCCGGCACCGGCGTAAAGAGCGATGGCAGAAGCAGCGTACCATCGACGGAGATACTTCCTTGTGAAGCCGTGTCCGTAGCAATGATCACGAATTGGTAATTAAAATTCCCCGTGTTGGATGGCAGGAAGAAGGTATAGTTATTGAATGTTTGATCGACCGGAGGAACGATCGCGAGGAATGGATCACCGACGCCGCCTCTATCCGTAGCATCCGTGTGGGCTATCTCTCCGACCAGCAGCGGCGCGGATGATTGGATCATCATTGGGCCGTGGATGACCGTATCGCGGAATCCATTGCTGTTGAGGGTTACCCACGTCTGTCCGTTCACAGTCACGGTTGTATTCGGATGAAGCGCGAGCACCCGCACGACATCCCCATTCGGGTTGAAAGTGCCAACACCTGTTCCAATCGCATCGAGCACGAAATTAGAACCCCAATCCGAGGTCGGCGGCATGGATTCCAGAAGCATATCGCGGCTGGCAAGGCCATCTATCGGAAATCGGAAGCCATTCGGTGCTTCCGTGCGCGAATGGCTTCCATAAACCACGATGTGATTATCCGCCGAGACCATCGAGCCGGTAAGGTCGAGCCCTTGAATGCTGGCGTCCGTTTGTACCTGTACGCATTGTCCCTTATTCAAAGTTACTGTGAATGGCGTTCCGGCGGGATGGCCACCAAGTGTCGGAGCTGCGGGAGTAATCGTGACGGTGGTGTTATCTTGAAACGCGGCAACGGCAAACTGGGACGGCATGTCCGCGCCCTCGTTCGGATTGATCGAATTGGGATAACTCATCACCCGATAATCCGTGCCTGCTGAATTGATGGGAAGAGCGCAAAACGCATCCGCGGATTCCCATTTATAATCTAACCCATAGCACACAATCGATGCAGTGGACTGAACCATCACGACGCGATTGTCGGCGACCTCATCGCTCGTGATCCAGAGATCGTTCATCATTTCGCTCACTCCGCCGCCTTCCTGAAGCACGGAGTCCGAAATGCGATAAATTTGGGAAGAATGGGCTTGCAGAAAAAACGTCTTGTTGAGGGCAGGGTAGCGATTCGAAGTAACGGTAATTGTCGCTGCGTAATCGAGCGTGGCAAGATAAATCTCAAGATAGCCTCCGGTCGCATTGTCAACGGTGGGAGAGTTATCGATATTTTGTTCGAAGCAGAGGAGGAATTCCGTACCGGCGTTCGTCGGCTGTGAAGAGCTCGATTGGCCGCCGCAATCGGCTTGAGCGGGGCCGCCTGGCCAAAACCCGAGCGAAAGGATGAACGATACGAAGAGCGCGCGAAGCGCGTGCGAGGGGATGCGAGAATTCGAAATCATGATGGATTAAATTAGTACGATGAAATTGATCGTTGTACTAAAATACGACATTTTCGAGTGATAGCCGGTGATTCGGCACGTTTGCTATCGTTCGAGAAGGAGCGTTACCGGCCCCTCGTTTATTAATTCGATACTCATCTTCGCTCGAAAGCGTCCCGAAGCGACTCTCGCCGCGCCGAGCCGATCCCGCAAATAGCCTAAGAATTCCTCGTACATTGCCTCGGCTTTTTCCGGTTGGGCGGCGGCCATGAAATTTGGCCGGTTGCCTTTTCGAAGCTCGCCATACAGCGTAAATTGGCTCACGACGAGCGCGCTTCCCTGGGTATCTTCGAGCGATAAATTCATTTTGCCAAGCATCGCCGACGATGCTCCCGAATCCTCGAAAATGCGGATTTGCGCAACTTTTTCGGCCATCCACCGCGCTTCATCCGTCGTATCCCGCTCATTTATTCCCACGAATGCCAGCAGCCCCGGCCCGATTTCGGCGATGGTTTCACCGCCCACTCGTACCCGAGCATGACTAACCCGCTGTATAAGAATTCGCATCGCAGAGTTTTGTTACACCTCTTTCATCAGAAAAATCCCCGGAGGGGCCTAATGAACTCTCCGCGTGTACCCCGCGTCCGCCGCGGCGGATTTGCGGGGAGGGGTCAGGCGAACGGAGTTCGCATGCTTTCGCGAGTACATGACGGAGAAGTAACAAAACTTCCACCCTCCCGTTAGAACTCTTCTTCCGTCTTTGGTGCTACCCCTCATCCACATCGCCTCACTCGCCAAGCGGCTTGCCAAGCGGCTTGCCAAGCGGCTTGCCGTGGTGGGTATCGTTGCATAAAGCAGTTTATAGAATTTTTACATCATGCCTGTTTTTATATCTTTCCATAAACGGATGTTGCTCGGGTGCCTTCTTGCCGCGATTCCCGGCATAGTGCTGGCTCAGGAATCGGCGCCTCCGGCCCAGCGTGGGCGCGCCCAGACCGCCTCGAATGATATTGTTCTCCAGACGATGCATGCCGAGCTTGCGCGCGAGCAGAATGCGCTCGCATCGCAATCGGTCCCGCCCTATTACATGAGCTATAATGTTGGCGACGAGCAAACCGTCAGCATGTCAGCAAGCTATGGCGCGCTCACGAATTCCGATTCCTCGCGCCGGAGAATGCTGCTCGTCGATGTTCGCGTCGGCACGTATAAACTCGATAATACCCACGAGCTTCGCGGCTCGAACGACATGTTTGCCCAGAACGGCGCGCAAGCGATACCGTATGAGGACGATGCGGAATCGCTCCGGCTTGCGCTCTGGCGGGCGACGAACGAAAGTTATAATTCGGCCACCGAGCGGCTCCAGCAAGTGCGCACGAATGAAACGATAAAAGTTGCCGAGGACGATACCGCCGGCGATTTCAGCAAGGCCGACGCCTCGAACCATTATTACCAGCCGGATATCGAAATGTCGAATTATTTCCGGAACCGCAAGGAATGGGAAGATCGCCTCCAGCGATATTCCGCGCTCTTTGCCGGTCAGAAGGATATTTTTGAAGCCAAAGCCATGCTCGATGCCAGCATTGTCCGGAAATATTTCGTCTCGACCGAAGGCGGCGAGATTGCCTCGAACCAGGTCTATACGCGCATCATGATCATGGCGACCGCCAAAGCCGATGACGGCATGGAATTGCCGCTCTATAAAAGTTACTTCGCCTATAAGCCGGAAGATCTTCCGAGCGACGATTCGATTATGCGTGACGTGCGCCAGATGATCGCCACGCTTCAGGAGATGCGCAATGCGCCGGTCGTTAGTCCGTATGCAGGGCCGGCGATTCTTTCCGGCGGTCCGGCCGGGGTATTCTTTCACGAGATTTTCGGCCACCGGGTAGAGGCACACCGCGAAAAGAGCGCCGATGAGGGACAGACCTTCAAGAAAATGGTCGGGAAATTGGTTCTGCCCACCTGGATGGATGTCTATGACGACCCGACGCTGACCCACTGGGACGGTACGGACTTGATGGGGCATTATAAATACGATGACGAGGGCGTGCTTGGCCAACGGGTGACTGTGGTCCGGAACGGCATATTGGAGAATTTCCTGATGGGCCGCTCGCCGATGGAAGGGTTCCCTCATTCGAATGGGCATGGCCGCGCCCAGCCGGGAAAACTTCCCGAAGCGCGGCAATCGAACTTAGTCGTGATTGCGCACAAAACGGTGCCCGTCGATTCGCTCCGTTCGATGTTGATTGCCGAATGCAAGGCCCAGGGGAAACCCTACGGCCTGTGGTTCAAGGAGGTCGAGGGCGGATTTACGCTGACGGGGCGGACCATTCCGAATGCCTTCGATGTGCTGCCCATCCTGGTTTATCGCATCTTTGCCGATGGCGAGCCGGATCAATTAGTACGCGGCGTCGATCTGATCGGAACGCCGCTGGCTACCTTCGAACGCATCGTCGCCGCCGGCGACGATGGGCAGGCATTCAACGGCATGTGCGGGGCGGAATCCGGATGGGTTCCCGTTTCGGCGTCCAGCCCGAGCCTGCTCATTCGCGAGATCGAGGTTCAGAAAAAACAAAAGTCACAGGACCGGCTGCCTATCCTGCCGGCGCCGGACGCGATCACCATAACGCAGCAAAAGTATAAAACTCTTGGCGCAGATTAAAATATTCGTAGCATCGATCGTTCTCGTTCTCTTCGCGGAAGGCATAGCGAGCGCGCAGGTTTCCGACTCGACCATCAACGTGGTCGATCGTGCAATGGCGGATGAACTCGCTCGCTCGAAAACCGACCTTCACATGCCGGGATTGGTCGATCCATTCTTTATCGCTTACACGGTAGCCGATCAGGAGAAGCTGGAACTCGCGGCCTCGAACGGCTCGCTTACCAAATCGGACGCGACGCACGAGCGAAAGGAATCCGTTCGATTGCTGCTCCATAACTATCAGTTCAACGACGAGAACTTCACGGATAATACCGGATTTTTTAATTTCAATTCCGCGCCGGACAACACGCTGCCGCTCGATGATGATTATATGGGCATCCGCCGCGTCCTCTGGCTTTCGACGGATAATCTTTTCAAGGAAGCGAACGACAACTTCACGAAGAAGAAGGCGGCGCTCGAACATAAGGAACTTTCACCGGAACTGCGCGACCTTCCCGATTTTTCGAAAGCGCCCGCCATCCATATCACGGCGCCGCCCATTACGTTTAAGTACGACCGTCCCGCATTGGAAACGATGGTCAAAGATTTGAGCGCGCTTTTTACCGGGCGCCGGGAAATCCAGACTTCGAGCGTCTCGCTCACATTCTACAATTCTTACGAGTGGATTCAAAACACCGAGGGCACGCGGGTCCGAAAACCGGCGACGCTCTGCGAGATTCATATCGAGGCTGCTACGCAAGCCGATTCCGATGGCCAGCCGCTCGTGCTCTCGCACACGTTCGTTGCAAAAATGCCGAGTCAATTGCCATCCGAGGTTGAACTGAAATCGGCGATCGAGGAACTTTCCGGGAACCTCATCGCACTTCGTAGCGCGCCGCTCTTCGATAAGGAATATACCGGGCCGGTACTCTTCGAAGATGACGCCGCCACCGATTATCTTTCTGAGAATGTCGTCTCCCGCTTGTTCGCGGAACGCGAGGATATTTTTGGTAACGATGTCTCCGCGATTTTCGCATCCGGAAAACGCTCTTCGCTGAAAGATAGATTAGACACGCGCATTCTGCCGGTAACGGCTTCGCTTCACGATATTTCGCTCGAGAAGACGAAAAACGGTGTCGATCTACTCGGATATTATCCTTTCGATGACGAAGGCGTCGAGCCGCCCCAGGATTTAACGCTCGTCGATAAAGGCATTCTCAAAACGCTCTACATGACGCGCACACCCACGAAAGAAGTTCTCACGCCCAACGGCCACGCTCGCTCGCTTGCCGGTGGCTTGCCGGGACTCACCGAAACCGCGCCCGCGCCCGGAGTAGTCGAATATAACGATACGAAAGCGGTCGCATTCTCCGCGATGGAAAAAGATCTTATCAAGCGCGCGAAAGAGGATGGATACGATTACGGCTTCGTCGTTCGCTCGATCGAAGTGGGCGCGCCGCCGCAGGACGCCGGATTCAGCATTCAGGATATGCTCGCCAACGGCAAGAAAATCATTCCCACGCTTATCTACAAAGTGTATAGTGACGGTCACGAAGAGTTAGTGCGTGGCGCGGAAATCGGTATTCCTTCCATCCGCGACTTGCGCGAAATGATTGCTTCCAAAGAAACGGTCACGCGCAACATGCTGATTTCCGCCGGCTCGGGCGGTTTGTTTAGTTATAGCCCCAGCGTTCCTGGCACGATCATCGGACCGAAAGATATTCTATCGCCCGAGCTCGACGTGCAGAAGAAGCAAGCGGAAGCCTATCCGACCCCGCCGGTCGTGGCGCGGCCATAGTTAATCCAGCGGGAAAAGAATACCGGCGGCGAGGCGGATGTCGCGGGACTGCACTTCACTGCCAAAGTCGTCCAAAATATCCGTGATGCCGAATTCGTAGCCGCCCTCGATGAAGAGCATTTGCCAGGAGGGTAGCGTGAAAGAAACACCCGCGCCGATAATACCGGAAATATCGATTTTCACGGACGATTCGGGAATCGATTGTGTAGTATCCACGCTCACAGACGCTCCGGCATCCGACACTGTGTAATTATCTTTCTCATTTCCTGAAAGATACGCGCCAAGGCTCGGCCCAGCAAAGACGTATGGTTTTATCATTCCCGATCCAAAGCTCGCCTTGATGAGTGCTGTAACATCCAAATAATTAAGAGTCAAACTTGACGTACCCGTCTGCTCAAGCCAGATGCCGGATAGTTTTCCCGGACGATTGATGCTCTGGTTCGCGCCCTGTTGCTCATAGAGGGCTTCCCCGGTTAGAGACCAGATTCCATTTAATACGTGATCCACTTGGATGCCCGCCAATATTCCTATTCGACGAGAGTTGGTGATTCCCGGAGGATTCTCGTCGAACGAAAGATTTGCCACATTGGCACCGAACATCGCGCCGATATACCTATGCTGTGCATGGGCGTCCGGTGCCAATACTAAAAGCAGTGCGGCAATAATTATAATTAGCGTCCGCGAATTCATTTGTTTGCAAATATACGACACTTTCACCTCGATCATCTGAAAAAATGGAATCCGTCTCGAATGTGTTCTTCCTTCCGTGACGCAACCCGACACTCGATACCCGAACCCCGATACCCGCACCCGCGCCATCTTCTTCGACCGCGATGGCGTCATCAACGCGCGCATTTTGGGCGGCTATGTTCGGCATTGGAATGAGTTCGAACTCTTGCCGGGCGTTATCGAAACGCTGCAGGAGGTGAAACACCGCGGCTATCTTGCGATTATCGTCACGAATCAGCGCGGAGTGGGACTCGGCATTATGACACAAGAGCAACTCGATCAAGTACATTCGGAACTGCAAAAAGAAATGGAACGACTGGCGGGTGTTCGCTTCGACGATATTATTTTCTGCACCGATCTCGATAATTCGCTTGGCCGCCGCAAGCCCTCGCCCACGATGCTCTTGGAAGCAGCGGAGAAATGGAATATCGACCTCGCCAATAGCTGGATGATCGGAGATTCCATGTCCGACATCGAAGCCGGCCAGCGCGCCGGAACGAAAACCGGCTATCTCGTCACGCAACACTCCGAAGAAATTCCGAAGGCGACGAAAATCATTCATCGGTTGGAAGACCTACTGCTGTTCGTGTAGCGCAGACAAGAATGTCTGCGCTACACACTGTTCTTACACCAACTTCGTCCCGATGAGCGTCATAAATTCAGAGCGGGTTTGCGGCTGCTTGAAGGCGCCGAGCATGGCGCTGGTAGTCGTCACTGAATTTTGCTTCTGCACGCCGCGCATCATCATGCAAAGATGCCGCGCCTCGCAAACGACAGCCACGCCCACGGGATCGAGATAGCGAACGATCGTGTCCGCGATCTGGCGCGTCATGCGCTCCTGCACCTGCAAGCGCCGCGCGAATGCTTCCACGATGCGTGGCAGCTTCGAGAGGCCCACGATCTTGCCATTCGGGATATAGGCAATATGCGCGCGGCCATAGAAGGGGAGCAGATGGTGCTCGCACATCGAAAAAAAGTCAATGTCCTTCACGACGACCATCTCATCGTACTTCTCTTCGAAGATCGCGCCGTTCAGGATTTTCTCCATATTCGCGGTATATCCACTCGTAAGAAATTCCCACGAGAGCGCCACGCGGTGCGGGGTGCGGAGCAGCCCCACGCGTTCCGGGTCTTCGCCTACCTCTTCGAGCAGGATGCGCGTGGCATCACGCAGGCGTGAATTCGAATCCGCTTCGTCCTCCGCAGGACCAAGCGTGCAAGGCGAGGCGAGAAGTTCTTCCCGCTCTTTCGAGGGAAGGTCTTCGAGTTCTAATGTGCGTTCAGGAAGCGTTTTCAAATACGAATTTTGAATTATGAATTACGTCATTGCGAGGAGAATCGAACGACCAAAGGGAGTTCGATTCGACGAAGCAATCTCGGAGGATTCTGCTGAAAATGAAGGATTGCTTCGTCGAATTTTTCTCCCTTTGGTCGGTCGAAAAATTCTCCTCGCAATGACATCGTAAAGGCTTAATCGGAGATTCTTTTATGCTCAAACACAAGTTTTTACTTCTTCATTCTTAACTCAACCTACCCCCGATATTCCGCGAAATTATTATCGCTTTCCGCCACGCGAATTTTGTAGAGCTTGCCATCGGCGATCTTTGGTTCGAGAAGCTGCCAAAAGAGGAGCGCGATATTTTCCGCAGTGGGAATGATTCCGGCGAGTTCCGGCACGTCGTAATTCAGATGTTTATGATCGACCTTTGTGAGAATTTCTTTGTCTATCAATTCTCCCAATTTTTTCAAGTCGATTACATAGCCGGTTTTCGGATCGGGTTCGCCCGCAACGGTCACTTCGATCGTGTAATTATGCCCATGCCCTCGCGGGTTGTTGCACTTGTCGAACACGCGCTCGTTCTCTTCATCCGAAAATTCCGGATTGAAGAGGCGGTGCGCCGCCGAGAAATGCGCTTTGCGGGTGACATAAACCATAATAATTGCGAATTACGAATGATTAGAGAAGTAGTTACTCCCCGAGCACGACCATCGTTTTCTCGATTCGCACCGGGCTTGCCGGACCCGTCCAGGTCGTGATATAGCGATACGCGCCGTTCGGAAGCGCGCTTGCGTCGATCGAAATTGTTTGCATGCCAACGGCAACATCGGCGTCGAATGGCAGCAGGACGCGCGTTCCCAGCGCGTTATAAACTTCCAGCTTAAGATGCCCGGCCGTCCGAACATCGACGGTAACCGAGCTAATGCGCGAAAACGGGTTCGGATTATTTTGCGCCACGGCGATCGCCGCGGGGCTGAATACCACGCGGTTATTCGTATCGCATTGCTCGATTTGGATAAGCCCATCGGAACTCGTCGAAAGCGAGGCTGGCGAAGTTCCAAAGGACGCGCTCAAAAGATGAATGGAGGCGGTGTTCGCGGTCGGCTCCAAAATTTCGAAAGGAAGCTCTGCGACAATCGGCGTTCCCGTCAGCGGCGCGGAATACGTTGCGGTGATTTCTTTATCGCCAATCGAATAGGTTTTTACCGAATAGCTTGCCGTCGTCGAGAGCGGATGCGCTGGAAGGATGCTCAATGTAACCGGTGCGACCGGCGATTTTAGGTCGAGCTGCATCGGATTGAATGTTACGCGGAACGTGAGCGATGTGATCGCGGCGGATGTAATATCGTTCAGCGTCCGCACGGGCACGTTCACGATTTCGCCGGGCCTTCCGGCAACGGTATCGACTGCAAGCTCAACGCCAATCGCCTTCCCGGAGCCAACCCCTGAAAGCGCAGCAACGGGCACGGTATCTTTTCCGCTCACTATTTCCAATTCCGCCGAGGCCGGCCCGCCGCGTCGCGGCGTATAGCGAAGGCAGATCGCCGTAATGGTACTATCGGAAAGCGTTGCGCCTAAATTGTTCGAAACAATTTCGAATTCGCCCGAAAGCCCGCCAAGAATGAGCGCGGTATCCATCTGGATTGGAATACACGAATAATTCGTGATGTGAATGCACTGCGTCGCGCTGGAATCCCCGACATTCGTGGTATCGAACACGATGATGGAATCGAGCGTGACGATCTTCGGCGCCGTCGTCACATTGCCGGTAATCGGCAGCGTCACCGGCGTGCCGCCGTGCCAAGTGATCGTCAACGTTCCGGCGATTGGGCCGTAATTCGAAGCGGGAATGATTAGCACGAAGGAATTCGAATCGCCGGGCGGTAGCGTAGTTGGCGGATAGTGGACAATACTCGCCACGCTGTTCGGAATAACGGTTGCCGTAAGGCTATCGAGCGTGGCCGTGCCGGTATTTCGAATCGTTACTGTATCCGTAATACTTCCCTTCACGATACATCCCAGATTGATGGCGCCCGAAGTTGCAAGCGCGCCCTGCGTGCCTTTGCCGAGCAACGTGAACGTTGGGCTAACGCCGGGACGTATCGTATCGAAATGCGTATTTTCCAGATACGCAATCGTATCAGTCGGACAGAATTGGAACTTGACCGAATCGCTCGCGCCCGGAGCCAGCACAAGCGGCGTGGGACCGAGATAGGAAAACGGCGGGAGCAGATTCACCGCGGTGTCCAGAACAAGCGTGTCCGTTCCGATATTGGTTACCAAAATGCTTGTATCCACGCAAGCGCCAGTTGGCACAGGGCCAAAGTTAATGGTGTCGGGAATAGAAAGGATTCCTATTCCGGTGTGCGCGAACAGCAGAATGGTATCCGTGCTTGGAATATCCGTTGAGAATGTCGTAATCGCTTCGAAGCTGCCGGTGTCTGTCGAACAAAAACGAATGTCGATTTGAACGCTGTCCTGTGGTTGTAGCACGAGTGGAAGTGCCGGCAAAATAATCGTGAAGCCCGATGGCGAAATAAAATTGCGTTCGAGAATAAGCGAATCGTTACCAATATTCTTTGCATAGAAAATACTGTCTTTGCATGAATCCAAATGTACGAGGCCAAAGTCGATAACTTTCGGAAGAGAAAGCACACCAATTTTTCCACTGCCGATCAGCGTCAGCAAGTTTGGGCTTTCCGGCGCATCGCTGATTATGGAATCCGTGGTAGTTACTGTCGAAGTATCGCTCGGACAAAATTCGAGATGGATGGAATCGCTGTCGTGCGCGGCGATGGTTATCGGTAGCGGATCCAAAATTTTGAAATGCGCTAAATCGCCGAGTGATTCGCGCGAGATGGTAAGCGGGCTTGAACCCGTGTCGATAACCATGGCGAATGTGTCCTTGCATGGGCCCCCGATATGCACGCGGCCAAAGTCGAGAGTATCTGGAATCAGAATCGCGTGCGGCTGGATGCCGCAGCCGGTAAGCGCGACACTTGTATCGCCCGCATTGGAATAAATGGTAAGGTTGGCTGCAATCGGGCACTTGACAGCCGTCGGGCAAAACGAAAGCATGAGGGCAAGCGAACCGCCCGGTGGAATAGTGTCCGGAAACAATGTTTTAATCTTATAATCGGGAATGGCCGGAGTGAGCGCCACGGAATCGACAATAAGACTTCCGCGGCCCGTCGAATAAATTTCGATCGTCGTATCGTCGGAGCAGGAATCGACGATCACGTTACCAAAATCAATCTTCGTCACCTTCACGAGCATTTTCGGCAAGCCAGGAACTTTTGCGATGATGCCGCTCGTGTGGGACATAACGGCCGGAGGGATGTAGGAATACGTCGTAGAATTTCCGCTCTCGTTCTGCACGGCGACAACATACACTTCCGAATCCATCGGATTCGCAGAGTTAGGAAAAGAAGCGGTCCACTGGGCGGTATGGCTTCGAGGGTCTGCCGAGAGGGTTGCAAGCGTATCATGCCACACGGGCGAACTCGGCCAGGCCCAATGCACTTCAATCGGGAGGGGATTGCTCGGAACGCCGTCCCACTGCTCGGCATATCCATGAACCAAAACGGAATCGGGGGTGGAGGTAACGCGCTGGATGGAGGGGCCGGTAAAGCCATTCGAATCAATATAATAGTTGCGGCTATCAGGGCTGGAATACTTGGACACAAATCCGTTAATGCGAACTCGGCCCACGCTTCCAGAACCGCCGTTGGAATTCGAACTCGAACTCGATCCTCCA
>DASRZC010000160.1:0-15478 GCA_035686785.1 Kapaibacterium sp. (SeqCode)
AATTCCGCGATCTTTTGCTGAAGGAGGAATGGGATACCGCCGTCTCGATGGCGAAGGAGCAGATCAAGGAGGGCGCGCACATGCTCGATGTCTGCGTGGCGTATGTCGGGCGCGACGAAGTGCGCGACATGCGCGAAGTGATGACGCGGATGAACACCGCCGTTACGGTTCCCATCGTTATCGACTCGACCGAATATCCGGTGATCGAAGAGGCGCTAAAGCATTATGCGGGACGCGCAATCGTCAACTCGATCAATCTTGAAGATGGTGAGGAACGGATGAAGCACGTCCTGCCGCTCTGCAAAAAATATGGCGCGGCGGTCATTGCGCTCACCATCGACGAAGACGGCATGGCCAAAACGCGCGAGAAAAAATTCGAGATCGCCGAGCGCATCATTGACTTATCCGTGAACAAATATGGAATGCGCGAAGAAGATCTGATCTTCGATACGCTCACGTTCACGCTCGGCTCGGGCGACGGGGAATTCCGCAAAGCCGGCATCGAGACGATCGAAGCGATTCGGCTCATCAAGCAAGCGCATCCGAAATGTCGTACGATTCTTGGCGTCTCGAATATCTCGTTCGGCCTCAACCCGCATTCGCGGCACGTGCTGAATTCGGTATTCCTATCCTACGCCATCGAGGCCGGTCTCGACATGGCGATCGTCCACGCGGCGAAGATCATGCCGCTCCACAAAATCGACGAGCGCGGCCGCGAACTGGCGAAGCAGATCATCTACGACGAGCGCGTCTTCGAACGGATGGCGGTGGCGGCATAATAAATACGAAGAACGCTCTTAGAATATCTCTACCAAGTCCGTTCCCTCTTCAAGCAGGGAAATTGCGGATGGCAAGGAACGAATGAGGATCGACTGAAGGTGCTCATTAGAAGTATTGCCGCAGGTTATCCAAATAATCTTTGGCGGTGGACCATGTCGTTCCAACAAGATACTGAAGTCCTCGTCTTTGGACATCACGATCACTTCCATCTCCCTGGCCTTGGCAAAAATCTGTTCATCTCGCGCATCGCGAAGTCCCAAGTCGCGGAGTGCAATGCATCGAATGCCAAAAGTGGTTTCCACAAACCGCGCAATAGCCGGCGAAAGTTGTGCATCGACCCATATCGTCATCATGCCGCAAGCATCGGATGATCTAACCGGCGGCTGGCGAACGTCAGGCACGCCTGGAGGTCCTCCGTAGTAAGGTCCGGGAGTTCCGACAGAATTTGCGTGGCGCTAAGACCGGCCGCGAAAAGGTCCAGAACATCGCTGACTCGAATTCGCATGCCACGGATGCAGGGACGCCCGCCGCACTGCTCGGGATCGATGGTGATTCGTTGGAGAAACGTTGTCATTCTATCTGTTGAAAATCAATCGGATGCGAAATGATTCCGCGGCGAAGATCATGCCGCTCCACAAAATCGACGAGCGCGGCCGCGAGCTGGCGAAGCAGATCATCTACGATGAGCGCGTCTTCGAGCGGATGGCGGTGGCGGCGTAGGAATTATCTCGAAGAACCTGTAGCAACGACTCGATATGAATGAACGCTTCCATTCACCTCCACTCGAATGTAGAATACGCCACCATTGAGAGCAGGCGCATTAAATTCAAAAGTATGAGATCCTTGGCTTTCCATTGAACTCGTAGCTTTCCCAATCTCACGACCGAGAATATCGAAAACTTGAGTAGATACGAAGGCCTCATCACCGAGAGTGTAGGCTAACGCTGTTGTTCGATTGAATGGATTCGGCGCTACTGAAACGAACGTATATGGGTTCGTTGCGCCCGGCCCTTCAGAAACCCCACTAGTTGCGCACGGTGATGGGCTAGGGCAAGCATCGGGGCAATAAAGTTGTTTGAACCAGCAAGCCTCCTTGACGGTAAGTCCAGTTATTGATTCTGTATTTGACGATGGGAATTGCATTACCCCATCGAGCTCACACGATGATGGAACTAAGTCCTCTTCGGGGTAGCCAAGTATGTGGCCAAACTCGTGAGCGACATAATTGCGCAAACTGAAAACCTTGAAACCGTAAGGAATAGTTGAGGGAATATTGTTCTCATCATTCGTAGTAAAATAGGCTTGTATAATCGGATCGCCAGCACTTGGATCACCATTAACATTACCGGTTAGGAACTCATTCGTAAAATTAAGAACCGTTTCAAGCGCGCTACAATCGGCTATCGTGCAGGACTGCGCATCAATCGGTATTATTGAGAAGGCAGGGTTAGAGAGAGGATCGTAACCTGGATGACCGGTCACTGGATCATAAGTTTGATCCCACACTGTGGGATCGGTTTCCAAAACGACCAGATCGCAGCATTTGTTGGATTTGACGTCGGGGCAAATGATCGTATAAACATCTAATGCTGCCGATATATCGGTTTGAGCTTGAGTAGGATCGAATACTTCTTTGGGCCCGTTGCCATCGAGAAAATCTATATCAATATAATATGCGCCCGTTGGATCGGAGTATAAGTTATCGATCGTAACGCAAGGGACACCAGGCGCAAATGGTATTAGACCCGGCACATTATGCGGGCAAGGCTCGCAGAGAATTTGCGGAGTCTTTTGGCCTGACGCAGGGGGACAGAAATAGTATGGATAGCATGATTGCCCGCAATTCTGCGCGCGCACATCGCGCGAAATCAGAAGTGCGACAAAAATAGTTACGGATAAAGAGAAATATTTTTTCATGGCGTCACGGATGTGTTAAGGTGTAAATTCGATTTCGCAATGCCGCAATGAAATCGGCTAATGGCAGATTAGCGCCGAAACCGAAGTCATCGTTCTGGTCCTGCACCACACCATCGACGATTGGATACATGCCACTCACCGAGGAATTGAATTTCGCGGAGTGTACAGTCATATAAAAATTCGATGTGTCGTTTCCAAGGCTCCTGATGGTAAGGAACACTATGTACTCTTGATCGGCAGTTATCCACGGATTACCAAGACTATCCTTGAGTCGTGGTTCCCATCCAGTGAGGACGTCTCCGGTGAGCGCTTTCCGGGGTGCCGAAGGGCTGTAATAGAATTGTAAACAGTCGGGCAAAGAAGCTGCATGCATGCCTTTCTCGCGTGATGTTATCATCTCTGGACATGGCGGATAAATTTTCCCCTTTAGGGTATCCAGCACCTGACAGCTAACGATGACTTCATCCTGGAAGGCCGGAAGGGCAGTATCCGCAAAGTTTTGCAAGGAGGTGATTTTCACATGCGCGATGTAATCAGCGCCGGAAAGCATCGCCGTTCGAAGCGTATCGGGTACCGTGGATGCTGCCTTACCTAATAATTGAGTATACAAGAATCCCGGAGCGGTTTTATAGTGTGTGATGGACGGAGTCACACGCAACCACTGGCTGAATGTGACCGGGTCGTAATCATCCATCACATAAAGATATTTTAAGGCGTTCGCAAGTGTATCGGAATAGGTTAATTGATTCGCGAAGGAGTCCACCGACTGCCATGATGCATTTCGGCAAATGCTATCGTAATAGATATAACCCTCCATCACATTGAGAGGCATACCCGAATTCAGCGGTGGAAAGGACTGAATCACGGGAGCCGCGATCTGTAGCCCCACGGTCGACTTGACCTTTTGTATCACAACTTGCGAACGAACCGGCGTCTGAAATGCAACCGCGATAGCCACCATGACCGCCCAAATTGCCGTTTTTAAGCTCATTTTGAACCTCCTAAAAATATTTAAGAATTAATTCTTTTTATGGGAACGAGAGAGAGAGAGGGAGAGAGTTCCTCGAAATTAGAAATATTTTTCTAAATCAAAAATCATGAGACTTCTTTCAATTCGAAACTTCTTCTCCTCAGCGATGTTCATACGAGCTTCTGCTGGGCTTGCCCTTATAATATTAACCTGCGGCTTCGGGCATCATAATTCAGGAGACCAGGGGGCATACATAACGATCCAGCCTGTCAGGGGAAGTGACAATTGCGATTTTTGTCCAGGTGGTAGCACATCCCCGAAGGTAACAATTAAGGTTAGTGTGGATGGCGGAAAGGATTGGACGATGACCGGGTTTAATAACTATCAGTTAGCTGGCAATCTCGGAAACCTAGACGCTGCAACGTATACCTTTCTGGTTCCGAAAACCGGGAATTGTCTAATAAGCATAGCCTTCACAAGCACTTGCGATGGTAAACCGGTGGTCTGCACGTCTAACCCTAATCCATTCCCGGTAACGTGGCCTTGGTATGGTGGCCAAATTCACAATATTCCTATATACTGCACCGGCTGCTGAACGATTCAATTTTTACCATCTTTCAACACGTTTAAATTTAAAAAACCATGGTTAAGCACGCAACACTCTTAGTTGGAATCGTATTCTTTTTTGCATCCTGCTCTGCGCCACAGGGTCCGCAAATAAAAAAGGGGTCTTTTACCTACGGCATTATAACATTAGACACTGCTGTCAGTTACTCGTTGCTCGCATCGAGTGGCAATGCCGAGGGCTTTGTTTTCGATTCCACAGGCACCGTGAAGGATACACTTGTCTGGCCAACTGAAACTCTAGCTACTGCCTATTTCGCTGATGTGGCGGATACGACGCGTTGGCAGCCTGCCGGCGGCGTAACGTTCAATGGCCCCGCCCTTCCGATCGATTCCGGCAACGCTTATTTTTATCCCGGAGCTCCGGTTTACCTTGATGGAAGATCTCAAGTCTGGAATATTCCCGGATCGTCATCCGTTCCTGCTTTCCGCGATTCGCTACAGGGACCCTTCGAGCCGGTGAACTTGTCCGCTCCTTCAAACGCCGCGAACGTGAGTGAGGCTTCGGACCTCAATATTTCATGGAACACCGGCAATAGCTCCGAAACAACTTTGCTAATTGTTATCCCATCGGCTGGTGGACAAGGCTACTCTGATGAAATTTCGGGATCGACGAGTTCATACACCATTCCTTCGGCGTCTCTTTCGGAAATTCCGAAGGGCCGAGCTACAATTTCCATTTCGCGTGGCGTCTATAAAATTGGGACGGCCTCAAATGGACAAAGCTATATCATGGTCGTCTGGTCGAACGATACCAGAGACATCAATCTTCAGTAGCTCGTCCATTCGCATTCGTTACATGTATTCCTCGAAGCCTGGGGGCGTTTCGTCAAAGTCTTCTGCAATATACGTTATCATGCCGATAGCTCGTCCCGGAATACTTCCTTTTCGCCGGCCGGACTCGAAGGGGATGACCCTCACAATCGGCTTTTCGTGATCGGTGATCACGATTTCCTCCCCGCGCATGGCGTCTCCAAAGACGGTAGCGCTATGCGCTGTTGCTTGTTCGATGCTGATCTGGTGCATAATTTAGTCCCTCCTGTTTTCGTCAACGATGGCAATATGGATAGGGTTCATTATTCATAGCCTACAAATACTCCAGCACATCGTGTCGGGTAACGATTCCCTTCACGCGGCCGAATTCTTCGATCAGCACGGCGGGGGAGTGCTTGAGCAGCGCGACGACGTTCTTTGTCCCCTCCGATTCATCGACGACGGGAAACGATGCGTCCATGATGTCGATGATCGGGCGTTCGAGGACATCGCGATCTTCGAGCGCCTTCGACATCAGTCGTGATTCTCTAACCGCGCCGACGGACTTGCCTTCGGAATCGATCACGGGCAGCTGTGAAATGCCGGACTCGCTCATTCTGCCGATCGCATCGCGGACGGAATCGTGCGGCGAAATGCTCACAAGCTTTTGCATCGCTATGGGTTTCAGGTCGGCGATGACGCCAATCGAAAGCCGCTCGGTTTCGAGCAGCCGTTTCTCCTTCAGCCATTCGTCCGAGTGGTGCTTCGTGAGGTAACGCTCGCCGGTGTCGCAAATGAGCGTGACGATCACGCTTCCCTCCGGCGCGGTTTCGGCTACTTTCAGCGCGGCCCATACATTCATTCCCGAAGATCCGCCGCAAAGAATTCCCTCCTCGCGCGCCAGGCGCCGTGCCATCAGGAAGCTATCCTTATCGCGAACGTTCATCACCTCATCGACATATTTGAGATGAAGATTTACGGGGATGCGCTCCTGTCCAACGCCTTCGACGAGATAGGGCAGCGCCTCGACAAGCCGATCCGTCTCGAAAAAAGTTTTAATGGACGAGCCGACCGGATCGGCGCCGATGATTTTAATATTCCGATTTTTTTCTTTTAAGAACCGTGCGTTGCCGCTGATCGTCCCACCCGTTCCCATGCCGGCGATGAAGTGGGTGATTTTTCCGTCGGTGTCCCGCCAGATTTCGGGTCCGGTCGTCCTATAATGCGCTTCGGGATTTATGGGATTATCATACTGATTGAGCATGATCGCGCCCGGAATTTCCTGCGACAGGCGCACAGCGGTATTATAGTAATAGTCGGGAGAACTCGGTTTCGCGGCGCTGGAGACAACAACGATCTCCGCACCCATTGCCTTCAAATAGCGCACGCGCTCGATCGAAGCTTTGTCCGTCATAACGAACACGCACTTGTAACCTTTTTGCGTGGCCGCGAGCATGATGCCGATGCCGGTATTGCCGCTTGTCGGCTCGACAAGCGTGCCGCCCGGCTTTAATCTACCGGATTTTTCCGCGTCCTCGATCATGCGGATGCCGATGCGATCCTTGACGGAGCCGCCCGGATTCATCTCTTCGAGCTTGAGGAGAATGGTGCTCTTCAGCTCTTTCGGCGCGATGCGCTGGAGCTTCAGGAGCGGCGTGTTGCCGATAAATTCGAGGATGGACTCAGCGTATTTCATAGAACCACGATTACGCGGATGATGCGGATTTGCTGGATTGATTTTCAGGATTATCCGGGATGTAAACGAACACGCCATAGGATACCGTTCGCCATCGAGGGTGTGGGTATTTCGCTCCTGAGACCGAAATATCATTTCGGTCCACACGCGATTAAGAGAAATAAAAAACCCCGGGTGATGAGAGTTACCCGAGGTCTGATTGAGTTGTGTCTTCAAAAGCCGGAGGGTGTCCCTAATCCCCCGGCAAAATTCAATTATTAAGTCGCTCTCCGGAGCGATTGCTCGTAGCGAAAGAGTTTTTAGAAAAAACCCCGGGTGGTGAGAGTTACCCGAGGTCTGATTGAGTTGTGTTGTGTCTTCAAAAAGCCGGAGGTTGTCCCTAGACCCCGGCTAACTCTTAAGCTATGAAGCTTTCTGCTTTCAAAAACTTTTACGTCCTGGCTTTGCTCGTGTTACACCGAAGTTTCGAATTTTTTCGGAAATTTCGTTTTTTTCTTAAATGGAGTTTACCTCAATGTTCGAAATCAAAGACAGTGAACCGGAACGTTACAAATAGTGGGCCAATTAGCCGTCAATCCACCTTTTCAAGAATCAATTATAAATTCCAGAACCCTGTAAACAGCTTGATTCAAGAATCGTTTCCAGCTTTTAAAAGAATTTACGATATTTCATAGAGAGCAACGAATATGCTTATCGCAGACGATTACTGCGAACCCAAGGACTTGCGCGTGGCCCCCATAATTTTAAGTTTTATCTTCCCTGCAATTAAATAAGAAGCTAATCAGCGTAATTACAAAAATCAGCGGAATCCAGGTTTACCATCCCCCTCCCGCGCCGCCACCCCCGGTCATACCGCCGCCGCCGGAGAAACCGCCGAAGCCACCGCCGCCGCCAAATCCGCCGCCGCCGAATCCTCCTCCGCCCCAACCTCCGCGGCCAGTGTTGAAGAGTGAGGACCAGAAAAGCCCCTGCAAAATCCCGCCCATGCAGCCGGAGCCCGCGCCGCCCGCGCCAACGACCGTGCGCTTTGCGCCAGAACCCGCCAGCGCCCGCATGATAAAAAGAAACACGAAAAATCCAACAACGATGAGGAACGCGCCGCCGGGCGAGGGAACATTTTGCCGGCCGTTCAGCGGGCTTTGCGGATTGGTATTTTTGAATTCGCCGCCGATCACCTGGAACATCGCCGTCGTTGCCTGATCGAGGCCGCCATACACATCGCCTTTACGCAGCGCGGGAACGAGGATTTGCTGATAGATGATGCTCGTTGCCGCATCCGTCAGCGTCGGTTCCAAGCCATAGCCGGTGGTGATCCAGCCTTTGTGATCCTGCATGGAGAGCAGGATGAGCGCGCCATTATTTTTATTTTTCTGGCCGATCTTATTGCTATCGTACACGGCGACGGCGAAATCCTCGACCGGGTAGCCGTTTAGCGTTGGAACGAGGAGAATGCAAATCTGCGTCGAGGTCGAATCCTGGTAATGCCGCAGCTTTTGGTCGAGCGCGGCAGTCTGCTCGGTGCTCAACGAATTCGTTTCGTCGAGCACGTAACCGGTCTTGAATACGGGAATCGGGGGGTAATCGGAAGAGGAGGTTTGAGCGAACGCGGCTGTAGCCGCAAGCATCCAAAAAAGGACGGCAAAAGATGTAGCGCACACTTTAGTTTGCGATCCCCATTGCGCAACGATTGGCGCGGGATCACAAACTAAAGTTTGTGCTACATTTTGCTTCTTCATTGTGCGGGCGCCGGCTGCACCGGCCCATGAGGTTCCGCAGGAGCGGCGGGCGGAGTAGTACCGGTCGAAGGTGCCGTCGTTGCCGGCGGCGTTCCTTCTTCAGCGCCCGGCGTGTTGAAATTCACTTTCGGAGCATTCTCCGCGCCGGCGGCGGCTTCGAAGTAGGGATATTCCGTGAAGTTGGATATTCCTGCAATGATGCTCGATGGGAAGGACCTAACGCGAGCATTGTACCCGCGGACGAGATCGTTATACCGATTGCGTTCCAAACGAATCCGGTTTTCCTGCCCTTCGAGCTGCGACATGAGCACCGTGAAATTCGCCTGGCTTCGAAGCTGCGGATATTGCTCGACGACGACCATCAGCCGCGAGAGCGCGCTCGATAACTGGCCTTGCACCGCCTGGAAATTCTGGAATGCCTGCGGATCCTTCAGCGCTTCGGGCGTGAGGTTGATGCCGGTCGCGCGCGAGCGGGCGTCGATCACGTCCGTCAGCGTCTTGCGCTCCTGAATCGCCGAGCCTTTGACGGTCTCGACCAAATTCGGAATCAGGTCGGCCCGCTGCTGATAAACGTTGTTAAGCTGGCCGAGTTGCGCCTTCACGCCTTCGTCCATATTGACGAAATTGTTATAGGACGATTGCCACCAGAGAAAGATGATGAGCAGGATCAGGACGATCCCGCCGATGATGAGTGTTCCTTTTTTCATATTGAATATTCAAAATTTCTTTGCCCCGAAGGGGCAACCGTTGTTAGCCAGGGGTGGAGCGAAGCGTAACCCTTCAAACCGGCGGTGTTCATTCCGCGCATGGAACCAGCTAATCGTTCAAGAGGCTACGGGAACGCCGCTCCTCCGGAGTAGCACTCTCGGCGACATTAACACGGCTTTTATCCATCGCGGCGTTCATTTGTTGAACTAAGCGATCTAAACGCTCTTTCTCAAGGCGCGAAGCCTCGCTATCTTTCGAATGGTCTTGTCCGTTAGAATTGTTTTCAGGCATGATAAAAATAAAGATAAAGACGTAAAGCGACGAATAGTGTTAGCCCCATCCCTACGCACGTATAAAACAAGGTGTAGGACAATTTCATTCGCTGAGAGCGCTGGTCATCCACGGGTAAGTTGTCATTCGCAGCCTCGATTAGTTTTTTCGATACGGAATACAATAGCAGTTCATCGGGTAAACCAGGATCGTTCCAAACGGTTTCGAGGGGGTCTGAAAAATCGAAGGCCGAGTGGTAACGAACGTGCATAACTTGTAACATAAATACGACGGAAATGATAAAGAGCGCAATCGAAGCCAAAGAAAGGAGACCAATAATACTTATCCAAATCACGCCGCAACAGCCTCCCGCTACCTGAGTGGAAAAATCAAGAACCGTCTTGACGAAACTTGGCACCACGGCAATAGTAAACGTATAAAGCGTCAGGAACTTAAAAGCTTTATCCGTTATCCGAGCTTGCCGCGTGAAGGTTACCTCCTCGAAATATTTGCGAATATTCCCATGGAGTAACTTTAGATTATCAACTTGAGCCATCTATTATAATCGCACTCCCAGATTCGCCTGAAGGGTAATGATCCTCCAATTGCCGATATCGCCGCCGGTGCAGACGTTTGGATAATTCGAAATTTCATTTGTGACCGGATAGCCCGCCCGCACTTCGAGGATGAGCGCGTGGCCATCGATTTTGGCAAGCTGCTCGCCGACGCCCGCCCTAAGATCGAGGCGAAAGCGGCTGCCAAATGGCGATTGATCCCAGCGCGCATATTGCGTCAGGTCTTGCCCAACGCTCACGGTCTCGGAGAGCACGGCGAACCCGACACTCGCGCCGATCATAAAATATCCCTTCTGCTTCCCGGGCGTCTGAAGCTTGAGGAACGGCTCGAAGAGCAGGTATTGCCAGTAATGATACGCATTTGCAGGCTCCAGAATCGTATCGCCGGAGATATTGACGCAGCTTCCATTCGCCGCCACGCCGTACATATCCTGAAATGCGAAATCGAACATGAAGCCGGTCTTCTGCCCCTCTTTTGTAAGATCGAACATCAGCCCGCCGCCCACGCCCGGGCCCGTGGCATTCGCGAGAAATGCCTTACCCGAAAATAAATTCAGGCTCGCGGTCACATACGGCATCATCGTCATCGTATCGACCAGCGTGGGTACACGCGGCGGGGGTACACGCGGCGTGGGTGAAATGACGCCGCCATTCGGCTGCGCCATGGCGGATACGCAGGAGCATATCGTGAGCAGCAATCCGATGGATATTTTTCGTTTCACCGAAGGGATGTGCTCTGATAACGAAGAGTGGAGCGAATTATTGCCAGGCGTAGCCGCCGGAAAGCCCGATGACTGGCTCAGTCCCGATCGCACGAGTTGGCGACAGAGTCGGACCAAACCCGATACGTAGGCCGAGCATAGGTTCGACCGCGAATTGATCGAATATCCACTTATACGCGATATCTCCTCCAATATCGAAACAGATCGCCGTTCGTTGCGAGGAACCGAAGAGCGTCTGATGGAAAAAGAAAAGATCGGCAGCGGGAGCGACCGACAATCCGGTAAGCGCTCGGCTATCCGCAATATAGAATCGATACGCGGCACCGAGGCCATACCCCGACCAGGTGCCATCGGAAGAAGGGCTGGGCCAATAATGAAGCCGGAACATCCAGCTCGTGACCGGGTCGGCCTTGTATTCGTATTGAACGGTAAGGGTGGAACTATAGGCCAATGGCAGGAAGTCTACCGAAAGGACTTGCGTTGCGGGGCTGGGCCGCGCTTGCGCATGCGCGGAGCCGGCCCAAAAACATGCGGCAAGCATTATTGAGATAGCGAGAAATAGCGCGCTGGCCGCGGATACTCGTTCATGGCTGCCATGCGCCGGGGTTCCGAATTTCATCATCGAGAGTTGCTCCTTAAAATAGTTAATTTGGCGAAAAACACCGCGGATGGTGAATACTCACATCCAAAGTTACGCAAATATACGACAAAATTTTCAGGTTCCCTGAATTTCTACCACCAGGCATACCCGAACGGCAGCGAAATGTAGGGCAAAATCCGCAGGCCATCATGGTTCGTCACGAGGTACGCATCCATAATAAGGCGCGGCTCGATGAAGTAATGGCCGATGCCGCCGCCGAAGGCGAACTTATAGCCAAGCTCCGCCGTCATCCGGGCCGAAACCGTTTTATTGACAAGCCCCAGCCCCGCGCCTACGCCGACATACTGCCCGAGCATCGCCGCATTATCGACTAAAAAAATCCGCTCGATCACGCCAATAGAAATGCCGGATTCGGGGTACGAGCCGGTGGCATGTTTATCCTCCAAATCTTTTTGATAAACGAATTCGTACGCGCGTGAAAAATTCGGGTCGAGCCGTTCTTCGAACTGCGCGCTCACGCGTCCCAGAATTTGCCCGAGCGGATCGATTTCAACGGCATACTGCTGCTTGTAGCGATAGAATTCGTATTTGCCGGCGGTCTGGGCTTCGCAATGAAGAATGAAGAATGAAGAATTAAGAGTTAGAAGTAC
Organism: Kapaibacterium sp. (SeqCode); assembly: GCA_035686785.1. Taxonomy (GTDB): domain Bacteria; phylum Bacteroidota; class Ignavibacteria; order Palsa-1295; family Palsa-1295; genus PALSA-1295. The sequence continues at coordinate 12,003 of DASRZC010000160.1, forward strand.
CGCTACGGCAATAACTTTTATCTTGTCACCCTGAGCGGAGCAAACGTTCGCGAAGCGAACGTTTGCGGAGTCGAAGGGTCTCTTGTATAACGATAACAATTTCATTCGAACACAATCTCCTTCAGATCGGGATTCTTGGTTGAGATTAGCGTGAGTTTCTTCGCCCTTGTCCAGCCTTTTAATTGTTTCTCTCGATGAATTGCTTGTTGAATGTCATCGAACATTTCATAATATAGAAGCCGGTTAACGTCATATTTATTTGTAAAGCCCTGGAAGATTTTGTTTTTATGCTCGAACATTCGGCGCTGAAGGTCATTCGTTACTCCGATATAGAGCACGAGCGAGCGGCTGGCGACGATGTAAACATAATACGACTTCATGGAATAGGAACAGTCACTGTTCCGCAAGAGATTCTTCGCTCCGTTCATCCTCCCTTCGGTCGGATGAACTCCACTCAGAATGACATGTAAAAAGGTTCTTCTTTATTAACTGCGAAGCTCATATTCCTTCATCAATTGCCGCGCGATGACGATGTGCTGTATCTCGCTCGTGCCCTCGTAAATCTCGGTGATCTTCGCATCGCGCAGGGCGCGCTCGACTAAATATTCGCGGACATAGCCATAGCCTCCGTGGACCTGAATGGCTTCGGTCGCGACTTCCATCGCGATCTTCGAGGCATAAAGTTTTGCCATCGCGGCTTCTTTGATATAATTCTGGCCAGCGTCTTTGTTCCGAGCGGCCGATAGAATGAGCATTCGGGCCGCCTCGGTTTTAACCTGCATATCCGCAAGCTTGAACTGAATGATCTGTAATTGATTGATTGGCTGGCCGAAGGCGTGGCGCTCGAAGCTATATCGCACTGCTTTTTCCATCGCGCCGCTTGCAATGCCTAATGCTTGCGCCGCAATTCCGATGCGGCCGCCGTTCAGCGTCTCCATCGCGATCTTAAAGCCTTGACCCTCCGTACCCACGATCCGGTCCGGCCCAACGCGAACATCTGTAAAACCTAATGAGCACGTATCGCTCGAACGAATGCCGAGCTTGTCTTCTTTCAAGCCGATTTCGAAACCGGGCATTCCTTTGTCGATCAGGAAGCAAGTGATGCCGTGATGTTTTTTTGTGGGATCGCTCTGCGCAAAGACGATATAGTGATCGGCTTTCGTTCCATTTGTGATCCAGTTCTTCGCACCATTAATGAGGTAACTTCCGTCGGATTGCAGCGTGGCCGTGGTGGCCTGCTGCGTGGCATCCGAGCCGACGCCCGGCTCGCTCAGGCAATAGGCGCCGAGCTTCTGGCCCGTTGCAAGCGGGCGAAGGAATCGCTCTTTTTGTTCATCGGTCCCGAAGGTTTCGATCACCCAGCAAACGAGGGAATTATTGACGGACATGATAACCGCGCAGCTCGCATCGACCTTTGCGATTTCTTCGAGCGCGAGCGTGTAGCACACGGTGTCCAGCCCCGCGCCGCCCCATTCGGGCGCGACCATCATTCCCATGAAGCCAAGTTCGCCCATCTTTTGGACGATCTCGGTGGGAAATTCGCCCGTCTTATCGCGCTCGACCGCAGTGGGAGCGATTTCATTCACCGCGAATTCCTTAGCGGCGTCACGGATGGCAATGTGGTCTTCGGAGAGTTGAAAATTCATTCGAATTATGGACGAAATTTATTTATGAGTTCGACGGCGTCACGAGTTTCAATGCACTGTAAAAAGTTTTGCATCGGATAAAAAAGCATCATGCGATTGAATCTTCGAAGGAACTCCACGCCAAGAAGGACTTCTTCGGATGCTGGCTCTAAATATACGACGCCCTTCCGTTGTTCGCTCCCAACGGTAATCGTAGCGATAGAAGTCCATCGAATATGACTATTGTTATCCGCAAAGAATACTCGTTCTGTTATTTGTGGAATAATTCCCAGAGCATCGGCATCCTTTTGAGGAATCGAGAGAAATCCATTAAAGCCCGTATCGATGATTGCGTTGAACTCCTTTGACGTATGGGGACCAAAAATAGTGATCGATAAAACAGGAGTTCCATCTTCGAGGAGAGAACCATGCCAGGATCGTTCAATGGCCATATCCCCTCAATTTATGTGCGGCCCGGAATCCAATCCGGATCAAATGAAAAAGTCCTTTTGGAGAATCGTTAAGGGCTGCCTGCATAGCATCTCCCGAGAAATCTCCCAAATACGCTTTTTCTGTAGCAATATCGATAACCGCAAACTTGCCACGGTATCGACTTTCGAAATCCTTCTGGAATTTTCGAGCATAAATTTCCTCCGCCTGAGCTACGATCCGCTCCGGGTGTTCACGCAAATATGCAGATTGATTTTGTTGCATCTTAGAAGAGAAACAAGAATTTAGCAAAAAAGATGCTACGATTAATCAGGCTAAACATCTATCTGCGCACGTTGCAGCTTACCGCTAAAGTCGATATAGACCGATTTCCATTCGGTATAAAAATCGAAGACAGCCCAGCCGCCCTCGCGGTGGCCATTGCCGGTCGCTTTCACGCCGCCGAAGGGCATGTGCGCTTCCGCGCCGATCGTTGCGGCATTGATATAGGTGATACCCGCTTCAATATCGCGAGCGGCTTGCATAGCGCTGTTAATATCATTCGTGTAAATGCTCGATGAAAGACCGTAGATCACGCTATTATTTATTTCGATGGCTTCTTCCAAGGAGCGACATTTAAGGACGGAAAGGACGGGACCAAAAATTTCTTCCTTCGCGATTCGCATCTCGGGCGTCACGCCCGTAAAAATTGTGGGCTGAAAAAACCATCCCTTCTTCAACGATCCTTCCTCTGCGATTTCGCCGCCAAGAACACACTTCGCGCCTTCTTCTTTTCCGATCTTCACATATCGTTCGATATTTTTCCGTTGCTTCTCATTGATAATTGGGCCGACATCGGTCGCGGCATCGAGGCCATTTCCTAAACGCAGTTTCGAAGCTTGCTTCACGAGCCGCTCGATCATTTCATCGTGAATTTTTTCGTGAAGGATTAAACGTGAAGTAGCGGTGCAGCGCTGGCCCGTCGTTCCGAACGCGCCCCAGAGGACGCCTTCAATGGCAAGTTCCAAATCGGCGTCCGCCATCACGATTTGGGCATTCTTGCCGCCCATTTCGAGGCAGACGTGTTTCGTCCGCTTGCCGCAGGATTGCGCGACGATCGCGCCGGTCTTTGTCGATCCGGTGAAACTCACCGCGAGAATATCGGGATGCTCCGTAATCGCCGCGCCAACCACAGTGCCCGCGCCATGTACGATATTCAGGCAGCCGCTCGGCAGTCCGGCCTCGATCAGAATTTCGGCGAGGACGTTCGCCGTCCACGGCGTATCTTCGGCCGGCTTGAAGACGAAGGTATTGCCCGCGACGAGACCGGGAAAGATATTCCACGATGGAATCGCCATTGGGAAATTCCAGGGCGTGATAAGTCCGCACACGCCGATGGGAACCCGAAACGAGAGGTTTAAT
>DASRZC010000161.1:0-37278 GCA_035686785.1 Kapaibacterium sp. (SeqCode)
TGCCGGGCCTGCCGCATCCGTTAGGATTTCAAGATGCAGCGCGCCGGAGCCGACCAGCGGATTCGGCCACGCATTCGTCACCGCAAGGCCCGCGCGGTCTTCAGGAGCGCCGGTTACGCTGCTCTGAGGTTGGACGTGCATCACAAACCGGTAATTTGCCGAATCAAGGGGATTGCTCGTGTGTGGATGTACGCTGAGAAAGATAACCGCCGAGTCCTCCGTCGTGACGGTCGGCGCATCGAGCGTAAAAGTAATGGGCTGCTGATAGCTCGTATCGTAGAGAGCCGAAAAGTTTGAGGTGAGCGTGCTGCCTGATGTGGATGTGCAGGTACTATCCATGTTACCGGTTGTGCTATTCGGATTCCGTTCGTCGCAAAACGTCAGGCTCCAGCCGGAAGGAAGCGAATCCTGCATCGAGAGCGAATAGTCTATTCCGCGCCCGGCGTGATTTTCCAAATAATTGGTCATCGTCACAGTGTCGGGTCCCGATCCCTGATAGGTTTGGTCGAGCGTGAAGTTGCCTCCCCATTCAAAGACGATCGGAGGATTGGCCGGTTGGTAGGTTCCATAAAATGGAAGCAATACGGTATCGGAAGCACCGATAACACGTAGCCACACGGTGCAGCTATCCGGCAGATCGTCGATAGCGGGCGTAAGGTTCAAGGAAAAGGAGGCTGAACTATCCAGCCCGATCGTCCATGGCACGGAACTATCGGGAGCCGCGTGACAGGTTCTTGGATCACAAATACTGGTGCTCCATCCGGCGGGAAGTTGCTGCGTGCGCGTGACAAGGATCGGCAATGGAGAGGTAGTCGCATTCCGTACGAGAGTAAAAAAAGTGTGGGTCGGATTCTGAGGAAAATCGCTCACGTCCATCCAATTGGTATCGAGCAGCGTGACGGTGAAACCGAGGCTGGCGGTGTGCATCCCTTTGGGAACCGGGCGCGGAAGGCCGCGGGGATACACGTATCGTTCCATCACTTGCGCTCCGGCCCCAGCCGTGGCCGTGGCGCTCGATTGGCCGAACGCGATGGACGCAAACGGCTGGCATGCAAGCAGAAAGGCGAGGATTCGCGCGGACTTCATTTTTTGGCTGGAAATTTTTATTCGATTCAAAGCACTGCAATATGGATGCCTTTGGGGGTAATAAAAAGTCAATGCAAGGGGAATACGTTCTTTATATTCATTGGGCTAATGCCCCACTTTACCTATCTTATTTCCCACCAATAAAAAGCACGAACGATTCCGCGCGGCCTTTGGCTCATCCTTCTGAGCCTGTCGGAGAAGCGGCATCTTGAAGGGACGGCATATTATTTCGCACTCACCTCCATCTCTCCTTGTTCCCAAACCCATCACACCTTCGAGCATGCATTCAATAAAGCCGCCGAATTAGTCCGAGCGTTCGAGGAACATCTGGGCGGATAGGACGCTAAGAAAAATTGTGGAGATACTCTTATGAAATTACTGCTTTCGGTCTATGCTATTATTACAGCGATCTTTGGGATTCTGGCATTCGTGGTTCCCGCCACGGTGATCTCATGGTACTCGCCGCTGCCAGCGAACGCGGTGGCGGAAACGGGCTTCCGGTTAGCCGGGTCGCTCGGAATCGGGCTTGCGATCTTAGGGTGGTATGCTCGCACTACTACAGCGGGGCGCAGCGCCATTGTGCTGGCGATCATTCTGACCAATGCGCTTGGTTGTATTGCCGCATCCCTCGCCGCCACGAGCGGCGCCTTCAACGGCGGCGCCTGGTTCGAAGTGATTTCCTACGCGCTCTGGACGATCGCGTTTATACTGGTTGCGCGCATCAAGAGATCAAAACCTTCGCACTCAGAATAACCGGCTCTTGTTCCACAACGTTACAAATTCAAAAATGCTTTGGAAATTTTTTTTCGGGAAAAGCGATACAAAAACAAATTCAATAGGAATTTGTCTAAATACGGCGCGGATTTGCCGGGTAGTCGTATTTTTGTAGTATGGAAAAAGTTAAACTCGCCTTGATCGGATGTGGCAATGTCGCACAGGTGGTCCATTTGCCGGTGCTCGAACACATGACGGATGTTGAAATCGCGGCCGTGGTCGATCCGGATAAACGGAAGGCGCAGGCCGTCGCCGCGCGTGGAAATATCCCAGCTTCGTTCACTTCGCTCGATGCGCTGCTGGCCTCGCCGATCGCGGGGGATCTGCACGCCATCGATATTTGCACGCCGACCGATACGCATCGGCCGCTCGCGATCCAGGCGATGGAAGCTGGGCTGGACGTGCTCGTCGAGAAACCCATTGCGCGCACGGTGAAGGAAGCACGGGACATGGTGGCCTGCGCGGAAAAAACCGGACGAAAGCTGATGGTCGGCATGAACAACCGCTTCCGCCCCGACACGATGCTCCTCAAGACCTTCATCGAAAAGCACGAACTCGGAAAAATCTTCTACATCAAGTCCGGCTGGTTGAAGCAGCAATCGAGTACCTCGCCGTGGCATCAGCAGAAGGAGAAATCCGGCGGCGGCGTGATCCTCGATCTGGGCATCGCGATGCTCGATCTTGGGCTGTGGCTACTCCATTATCCCGATGTGCAAACGGTGAGCGCCAGCACGTATCATCAGCAGACGAAAAAAGTCGAGGATTCCGCCGCGATCTTCGTGCGCGTTTCGGGGGACATCACGTTCTCGATCGAAGTAAGCTGGACGTTCCACCGCGAGAGCGATTTCTTTTATTGCAATATTTACGGCAATGACGGCAGCGCGTTTATCAATCCGCTCAAAGTGATGAAGCGAGTCCATGGCAGCCTCATCAACCTCACGCCCGTCAAGCCGCAGACGCCGGTGACGCTTTACAAAAAATCGTACGAGAACGAATTGCGCTACTTCGTGAATACGGTGAAGGGGCTTGTCCCGCTCGTTTCCAGCGGACAGGAGGCGGCGAAGCGGATGTCGGTGGTCGAAGCGATTTATCAGTCGGCCGCGAAGAAGAAAGAAATAGCAATTCGGCCTTAGAATTCACCTCTAAGAGCTTAGTTCCGGCGCAGTCTTTTTATTACATCCAATAATGCCCGCGGCATTTCGAGATGAAGATGTCGGAGCCTTTCACTTCGTAAACCAACCGATCTTCGAGACTAATCCGGCGCGACCATGACCCTTTTAATTCATATTTTAATGGTTCCGGCTTCCCTAATCCTTCGAAAGGATGCTGCTCGAATATCCTCGATGAGGTCGAGAAATTTCTTGACCATATTCGGGTCGTCGCGCCGCCACGATAAAATTCCTCGAAGGCAAGCGGTGAAAATTTGACCGATCTCACCGGTAGGTCTTAGTGTCGAATTCTACCAGCCCTTCGCCGTTTCGAATCTGTTTCATGGATGCAAGCAGCCGGGCATAGTCGTTGGGATCACTCATAAGGAATTCGGTCTCGTCCATTTCAGAATCCGAAATGGTCACATTGATTTCACGTGTTCTGGCAAAAAGTCCTCGCAATTTTTCAAGGAAACTTTCATCCAATTCTTCGGGCCGAAGCTTAAAGGTTGCTGTCATGCTTTTCTATACGCGGATTCTGCAAAAATCATTCGATGCCGCACTCACTTCCCCTTTTCTGCGTTTACTCTCGGTCAGTTCGTATTTTTGTAATCCAGAGTGCCGAAAATTAAAGCGAAGAAACAGACGAAATTCATCTTTATTACTGGCGGGGTCGTCTCCTCGCTCGGAAAGGGAATCGTCTCCTCTTCTTTGGGTTTGCTGCTCAAGTCCCGCGGCCTGCGCGTTACGGTCCAGAAGTTCGATCCCTATATCAATGTCGATCCGGGCACAATGTCGCCCTATCAGCACGGCGAAGTCTATGTAACCGAGGATGGCGCGGAAACCGATCTCGATCTGGGCCACTATGAGCGCTTCTTAGACGTCAATATGACGCGCGCCAACAACACGACGACGGGCCAGGTCTATAACGAAGTCATTCAACGGGAGCGCCGAGGCGATTATTTGGGCGCAACCGTACAGGTCGTGCCACACATCACCGATGAAATCCGCCGGCGCATGACACAGCTTGCGAAGACCGGCGATTTCGATGTCATCATCAGCGAAATTGGCGGGACCGTCGGCGACATCGAATCGCTCCCCTTCTTAGAAGCTATTCGCCAACTCATGATGAAAGTGGGCAAGAAGAATTGCATCACAATCCATCTTTCGTATGTGCCATTCATCGCGAGTGCCGGTGAACTAAAAACGAAGCCGACGCAGCATTCGGTAAAAACGCTGCTCGAAATTGGAATTCAGCCGGACGTGCTTGTCTGCCGCAGTGAGCAACCGCTTTCGAAAGCGATTCGCGAGAAGATCGGTTTATTCTGCAATGTCGAAACGCGCGCCGTCATCGAGGCCCGCGATGCTCCGACGATTTACGAAGTGCCGCTAACGTTTGCCGATGAAAATGTCGATGCGATCGTCCTCGAAAAATTGGGACTTCCAACCACGGCGAAGCGCGATCTCACGAAATGGCGGAAGTTTGTCGAGCGGGTAAAGCATCCGAAAAAATCGGTGCGGATCGGAATGATTGGAAAATATATCCAACTCCAGGACGCGTATAAATCTATTTCCGAAGCGTTCGTCCATGCGGGCGCGGAGAACGATGCAAAAGTCGAGGTCGTCTGGATCAATTCGGAAGAACTCGAAACGAAGCGAAATATCGACTCCTTTTTTGCAGGCATCGATGGCGTGCTCATTGCGCCGGGCTTTGGATCGCGCGGCGTCGAGGGGAAGATCAAGGCGATTGAATATGTTCGCAAGAAAAAGATTCCTTTCTTCGGAATTTGCCTCGGAATGCAATGCGCTGTTATAGAATATGCGCGAAATGTCTGCGGACTGAAAGACGCAAATTCCAGCGAGTTTAAAAAGACAGCGGACCCGGTGATTGATCTCATGCCCGATCAAAAGCAGGTGCAGACCAAAGGCGCGACGATGCGGCTGGGAAGTTATCCGTGCATTCTAAAGCGCGGCACGATTGCGAACAAGGCGTATCGCGATCAGTTTATCACCGAGCGCCACCGCCATCGCTACGAAGTGAATAACGCCTACCGCGCGCTGCTCGCGGACAAAGGCATGGTAATGAGCGGCGTTTCACCCGATGGAAATTTGGTGGAGATCGTCGAGCTTCCACGAGAAGTACATCCCTTTTTCATTGGTGTCCAATTCCATCCGGAACTAAAGAGCCGGGCGACAAAAGCGCATCCGATTTTCCGGGAGTTTATCCGGGCAAGTTTGTTGCATCAGGAGCAATTATTCGCGCTGAATGGAAAGAGCAATGGAACCGCGCCCATCGAATGGAAATCCCCTGCGCTCGTGAAGGCAGCCCGTATCTAAAGGCAGCCCGTATCTAATTTAATTACCACGTTCACCGGTAGGTAGAAACTACCGTGCTCATTGGTTGATCGGCTTATTGAGCACGATATTGACGGTGCGCGAGTAGAAGCGGCCTTCCGGGTAATTATTGTCGAAGAGCAGTACCGATTTTCCGAGTCCCTTGGCTTCGAAATTCGTGGCTCCGAGCATCTTCGCCACGGCGTTGGCGCGGTCCTGGGTCAGATGCTGATTCAGCGTGTCCTCGCCGGTCCGGTCGGCATAGCCGGTGATGTACGCCATCGTCCCCGGCGTGATTTGCTGGCGGATATACTCGATGGCCCGCTGGTTCACGGGATCGATCCGTGAGGAACCAAAATCGAAGAGCACAAGCGTGTATTTCTCGATGATCGTATCGGCGCGCCGCTCTTCCCGTTTCTTGCGAATCGTGACCTGCCGCACTGGAATCGTTCCGGTCGCGGTGACCTCTTGCCCCGAGGAATCGTCGATGATGAGGCCGTATTCGAGCGAATCTTCCGTTCGCGGAATCTTAGCAGAGACCGCGCGCAAATCCCAGTCCCATCCTTTGGGCTGCCCGGCCCCATCCTCATGATGGAGCGTCATGACGTTCGTCGTTACATAGAGTTCCCACCGACGTACTCCGGCTTGCGCCTGGACCGAGGGCACGAACTGCATAAACGGAGGGTCGCTCACGAGCGTGGTATCCTGAAGGAATACCGGCCCCAGGATTGCAGGGTCCGTGGCTGCGATTTCAACGCGGCGGTTTTCCTGCTTGCCATCCGGCTGCGTAAGCGAGGAAGGCTTTTCGGGTAATCCGCGCGCCGCGAGCGTCATGCGATTCATGGGTATATCCCACACGCTATGAAGATATGCCGCCACAGCCCTGGCTCTAGAGATAGCGAGCGTTTTATCCGCCAGTTCTTCCGGATCGTTCGAGGTGCAGCCCGTGAGAGTGATCCGTGCGTTGGGATGGTCCTGCATCCGCTGGCCGATGATGTTCAGGATGTCATGATAGACGACGACGTTATTGGTCGAATCCGTGGGACGGATTTCGAAGCCGGCGGTATCGTAGGAGGTGAAGCTATGGTAGCGCGCGGGAATATGCGCGTCATCGAGTCCAAAAAATACGAATGGCAAAAGCGGAGTGAGTGTCGTGGAATAATATTCCTCGACCGAGACCGATAGGTTCGTCGAATCCTTCATGCCATTAATAACGCTATACGCCTTGATCCCAACCGATAACGCGGGCTTGGGCGGAGGAGGGGGTGGCGGTGGCGGAGGAGGTGGCGGCGGAACGGGCCGAACTATGGTGATGGGCGTGTAGCCAATGCTCACGCCGCCCTGCAGCGAACTCACCGACCAGCTTAAACCGGATACCATCGGAGTCAGCCCGTAATCGAACAGCACTTCCGGAATCAGATGCAGCGAGCCGGATGTGTTGAGCTGCAAGGGATAGGAGGCCCCCGCAATAATGCCGAATCGAATTTTTTCCGCCTGCGGAATATCGCCGGAAATAACGTTCCGTGTTCGAGTTTCCGAAGGATAGAATACTCCTTCATTCGCAGGACTGATAATCGTTTCCGCCTGATTGAACGTATATCGATGCAGACTGCCCACATCCGCGCCAAGCATCAAGCGAAATCCGCTGAGATCCATCGCATAATACGGCTGGAGCATCCATTCGGTGAACTGCGAAGCGATGGAATGCTCGATCGTCCCTTGCTGAGCTACCCCATTGACCGAGATCGTCATTGCTTCATCGGCCTTGAGCGTCCCATCCAATAAATTAATTCCCACCCGGACGCCAAGATGTCCATCGCCGAAGGCATCGTAATCGTAAAACGCGCCGAACGATCCGCCAAGTCCGGAACCATTTTCGAAGAGCGGGCAGCAATTCGGAATATCGGGGAGCGTCTGGAAATTCGCGCGGTGAATGTTCCACGCGGCATCGCCGAAAAGGCCGAAGGTCGATTTCGACGTATCGATGCGCGCCGTTTGTGCGCTCCCCTGCGCCTGAACGCGCGGCGCAGAAAGCCAAAGTAGAAGCGAACAGGCTGCTATGAGTCCGAAAGCGAACCGAACAAAGCGAATCATTTAGCGAGCGATCTGCAAGTGAGCGGATTTGACGATCGTGGGCGTCCGAAGCGAATAGATATAGGTTCCCGGCGGAAGCGTACTGACGTCCGCATCGACGGTGTAGGTTCCCGGCTGTAGATCGGCATCGACTAACCGAAGCACTTCGTGCCCCAGCACATCATAAAGAATAAGCGTCGTGTACCCCTGCTCGATCAGCGAGTAACCGATCTCGATGCTGGTATGAGCTGGATTCGGCTGCGCGGCGCTCAGGGTAACGGTTCCGGTAGGATTGATTAGCCGCGGGCCGCCCTGGTAGCATAGGCCGGTCAAACAGAATGAGCCGTTCTGCACCGTCACCGTGATGTTCGGCACATTCCATGCGAACGAATCAATCGTTACCGGCGTGCAACTGTCGTCGCCCAGCGCGGCGGTGAAGTTTAGGTTTTGCAATACCCCTGGCGGATTGGCCGCGCCCGTGCCATTATAAGTGACGATGAGGCTACCCCCCTTCACACTCATGGAAGTAAAGGAACCGGGCGCGGGAATCAACAGAGTTTTATTGAACGCGATCTTCGCCGTGTAACCTAAATTACCAGTCGGAGCGCCCAGAGACGTTGCCACGCTAAGCGGAATACTCACCTGATTGCCCTGCGATTCCGCAACCCCCGATTCCAGTGTAATGAGTGTCGAACCGGAATTCGAGAACGGCAGCGAAGTATTCGAGCAGCCGTTGGCGTCGGTAACCATGACGGTATAGCTGCCGCTTGTGTCGGTGTAAGTCTGGCTCGTTGCTCCGGGGAGAATAGTGCCGTTTTGGTACCATTGATAAGAAACGACGGGCGACGCGTCCGTCGCGGTCATTACGTTATTGACAGCAGTAATAATGGGCCGCGCCGGCAACGGATTGATCGTGACCGTCACGGCCGGTGAAGTTCCCGAGCAACCGGCGGCGTTGGTTACTTGCACCGAATATGCCCCGGAACTACTCACCCAGATTTTTTCGGAAGTCACGCCCGGCATATCTGCGCCATCTTTCAGCCATTGATAGGTTGCAAAGCCCGCTCCGGCATCGAGTTGCGCGGAGTCCGGCGCGCAGAGCGTGATCGGACCGGCAGGAACGATATTCGGAGTCGCCGGCGATAAGGTAATTGTATCCGGTTTGGAGGTAGCCGGACATCCCTCCCCTTCCTGCACAGTGACGTAATACGAGCCCTGTCCAACCGTGATTCGCTGAGTCGTATCTCCATTCGACCAGAGATAGCCGCTATATCCCACACCCGCATCGAGTACCGCCGAATCGGCGGTGCTGCAAAGAAGCGTCTTCGAGGCAACGATAACGGGAATAGCACCCTTCGGGAAGGAGATCGGATAGGGTCCGGAAATGTTGCCAAAGCAGTCTTTAGAGAAAATTTGGGCGCTTGCGCATTGCGCCGTATCGAGAACGATCACGCGCACATCAAACGTAGGCAGGCATGTAAGCGAGACCGGCAACACCGGAACGGTGGTCACGTTACTTGCCTGCTCGATCCAGACGGAATCGATACCACGGTCCCATGGCCGCGTCTCGGAGATATGGACATGATACGAGCTATCCGCCGGATCGAAGCCCGTATCGATAATAATCGGCGGAAGCGTGTCCGGGGTAGTGCAATAGTGAATGGTGTCGAAGGAGAAATTGCGGGCGGTGTCGGTCGCGCGAAGCACGATTGTTCCATCGTGCATCGAATCGGTCACGCAAACGCGGATGGTTACCTCCGGGGTCCCGGGCGGATACTTTCCACCACCCGAAAGCGTCATGTTCGTATCGGAAACGACGACGATGGAATCGACGCCACGGTCAATGCTCGTGGCGCTTTTTTGCGTATCCGTAACATTCCAATCGGTGCATTGCGCGTGGCAATCGGCGGGCGTGGAATCGAAAAATACCGGCGCGGTCCGATCGGGCAGCGGAGGATGCGCCGTGAAACAGATGGTATCGTGGCTCACATTATTCGCGCAGTCGGTAAAGGTAAAAATCACATGGCCGCTCTGGAATGTATCCACTTGCTGGACATAAATCTTAACCGGATTATTCGTACATTTGAATGGCGGCAGTGGTTTGAACGTGACGAGATACTGCGCTGAATCGAGGTCGGGCGAGGAATACGTGATAGTATCTATTCCAAGATCGAACGGCTGGTTATCCTGCACGGTGATGGTGTCGTGCATGAGCGAATCGCAGCCGGCAAACGAATTTTGGAAGGTCGGTGGAAGCGTATCGGGATTGGGGCAATCGACGGTAAGATCGCAATCCCAGGGAGGGAACAAAAGCGTATCGTTGCCACCGGCAATGACATCGAAATGAATATCCACCGGAAACGACGCAGGGCAACCCGTTTGAAGAATCGTCGCGGAATCGGTCCAATCGACTTCGTGAAATCCATCGCCTTGTATCGAGCCAACATTTTGCAGTTGCGAACCGGGTAAACCGCCGTGTGCCGGGCTTGTAATAACGATTGGATTACCGACGGTTTGCCGGATGGTCGTGGCGTTGGTTGCCGAGGGGCGGAGATTATAAAGATACGCCTCGACTTGGAACGGGTTAGGTGTATAACTGTACCCATCCCAGTAGATATGATGGGGATAGAGCGCGAATCCGAACATATTCGAATCGCGATCGTAGCACCATTCGGGCGTGCCATAGGCGGTTCGAAAAATTTCGGTCACGCTGTCGGGCGAGTCGTTTCCACCCGCCTGCATTTGCGGAGCGATGAGCAAAGTCGCCGCGTCCGTAAACGTGTTTCCATGCGGCGCTATTCCCCAGGGGTAATAGATTTGATCTCCCCAATATCCAAACTGAAGCGTTGTTAGTGGAATAAGCCCAAGCGGACGCGGCGGGAAGGTATCGTTGTCGTAGCCAATCCCCACCGTTCCCAGTTTTGGGTCCGTCGGCGGATATTCGAATGCCAGATAAAAACTCGGAATCGGATTCGGCGGGCAGTCCTGCCAATTCCGAATCGCGCCGTAGCGATGAATGAGATACGGATTATCATTGCCATCGGCAGGCGGTCCATTATTGCTGTTCATGTTGTCGAGAAGGAACTGCGCCTGGGAATTCAGAACGAGACCGGAGTGATTGACGATTTTGATGCTGATAACGATGACGCCGCTATTAGTAAATTGAACCGGATACACATTCTGGACAATGTCGAACCCATTCTCTTTCCAGATCGTCTGAACCGTATCGCGGATTTTCTTAGGGACGCCACCAGCCAGCATAACGTCAATTCCGGAACCGACCGGAACATTATCGTTATTGCTATAAACCAGGTTGTTGACTTTGACGGTCAGAAAAGACCTGTCGATGTAACTAAGTAATTCGTGGTTACCCGGCGGGCCTTTATAGATCACCACAAGCCCATTGGAGCCATCTACCGCCGCGCCGACGAATGGATTCCACGTCGTTACCTGCGCGCGAGAGACGCTTGGAAAAATGACGGCACTACAGAGAGCGAGCAGCATTGCTGCTCCGAGAAGCATTGCTGCTCCGAGAAGCATTGCTGCTTGCGCCAGGCGAAAGGAATGCAATCGGTTGAACGTTCTCACGATAAAGACATTTGAATCGCTCGCGCTGATTCACGGAAAAGCCCATGCCGTGAAGCGTGGGCCCAAATGGCTAATGAATTAATTGTTAATAAGACCAAATCTTTTCCAGGATAATTCCGCACGCGCTTTCTTCCTCCACGGATTCGCGCATGGGAATTCGTTGGCGTCGTGGGATAGTTGAGCAGGGAGTTAGTCTCGAAAGGTGTTTGTTGAAATTCCGCAATAGATAGGAATAAGACCGTGATTATCCCCTTGCGAAAACGAAATTGGATGGCCATCCTCCTGTTCATCTCACTGGCGTTTGCCGGTGTGTCGGCGGTGCGGGCGCAGGCCGTCCACTATACGATCGGCAAAAAATCGGCGGAACTTACCGTCCTGGGTACGTCCACGCTCCAGAACTGGTCGATGACGAGCCATGACTTCACCGGCGATGCGGAATTCGATACTGCGTGGAGCCATGAAATCGCGGTGAGCCGGGATACCTCGAGCGCCGAGATCGCTTCCGGCGATACCGGTTTGGATACCGTTTCGATCGTGCAACTGAAGGCGCTTCCCTCGCTCACGGTCACGGTTCCCGTCCAATCGCTTAAAAGCTATAGTTCCGAACTGGATGAGAATGCCTACCGTGCCCTCGATGCGGACCGGTTCCATCAGATTATTTTCACGCTTACCGCGGCCTCCATTACGCCTCCCGAATCTATTGCCGCCGAGGCAAAAGCCGATCCACCCACTGCTTCGGACGACACCGGTGAATATTCCATTGTGGCTCAGGGGTATTTGGCGGTCGCGGGGGAAACCAAACCGGTAACGTTGCTTTGCAAAGCCCGATTGAATTGGGACGGATCGATTTCGGTCAGTGGTACCACAACGATCAACATGACCTATTTTGGCGTTACGCCGCCCACGTTACTAAAAGGCGCCATAGAAACCGGCGATGCCATCCGCATCAATTTTGCCCTCATCTTCGTGAAAGAAAAAAGATCGTGAAGAAAAGAATCCGGGAGCGTTTCTGCCCTTCTTTTGTTTCCACGCCGCGCTTCGGATGAGAAATCGTCGGAACCGTACATAATGAAGCTGGAGACTCCGCGAAGGCCGTTCATGGTAATGGGCTGGCGGACATCCTCCAAAAAACGCGAAGTACCACTTCGCGCCACACCTGAAACAACTGTAAGAACCATGGTAAAACTGAGATTAGCACGTCAGGGACGCAAGAAAGTCCCGATTTATAAAATTGTCGCCACCGATAGCCGCTCCCGGCGCGATGGCCGTTACCTGGAATCGCTTGGGCAATACCGGCCGTCGAACGAGCCGGGGCAGAAAGTTCAGATCAAGGAAGACCGGGCGCTTTATTGGCTTGGCGTCGGCGCCCAGCCGTCGGATACGGTTCGCTCGCTTCTTTCCGGCGAGGGAATTCTCCTCAAGTGGCATCTCGAAAAGAAGAAGATCGAACCGACGCGCGCCTCGGAAATTTTTACCACTTGGAAAACAAAGCGTGACGAGAAGTTCGCCGCCATCGTAGATACCAAGCTCGCCGCCGCCCGCGAACGCGAGGAAGTGAAACGCAAAGCCGCTGCGAAAAAGGCGGCCGAGGTTGCGGCGGCGGAAGTTGCTGCAGCGGAAGCCGCGGCTCAGGAAGCTGCAACGCCCGTCGAAGCTCCACAGGCTGCGATAGAAACAGCGCCGGTCGAAGTAGCGCCGGCACCGGAAGCTACTCCTGTTTCCGAAGCCCCTACCGAAGCGCCCCAGGCCCTGGAAGAACCCGCCGCCGCCGGAGCGGAGCGGCCAGCGGAGAGCATAGAAGGATAACGCAGCGAACCATCCGACTGATCGGTCGAATGGGACTTATTTTTTTCCCCAAACAAGTCGCCGGGGCATTTTTTATGCGCCGGCGAATTTTTGTTGTATATTTGCAAGTCCAGAGAGCGAGAGTCCTCGGATGGAAGGGTCTTTCCCGGAGTGAATTATGAATTTGGCGTCCATTATTTTTTAAAAAAGATTCGCGGACCTCTTGCTTTTCGGTTTTTTATTGTGTAAATTGGGAGTAATCGAAACCAACTCGAATTTGAAGGTTGTTACTCGAATGAACGTTCTTTCATAGAACGGGATTAGATCCGTTTCGAGAGCGATATTGAAAATTGATTTTTAGCAAGATCGAGGGCGTTGCGGTCACAAGCCCGATGTCCCCCGGTCCGAAGCTAACCTAAGTTGTCCTACTGACCATAGGACATATTGAACGAGAGGGGCGCTTCGGAAGTCTCGTGGTGTTTCACAACATTAGGGAGGACCAACTCTCACCACTCACGAGCGCCGAAGCGCTTTTTATTTATACCGAGCAATAGATAACGAGTGACTACCGGCTCCGTTTTCAGCGTGTTATTCTGAGTGGAGCAAATCGTAGCGAAGCGGAGATTTGCGTAACGAAGAATCTCTTGGCATTCCACGCGATCCTTCGACTCCGTTTTTCCTCCCTCCGGTTGGAAAAACTCCGCTCAGGATGACATTCCTATAATAATCATTCTAAAGTAAGCCGACTCTTTGCCCTCCAAAACTTTTCCACCCGATATTACGTAGAAGCCGCCGGTTTCCCCCCATGTTCATACATTAGCTATTTACTTGAAAGATTTTCATCCAATGAATTCCATTCTCACATCTTCCGAACAATTTCAGGACCGCCATATTGGTCCGAACGAGCAGGACCTCGACCAGATGCTTCGCGTGACCGGCGCGAGTTCGCTCGCGGAGTTGGTCGATCAAACCGTGCCGCAGTCCATTCGGCTCAAGCAACCCATGAAAATGGAGCCGGCGATGACTGAATCGGAATTTCTCGCGCGCGCCACGGAGCTTGCGAAGAAGAACAAAGTTATGAAATCCTATATCGGCATGGGCTATTATGATACGGTCACGCCGCCTGTGATCCTTCGGAACGTACTCGAAAATCCGGGGTGGTACACGCAGTACACGCCCTATCAAGCCGAGATTTCGCAAGGGCGGCTGGAATCGCTGCTCAATTTTCAGACGATGATCGTCGATTTGACGGGCCTCGCAATCGCGAATGCCTCGCTGCTCGACGAGGGCACCGCCGCCGCTGAAGCGATGCACCTGATGCTCGCCATCCACAAGAACCATTCCGCCAATACACTTTTCGTTTCCGAAAATATTTTTCCGCAAACGCTCGATGTATTGCGCACGCGTGCCGGGGCCATCGGCGTCACCGTTCTTGTCGGCGATCACCGAACGCTCGAATGGAATCCCGATATATTTGGCGCCGTCGTACAATATCCCGCCGGCGATGGCGAGATCTATGATTACCACGCATTCTGCGAAGCGGCGCATTCGAATGGCGCGCTCGTGGCAGTCGCATGCGATCTTATGAGTTTACTGCTTCTTACTCCGCCCGGAGAGTTCGGCGCGGACGTTGCGGTTGGGTCTTCGCAGCGATTCGGGGTTCCTTTAGGATACGGCGGTCCCCACGCCGCCTTCTTCGCGACGCGCGATGAATTCAAACGCTCGATGCCGGGCCGCATCATTGGGCTCACGATCGACTCGCATGGCAACCCGGCCTATCGCATGGCGCTGCAAACGCGCGAGCAGCATATCCGGCGCGACAAAGCGACGAGCAACATCTGCACCGCGCAGGCGCTCCTCGCGAATATCTCGGCGATGTATGCGGTCTATCACGGTCCGAAAGGATTGCGTAGAATTGCTGAGCGCCTTCACGCGCTCACCGCACTGCTCGCGGAAGGACTGAAAGATATTGGGTTCCACATTTCCAACGAACGATTTTTTGATACTCTAAAAATTGGAATCGAAAGCGTGGCGCAGATCGAAGCGATTCGACGCGAATCGCTAAACGCGGGAATGAACTTCCGTTATTTCGATGAGCGTGCAATTGGCATTTCGTTCGATGAAACCACGACGGTGGAAGATGTTCACACAATTCTTGGCGTCTTTCAGGCAGCGCGATCTAATAGTAATGGTAAAGCCATTCACAAGAATGGGGCTGATCAGACCAATGGAACCTATCCAACGTCCTTCGCGCGTAGTTCGGGTTATCTCACCCACCCGACGTTCAACAAGCATCACTCAGAGACGGAAATGCTTCGCTATTTGAAGCAGCTCGAAAATAAAGATTTCTCGCTTGCTCACGGAATGATTCCGCTTGGAAGCTGCACGATGAAACTGAACGCGACGAGCGAAATGATTCCGATCACAATGCCGGAGTTTGGTCGCCTGCATCCCTTCGCCCCGCTCGATCAGGCCGAAGGTTACCTCGAAATGTTTGGCGAACTGGAAACGATGCTAAAGCAAATCACCGGATTTCACGCCGTATCGCTTCAGCCCAATGCCGGCGCGCAAGGGGAATATGCTGGATTACTCGTGATTCGCGAGTATCTCAAGTCCAAGGGCCAATCGCATCGCGATCTCGTGCTCATCCCCGCTTCCGCGCATGGAACGAATCCGGCGAGCGCGATCATGGCCGGAATGCGCGTCGATGTCATAAAGACGGACAAGCATGGCAATATTGATATGGACGATCTCCGCGCAAAAGCTGAAGCAAATAAAGAAAAGCTTGCCGCGCTCATGGTAACTTATCCTTCCACGCACGGAGTCTTCGAAGGGAGCATCAAAGATATTTGCAGGATCATCCACGAAAATGGCGGGCAAGTTTATATGGATGGCGCGAATATGAATGCGCAGGTTGGACTCACAAACCCCGCTACAATTGGCGCGGATGTGTGCCATCTCAATCTCCACAAAACATTTTGCATTCCGCATGGCGGCGGAGGACCGGGCATGGGACCGATCGGTGTCGCGGAACATCTCGCGCCGTTTCTTCCAGGACATGTCGTTATTCGCACGGGCGGCGACCACGCTATCGGCGCGATCAGCGCCGCGCCGTGGGGCAGCGCGAGCATTCTGCTCATTTCTTACGCATACATTGCCATGATGGGCGCGGAGGGACTCACGCGCGCTTCGGAAGTTGCAATTCTGAGCGCAAATTATATCAAGACGCGCCTTGAAAAACATTTTCCGACTTTATATGAAGGCATTCATGGCCGCGTGGCGCACGAAATGATCCTCGATATGCGCGGCTTCAAACCGCTCGGAGTCGATGTCGAGGATATTGCGAAGCGCCTGATGGACTATGGCTTCCATGCGCCGACACTTTCGTTCCCAGTCGCGGGAACCCTGATGGTGGAACCGACCGAAAGCGAACCGCTCGAAGAACTCGACCGATTCTGCGATGCGATGATCGCTATCCGCGCCGAAATCGAAGAGGTAGCCACCGGCGAAATGGACGCGAAAGATAACGTCCTGAAAAACGCACCGCACACCGCCGAATCTGTTATCGCCGATAACTGGCAGCATCCCTATTCGCGCGAGAAGGCGGCCTATCCTGTTCGCGGACTTCGCGCGAATAAATTCTGGCCGAACGTTGGCCGCGTCAACAATGCTTACGGTGACCGCCAGCTTATCTGCACCTGCCCGCCGATGGAGGCGTATGCGGAAGAGACGAGTCTGGAGACGCAGGGGGAACTGGTCGCCCGAAAGGAACTAAGTTTAGCACAATAAGCTTTTTTGGAAAACATGAGCACCACCTTCCGGTTGAATGCCGATGAATTAGAGCCTTCCTTTCTCGAAAAACTCAAGGCGATGTTTGCACATCAACGCATTCGTATTTCCGTTACGGCGGAGGAACCTGCCACGGCATCCATGAATGGCACGGCCAGTCCGCGCGGGGTGCGGGGGAAGGATTTGCTGGGTGTGATAGATTCGCTCGCACATCTCTCTAAGGAAGAAACCGAAGCCTTCGCAAAGGACCTACGCGAGATTCGCCGCCTGGGCAACGCACCGCTTCCGCCAGACCCATGGGCTTCGTAAGTGACAAGGACGTTCTCATCAACGCGGAACGTCAGCGTTCGCATCTCGCCGATCTTGTGCGCAGAGATCCGCTCGCGGAATATTTCATTTCGGCGATCACCGTGAGCGAATTGTTTCATGGTTTTGAACGCGCATCGAATGAGAAGCAGCGGACTGACAGAAGAAAATTTCTCGACACGGTTCTTAGCAATTTTCGCGTCTTACCCATCGATACCGAAATTGCAAAGGTTCATGCTACGATATGGGCTGACCTCGTAGCGAGGAATGAAATGATTGGCCTTCACGATTCCTGGATCGCTGCAACATGTATCTATCATGGGCACTCACTTATCACACTCAATAGGCGAGATTTCGAACGTGTTCGTGGATTGAATTTAGCATAAATAGTCCAAATCTGAACAGCTAACCCCTCCCTTGCGTTATGTCCCGCCGCATGGGAAAAATCATTACGATCGCGAATCAGAAAGGCGGCGTCGGGAAAACGACAACGGCCGTCAATCTCGCTGCGTCGCTCGCCGTTGGGGAATATAAAACGCTGCTCGTCGATATTGACGCGCAAGCCAACGCGACGAGCGGCCTCGGCGTCGATTCGAAAACGTTGAGGACGACGATCTATGAAGTGCTGGTCAATAGTGTGAATGCGAAGGAAGCGATTATTTCCACCGCGGTTCCGAACCTCGATCTCCTGCCATCGCATATTAATCTCGTTGGCGCGGAAGTCGAATTGATCGAATTCCCAGAGCGCGAGCGAATCATGACGAAAGCCCTCGCGCCTATACGCGACACGTATGACATCATCCTCATCGACTGCCCGCCGTCGCTCAGCCTGCTTACGCTGAATGCGCTCACGGCCTCCGATAGCGTGCTCATTCCAGTCCAGTGCGAATATTATGCGCTCGAAGGGCTGGGGCAACTTTTGAATACGATCAATATCGTGCAGCGGCATTTGAACCAGAAGCTCACGATCGAGGGCGTGCTGCTTACGATGTACGACAGCCGTTTGCGCCTTTCGAATCAGGTTGCCGAGGAAGTTCGCAAATATTTTGGCGAGAAGGTATTTTCCACCATCATCGCGAGAAATGTCCGGCTTTCGGAAGCACCAAGTTTCGGGCAGCCGGTGGTGCTCTATGATGCGGCATCGAGCGGGACGAAAAACTATCTCGATCTGGCGGCCGAAGTGATTAAGCGTAATCCGAAATTACTTGCGAAGGATGGGGTTTCACGAATACGTCAAGCGAAGCCGTGACCTTGTAGCCGTGACCTTCAGGTCACGGTAGCGAAGCGCAATATCCATAATTTTTTCACCGTGACTTGAAAGTCACGGCTACAAAGAGCGGAGCTTATTGTACTACCCACGCGGTTTAACCAACACATGTCAAAGACACGTTCGGTATTAGGCAAAGGTCTTAGCGCGCTCATTCCGGGCGCGCGAGCGGATGAGCCATATTCCGGAATCGAGCTGGACGAATCGCCGGAAGCTATTCGTGTTCGACATGAACCACACATCGCAGCTATCGAGATTGCGCGCGTCGCGCCGAATCCACTCCAACCGCGAAAGGAATTCATTCGGGGAAACCTTACCGAACTCACCGAGTCGATCCGCGAGCACGGAATTATCCAACCGATCACGGTACGGAAAGCTGCTGGAGAAAAGTTCGAGCTTATCAGCGGCGAGCGGCGCGTCCGTGCTGCCATCGAAGCAGGACTGACGTATATTCCGGCCTATATCATCGAAGTTGAAGGCGACCGCAAAATGCTCGAGCTCGCCATTGTCGAGAATGTCCAGCGCGTCGAGCTAAACCCGATCGAAGAAGCGGAAGCCTACGACAGACTTATCGTGGATTGCGGTCTGACGCAAGAGGACGTTGCCGCACGAATTTCAAAAGATCGCACGACCGTCGCGAATGCAATTCGCCTTCTAAAATTGCCGGAGCACATCAAAGACTCGCTCCGCGCCGGCCAGTTGGGCGTCGGACATGCCAAAGCCATCCTTGGAATTTCGGACGCGGCGCGGCAGAATGCACTTTGGGACGAGGCGATTCGCAAGCATTACCCAGTGCGAAAGCTGGAAGAATTAGCCCGAAATGGCGCCGCGAAAGTTCGCTCCATCTTGAAGGCTGCGCCGAAGAATGGCGCGGAATCCAGTGAAGTTGAAACATCCCCTGACATTCGCGCGATAGAATCCGGGTTCCAGCATGTGCTGGGAACGCAAGTAAAAGTGCGCATGAAAGCTGACGATACCGGTGAAATCGCGATCCAATTTTATTCTCAGGAAGAATTCGAACGCTTGCAGGAATTGCTTGGAAGCATTGAACAGACCTAATCCTACGTCATTGCGAGGAGCGTTCGGCGACCGAAGGGAGCCGAATGCGACGAAGCAATCTCCTGCGTGTAATCAACGGATTGCTTCGTCGAATCGAACTCCCTTCGGTCGTTCGATTCTCCTCGCAATGACATTAACGAAAATATGGAATCACTCTTAGAAATAGTATTATCCCCTGACGCTCCGCAGCCGATCGGCCCCTATTCGCAGGCCGTGCGCAGTCACGATTTTCTTTTTTGCTCCGGCCAGATCGCGCTCGACCCGAAATCCGGCGAGATGATTCAGAGGACCATCGAGGAGGAGACGAAGCAGGTGATGAAAAACCTCAGCGCCGTACTTGCGACGTTCGGGGCGACCTTCGCGAACGTCGTCAAGACGACGATCTTTCTCACCAATTTGGCGGATTTCGCGGAGGTAAACCGAGTTTACGAAATAGGTTTGGGAACTTCGCGTCCGGCGCGAAGCACGGTGCAAGTGGCTGCGCTTCCGAAAGGAGCGCGGGTGGAAATCGAATGCATCGCTTCGCTCGTATAATTCTGATGGTAGTGCTGCTCGCGGGCGCGCGGCAAGCGTGCGCCCAATCCTCGTCGAGTGGACATCCAGATACGGTTCGGGCACCGGTGGATAGTGAATTCCACATGACGAAATCTCCACTCGAAGCGGTGCTCCTGAGCGCGGTAGTTCCCGGCGCGGGGCAAGTCTATCTCCATCAAGCCTGGAAAGTTCCTATTATTTATGCGCTTGCCGGTGGATTTTTGTATGGCGCGCTCTTGCAGAACTCACGTTATTTCGCGGCAATGGATTCCGTCAACAATCGCTTTGCGCGCCACACGGCCGTCGATACGTTTTACGCGCTTGCCTGGGAAAGCTCGCGGGAATTTTATCGGAACGATCGCGATAAATGGTGGATCTACCTCGGACTTGCCTACATTGCGAATGTGCTCGATGCTTATGTGTCCGCAAATCTGTACGATTTCGATGTGAGCACGCCCGGCACGAGTCCCATCGAATCCTATTACGATCCGATCGAGCGGCGAGTTGAAATAAGTTACACTCTTCATTTCTGATTTATGAAGCCAGTGCTTTGCATTGTCCTGCTGGCGCTTGCCGGATGTGCCGCCGGGCCGCGCGCCACGAGCGAAGCCGCGCCGGTTACCGGCGAACTCGTTCTGGTGAAACCGCTGCGAGAATTTCACGATGCTTCCGCGATGAGCATCGATCAATTTCTTAATGCCTATGTTGTGGAATCCTCTTCGAATTCCATCATCAAGCTTTCCCCAATTGGCGACAGCCTTCGCGAAGTGAGCGGCTTTGGCGCGGACCACTATCAATTCAACGGCCCCTCCGACATCGACGCTCATCTCACGAATTCGGTTTTTATCTCAGACCGCTTCAATCACCGCATCGAGCAATATACGAAGGACCTCACGTATATCTCGACGCTTTACACGCGCGACAATACCGATCCGGCGACACGATTTGGTTACCCTGCGGCCGTCGCCCTGGATGAAGCGGGAAATATCTATGTGGCCGATGGCGAGAATAAGCGCGTGCTGAAGGCCCGCTCCGATTATTCCGTCGAACGCGTCATTGGTGGATATTCCGAGGCTGCGCGGCCTGATGCCGTGTTGAGTAATCCGGTCGATCTTGCCATCGCGGGTGAGGAACATCTCATCGTGCTCGATAATGGCGGCACGTCTCTCGTGGAATTCGATAATTTAGGCAACCTACTCGCGCGGCATGAACTTTCGTATCCGGCAAAAGCCATCTGCGCTTCGAACGATACGATTTTTGTTCTTTCGAGCGATGAGCCATCCGTGCAATTGTTTTTGGGAACCGGACTTATCGAAATTGGAGCGTGGCATATCGAACACAATGCGGGCGACGATTCCCCCGCCGAAGATATTGGCGTTCGCAATGGCGCAATTTATTTGCTTACGAGGCACGCGCTGTACGCGTGTACACTTCAACCGGTAAAGAATCCAGTACATTAGTCTTTTACGACGTCATTGCGAGGAGGATTTTTCGACCGAAGGGAGAAAAATTCGACGAAGCAATCTCCGACTCCAGCGGGAAGATTGCTTCGTCACATTCGGCTCCCTCCGGTCGCCGAATGCTCCTCGCAATGACGTTAATAATAAAAATCAGAGCTTTCTTAACTCTTAATTCTCTTGCGGCCCATATCCTTTCCGATTCGACGGCATGAGCTATACGACTTGATTGACTCTGGCGAAGGCGCGGATGTCGAATTCAAGCGGCAATTCTCGTCGCCCGAAAAGATCGCGCGCGAAATTATCGCTTTCGCCAATACGCGTGGCGGGTATCTGCTCTTTGGCGTCGATGATGACGGCACGGTTGTCGGGGTACGAAGCGAAAAATCGGAACTCGAACTGATCGAGCACGCGGCGCGCTGGATGATCGAGCCGCCGGTCGATATTATTACCGAGAACGTCCATGCCGGGCGCGGGCTGGACATCGTGCTCGTGCGCGTTCCACAAAGCCTTGCGAAACCGCACATGCTCGTGGAATACGATAGCTCCGGCAAGCGCAGCGCAAAGCAATCGAGAGTTGGCTTTGTCCGCTTCGAAGATAAATCCGTCCAGGCGAGCCGGGAGATGATGAGCGTGATGCGCGGCCAAAATCCGGCAAGCAAGCCGCTTAAGATTTCGATCGGCTACAACGAAAAGATGCTGTTCGAATATCTCGAAAAAAACGGCAAAATCACGGTCGAGGAGTTCGCCCATCTCGTAAATATCAGCCGGCGCCGCGCCTCGAAAATCTTAGTCGATCTCATTCGCGCCGGCGCCATCCTCATCCACACCTACGAAAAAGAGGAGTTTTTTACGCTGGTGAAATAAATCTTTTCGTCGTACGGGTAACAAACTCAAACGAACCCAGCCGCGTTTTTCGTATTTCACTCGCATGAAAATAACATTAGTTGGACCTCTCATCTCTACCTTCGTCAAGAACGATGTGACGATCCTTCGCACGGCACATGATGTAGACGCTCTTGACTCCGGTCCTCGCAAGGGTCAGGCCGGAGCATTATGGCTACTCGTACTTCAGCTAAAAATAATTGGTTCGATGCTGCGGCGGGACGCTCTTTTCTTTTGGTTCGCCGATTACTATTCTTTCGTTCCCAGCTTGATTGCCCGGATGCTTGGAAAAAGAGTATTTGTCGTTGCCGGCGGGTTCGATGTGCTCTATCTTCCAGAATTAGGAATTGGGGCGCGGTGCCGGCCGCTTCGATGGTTCGCGGTACGGAACACTTTCCGATTGGCGCACCATATCTTCCCTGTCAGTCTAGATTTGCAAAATTTGTTGGATGAGGCAGTTCCCAATCATTCGCCGAGCACGATGATTTATAATGCCGTGGATACGAAAACCTACCACTTCGATCCGAGACCGAGGAAGCGCATTGCCATCACCATCTCCCATGCCAATACGATAAGCGAGTATTCCATCAAAGGACTTGATCTCTTCATTCGCGTTGCGAAAGAACTGCCGGACGTTGAGTTCCGCATCATCGGTTTGCGAGATGCGATGCCCGACAAAGCGCGGCTGGAAGCTGCCGGAATGCCCAATGTGTCGGTGCTTCCGGGCCGGCATCCCATGGATCCGGAAGAGTTTTGGAATGCCTCTGTCTATTGTCAGCTATCCGTAAAGGAGGCATTCGGGCTTGCCGTTGCGGAGGCCATGAGTTGCGGATGTATTCCGGTTATCTCACGGGTCGCCTCGATGATGGAAATCGTCGGGGAAACGGGATGCGTTGTAAACCGATCGGATACCAAAGTCATTGCGGATGCTATCCATACCGCTTTGGAATCTTCCGAGGCAGAGCGTCAAGCCGCGAGCAAGCAAGCAGCTAAGTTCGATATTTCCGAACGTGCTAAAAAACTCCTTGCAGTTGTTAGTGCCGTTGGAAATTCGAGCTAAAAAATAGACGGCATTATTTCGAGAGAGGAATTTGTTCCGATGTGTGATTATCGCGATTCATGAGTTTTGTGGTATAGAGCGTAAGGGTCATTCAAATGCAAACCATCTTCACGTTCAAGGCTTTGCCGAAAATTTTCGGCGCTCTCTCTATTTTACTACTCCTTTCGAGTCGAATTTCCTTCGCTCAGACCATTATCTACCAAAGTAATTTCAATAGCGGCATTAATGGCCGAACAGATGCTTCGGGAGTTCCGATTGCCTGGAGCACGAATGTAACCGTGCCGCCGGATGGCGCTCCCATTGCAACCACCTATTCTTCCGGATCCAATAGTAATTTCCTCGGACGCTTCGGACACCAAATTGTGACTCTCCATCTTTCAAATCTTCCGAAGCATGATTCGGTGACTATCAGCTTCGATTATTATGCAATTGGTTCGTGGGATGGAAATGATCCGATGAGCGGCCCGGATATTTGGGGATTCCGTTTTGATGAAGGTGACACTCTAATTAATAGCACCTTCGCGAATATGTATACTTCGCCAGGCCAAACCTATCCGCAACGCTACGACCCAGCGAATATCATCAATAATCCTATGAAAACAGGAAGCGAGCTAAATGATGCGCTCGGAATATCGTCTTTCGGTGACGCAATTTATCATTTTACCTTTGTAGTGCCGGACCAAAGCGATACCATGTCTCTTAACTTTATTTCTGATAATACTTGGTCAGGTGGGGATGATATCCGCGAGGATGAGACGTGGGGAATTGACAGCATCATTGTGTCTTTTCCAAACTGTTATTCTTCCCTATCCGAACAGACGGCCGTCATGGTTCAGAGCGGCTGCCAAGCGGTGGATACATTCATTCATCTGGAAAAAACATGCGGGCAAGTTACGCTCGATTCCGCATGGCTCGATGGTTCGCGCGCCTTCCTCATCCCCGGCACAAATACTCTGCCGCGCCCGCTGGCGGCGCTGGATAGCATCCCGCTTAGCTACCAAAGCACGCAGGGACCGGATACGGCATATCTTCATCTTCGCTACGATCTTGGTTCGGGCGCGCGGGATACGGCGATCATGGTGATCGGGCGGCTGGCCTCGCCGTTTCTTGCCGAGCCGGAGCGCCTGCACCGTGAAGCTGCGAGTGCGTATTATGGAACAATCGATACGCTCCCGCTGGCGATAGATATTAATTCCGCGGTCAATCTCGATTCACTGTGGCCATATCTTACGGACATTTCCGCGACCTACGCGTGGGATTCTTCCATTGTGAGTTGCGTGACGTATCAGCCTCCGCCGGGCTGGATGCTCACCTCGCTGCTCAATCGCGGCGATGCGGTGGATTTCAGCATCCATAATTCAGGTTCCACCGCAGCCATGCCGCTCGCGCTCGGCACGTCGCTCTTTCAACCGGCTAGCACAACGCTCCAAACCAGTTGGGTAACGCTTCCCAATCTTGCGATTCGCGCGGGAGGGCAAACGCTTTCGCTCTGCGTGACCTATAACGAGGACAACCATTGGAGCGTGAAGACGCTGGGGACGTCGCCGAGCAGTGTTAGGGTGGCGGGGACGCCACCCTCCACGCAGATCGAGATTTATCCCAATCCGGTTGGGAATGAATTATTCGTTCGCAATCCGGGCGTAGATGTGGCGGCGGTTACCATCTACGATGCGCTCGGGCGGGCGGTGGCGCGCGCAAGCATTGCGGCGAGAGTGACGGCAACGCTCGGTGTACATTCGATTTCGTCCGGCGTGTATATTGCCCGAATTATTTGCGGCAGCGCTGCAAGTTCTCATGTGATCGTGAAACAATGACCAGGATTTACAAGATGGAAAGGATTTCCAGGATGGAATCTATACGCATCCGTAATCGTAACACTATAACCATTTTGTAAATCCTTTCCATCCTGTAAATCATGGTTAAGATCCTGTTTGTCGAAGATAACGCGAACGCCGCTCGCGCGGCGAAGGTGTTGCTCGAATTGCGCGGCTACACGACCGATATCGCTGAAAGCGTTGCCAAAGCGAAGGCTTGTCTCAGCACGAATAGCTACGATCTTCTCATCAGCGACATTCGTTTGCCGGATGGGACGGGGTATGATCTCCTCGCCGGGCTTCCGAAAACAACTCGCGCCATCGCGCTCTCGGGATTCACCTCTCATGCCGACCGCTCGGAAGCACTCGCGAAAGGCTTCGCCGAGTTTGTCACGAAACCGTTTCGGACCGAGGATCTCATCGCGGCAATCGAACGAGTAATGAGTCTTGAGTCCTGATTACGTCTGAACCTGGATTCCCGCATTCCATAAATTGCTTGTCCTGGGGATACAACGGAACCTGAACCCCGAAGCGGTGTTCTCACAACACCAAATTCGCAATTCGTCATTCGTAATTCGTAATTACCGCCGTTGTTTCAGTACATCGTTCGCCGCATCCTGCTGTTTTTACCGACGCTGTTTCTCATTACGGTGATCTCCTTCGGCATCATCCACATGGCGCCGGGCGATCCGGCGGAGCTCAAGGCGGGCTTAGGCTCGGAAGGCGGGCAACGCGGCAACCAGCAGCTCAACGAGCAGATCATCGAGCAAATCCGTGCCCAATGGCATTTGGATAAGCCCGTGTGGTATTGGACGATCTTCAGCGATGCGAAGAATTCCGACGGTGAGCTACAGCCGCTTTCCCAGCGGCTAACCTTCCATTGGAACGGCGGGAACAACCAGTATCAGCTTTGGATACTGGATTTGCTCCACGGCAATTTTGGCGTGTCGTTCCAGGACCAGCGGCCCGTGATGAATAAGATACTCGAACGGCTGCCGATCACCGCGTTCCTTTCGATCGTTTCGACCTTTCTCGCGTTTATTATCGCTATTCCAATCGGAATTTATTCGGCGACGAAATCGCGCGAGAACAACAAACTCGATCAAGGCATCTCGACCACGCTGTTCGTCCTTTATTCGCTTCCAATTTTTTGGATTGCGACCCTTCTGATCATCTTTTTCGGCGGCGGTGATTTTCTGTCGTGGTTTCCCAATAATGGACTGCACGGCAACGATTACCCTTATTCGACGTGGCTTGCGAACACCGGCGACCTGCTCTGGCATGTGGTGCTGCCAATTGTCTGTTACACATACGGTTCGTTCGCGTTTCTTTCGAGGCAAATGCGCGCTTCGATGCTCGAAGTCATTCGGCAGGATTATATCCGCACCGCTCGGGCGAAAGGGCTTTCGGAGAAGATCGTCATTTATAAGCACGCGCTCCGGAATTCGCTGATTCCAATCGTCACGATTGCCGCGTTTATTTTGCCGGGGCTGATCGGCGGCTCCATCGTTATCGAAGAAATTTTCACGATACCGGGCCTCGGCCTGCTTACCTTCCAGGCGCTGACCGCGCGCGATTATCCGGTGATCCTTGCCGTGTTTACGATTACCGCCGTTCTGACCCTCGTCGGCATTTTGCTGAGCGATATACTCTACGCCGTCGTCGATCCGAGGATTGCCTACTCCAAAAAATCAGAATAGTCAATTCAGCAAGGATCAGGATGATATTTTTCGAAATTTCGGGAACTCCATAAAATTCATTTTATTAAATTAAAACGTAAAAAACAAGGCATCGTTTTCTACCAGACTTTTAATTTTTATCTCATCATTGTAACTTCGAATCAGGAATTCTCGCGAACCCCATGCCAGACGAGCAAACGAACGAATACCGAAATACCGGTCAACTCGAATCCGAGAAGACCTCGGCGGAGACCGTGGGCCTTACGACCGGCGCGCCGGTCCAGGACGAGTATCTGCTCGGCCAGCAGACTTCGCAAATCGGTCCTCTTCCGGAGGAAATTCCATCCATGATAGAGTCGGACAAAGAGGCCAAACGCTTAGATACCCGCCGCACGGTCACGCAAAGCTTTTGGACACTCGTCCGGCATCAATTCAAGAAGAACCGCATAGCCGTCTATGCGGTGTATGCGGTCTATTTCCTGTTTGGCATTGCCATCCTCGCGGACGTGCTGGCCAACGATAAACCGATCTTCGCCATTTATAAGGAAACGGTCTATTTCCCCGTCTTGAATCAATATCTCGTGGACCTTGGCATTACCCATTGGTCCTCCGATCTCGTAATGGCGGATTGGAAGCAATTAGCCACGGATGGCGAGCTAAAAGACGCCGTGTGGCCCCCCATTCGATATTCGGAATCAGATGAGGACCTCACCAACACGATGGCCGCTCCCTCCGGCGCGCATTGGCTCGGGACGGACGGCATTGGCCGCGATGTGCTTTCCGGGATGATCCATGGCTCGCGTATCGCGCTCTCGATCGGTTTCGTTTCGATGTCGTTTGCCATCGTGATAGGGGTTATCCTGGGGGCGTTCGCCGGATTTTATGGAGGGTGGGTGGATAGCGCTATTTCACGCCTGATCGAAGTCGTGCTCACGCTGCCAACCCTCTTCCTCATTATCACGGTGGTCGCAATGGTACAGCAGGGTTCCATCTGGCTGATAATGGTGCTGATCGGACTGACGAGCTGGCCCGGCGTTGCGCGATTTACACGCGGTGAATTTCTGAGGATTCGAAATATGGAATTTGTCGCGGCGGCTTCGGCGCTTGGGTTCAAAAATTCCCGCATTATTCTGCGGCATGTTCTGCCGAATTCGCTGGCACCCGTATTAGTAACGGCGGCCTTCGGAATTGCAAGCGCAATCCTGACCGAGGCGACGCTCTCTTTTCTTGGGTTCGGCGTACCGCCCACGGTCGTTACGTGGGGCAGTGTGCTGAACGAGTCTCGAAATGATATTCACGCTTGGTGGCTCGCGGTGTTTCCCGGATTTGCGATTTTTCTCGCCGTCGTTGCATACAACCTCGTCGGCGATGGATTACGGGACGCACTGGACCCGAGGCTGCGGGACTGACGGGGATTCTTGAGATTTTTTTGGGATTTTTGGGATGGATTCCTTGGGTTATTACCGAACCTTAGCACTGCTCAAAGTGCGATCTTCTGGACTAAATGCCTTGATGACGCTCTTTAATGTAGTACAATGATCATCTCAAAAATCTCATGGGAATCTCAAAAATCTCGAAATAAATCTCAGAAAAAATCTCATAAATCTCAGCAGGAAATGGAAGAAACTTAGCTCATTATCGTGAAATTCTGCTCCGGAGCGGAACCAAAGGGCTCTAAATTTAAATGACATCCCCGGCGTGGCGAAGAACGCGCTGGCGGCCCGGCGTAAAACGCGCTCCCGGCTGGATACGGACAGACTGCAACGAACAACGTTAACAACGGCACAAATTTTTATACGACGACGTAACACATGCTTTGGACCTCAGAATTAGCGGAATATCTCGAAGATGCCCCGTGGCCTGCAAATAAGGCCGAACTCATCGACTACTGCGAACGGATCGGCGCCCCACCGGCCGTCGTTCGAAATCTGGAAGAACTCGAAGACGAAGAAGAACAATTCGAATCCATCGGCGAAGTCTGGCCCGATTACTCGCCAGAGGACGACGAATTTTATTACGATGATGAATTAAATGAGTATTGATGCGGACCGCTCGCATCTTAAGCGGCCACATCCCTTGCGGAATTCGCAATGGCACGGCGGCCATGGAAGCGATTGAACGCTTTGAATGAACTGTACTTCCTCACCTCCAGGATGCACCAATCGGGCCCGGCCATGCGAACGCGGTTCCGATACGCTCTTCTGTTTTTTATAAGCATTGCAGGCTCGATAAGCTTTGCGGGCCTGGCTCGCGCGCAGCTTACCGGACCGCCCGGGCAGCCCAGCGATGAAATTCAAGCCGGCCAGATCGTCGCCGTGAAATTTCAGGGTAATCACCAGCTTTCGAGCGACGAATTGGGGACCGTGATCACAACGACGGCTTCGGGATTCAGCAATTTTTTGTATCACGTCTCGTTTCATCTCGCTGGCTCTCCGTACCAAACGCTCGACCTCCCCAAGCTCCAGCAGGACACGGCACAGCTAAATGAGTATTATCGCGATCATGGCTTCCTCGATGCGCGGAGCACCTACCGCGTCACCACCGACAGCAGCGATCTTCATGCGTATTATGAGTATCTCCGGAACCAGCGGCTTCTGCAAAATAACGAAGGCACCGCCGAGGCGACGGTGCCACAGTACCGGGACACCGTCACGTTCCACATTTATGAAGGACAGCCTTATACCATATCGCGCGTGGCGATCGGAGGCCTGGAATCGCTTCCGAATGAATTTCAGCCGGAACTGACGGAGCATGTAACAATCAAGACCGGCGAGCGCTGGTCCCGCCCCGTGGCCGCGAAGGAAGTCGAGCGGCTCATGGGAATTTTAATCGAGAATGGATATCCGAACGTCCGGGAGGATTCCATCGTCGTCCAGCATACGGCGGGCTATCACGCGGTGAACGTGCTGATTTACTTTCGGCCCGGGCACCGGTTTCGCTATGGGCCGATCCATATTATTTACGATACAACGTCACAAGAAAAATCGCGCGTGGCGGCCGATGTGATCCGCGCGCAACTCCTGATCGATAGCGGGCATTGGTACCGGCTCTCCGATATTCAGCGGAGTGAAGCAAATTTGAATTCACTCGGGACGTTCGATCTCTTCCGCATTTCGCTTGACACCGATTATATTAACCAAATTCCGGATTCGGTACGAGATTCCGCTATCGTTCCCGTCATCGTATATCTTCGAATGAAGCTCCGCGCGGAAACACCGATCAGCATCTTTATGGGAGAAGGAACGCAAGGATTCATACTCGGCGCCAGCCTTGGGATTACGGATAAGAATCTTTTCGGGGCCGCGGATAATCTAAGCGCGGAAGGCTCCTACCAAGCCCTGCCGGCGACGCAGGTGCGATATAGCGCGAAAGTAGATTATCTTCGGCCCTACATCGGTCTCGGCAGAGTCCCGCTGATTACCGGCGTAGGTGTAAGTGAGCAAACACAGTTGGCCGCTACCGGCGTGGTTCCATATAACGAATTTTCGCTCACGGCTCACGCCGGTTCTAACTTTATTTTAAGCCGAACCGACAACAAAACGACGCTCACGCCGGATCTCCTCGTGGCTTATGTTACGAACTCGGTAAGTTTTGCCAATCCCAATATGCTTGCGATGAACATGGGTCCAGCCGATTCAAATACTCTAAAAAAACGAGTGGATTCTATTAGCTCAGCAGATTCCTCGACGTTTGCTTCCCTGCCTCATCAGCAGAAAAATCTCCTTCCTTCCATTACGTATCAAGATGACCGGAGGAATGACCCCATCAATCCCACCAGTGGCGATTTGCTATCCGCCTCGCTCGAAATCGGAGTCCCATCGCCGTTTCTTAGCGATTCCAGCTCGGATTATATAAAATTCGTGCCCCAAGTGAGCTATTATTATGATCTTAGCAAGAATGGGACAGCCGTGTTGGCTGGGCATCTCCTGGTAGGATATTCCTACCTTTTGTATGATACCGTTCGGTACCACGACCCCGCGCTCGACCATCGGTTCTATGGCGGCGGCGGCTC
The DNA here is from genome assembly GCA_035686785.1 of Kapaibacterium sp. (SeqCode). Taxonomy (GTDB): domain Bacteria; phylum Bacteroidota; class Ignavibacteria; order Palsa-1295; family Palsa-1295; genus PALSA-1295. The sequence continues at coordinate 30,651 of DASRZC010000161.1, forward strand.
CTCCGAGCGTGGCTGGGGTGAACAGTCGCTTCTGGTTTCGGAAGACTCAAATCGCGCCGCAAACCTTGGGGGATATAACGATTTCGAAGCCAGCCTGGAGCTTCGTTTTGCTCCGTTCCAGTATCCCGCGGAATTTACGACCTGGCAAAAATTCTCATCGGATATTCGGGTCGTGCTCTTTTACGATGCGGGCAATGTGTGGGATCAAATGGCGCAAGTGAATCGGACCAGCTTAAAGCTGAATCAAATCGCTCAGTCCATTGGAATCGGCCTTCGTTATAATACTTTCTTTGGGGCGCTGCGAATCGATTGGGGTTTCAAGCTCTATGATCCCTCCGGTAAATTTAATAACGATGGGCTTGCAATAACCCCGGCATCCCACGGCGAATGGCTCTTTTCTTCAGCACGAAAAGGCCCGCTCGTTTCCTTTGGAAATACCTGCAACATCAACTTCGGTATCGGCCAGGCGTTTTAATCAGAATCAGGAAGCGGCCGTGGATGATGATTGCGCGAACGGTTATGCCGGCGCTTTCTTCGAAGAAGACTCGCGAGCATCACAGCGGCGACCGATCCACCCGCGAAGACAAATTCCTTGCCCGTAACCCGCGTGGTAAGAGAAAGCAGCGCAAGCACGAAGGAAGCGGTCATCAAAATCACTCGTGCAAAGAATTGGAAAGGTATGCCGCGCATAAATCCAAAGATTATCCAAGACGTGTTCCAATGGATGCGCTCGGAGGGTGGTTTGGGCATATCATTTGCCATTTATTTTGCTGAATATTTTCTAAGCAGCAAACTAATCAGGATAAACCGATGGCTAATCGAGAACCCGACCTGCAATTTGAGAGCGAGTATCACCCACGCTTAATCGTGGGTGATGGGATTGATCGTGATACGATAGATCGCACGCCGATGGAACGCGCCGGATGGGATGCATTCAATGGCGATAGCACGCCCGAACGCCGGAGCCAGCAAGGGGACTCGGATGAGCGATCATCCTGGTACGAGCGCAATGACCGGCGACACCAGGCCCACCTTCAGCACCAGGCCGCAGAGCGCTACCGGGAGAATTTTAGACGTCCCGGCTACGGAGAACGCTATGCGTTTTCCGGATACGATCGCGCGTCCGGAAACGGCCGCGCACATTACGACCCCGATATAAATCGTGGATATTCAGACAGCCCCGAAGTAGACACGTGGAGAGAAGGCACCCGCTTTACCGACCGTGAGCAGGACTACCGCGGTGGCCGGTGGAACCGCGAAACACACGGCTATCACGATGGCGATGGCCGCGCGATCGAGTACGAGAATCGCCGCGGGAAGCATAGCCCTCGTTTACGAGAGAGCTGGCGCAGGTCTTCTTACGACGCCCGAAACCCGGAAAGCCGCGAATATGCTGATTATTCCGGCGGCTCGACCGAGCAGGATTACCCCAGCGAAATGGATACCCTGGGCACGGGATACATGCGTCAATACGATAACGGTTTTGGACGAGGAAGCTTTGTGGGAATCGCGCCAAAAAATTACAAACGATCCGACGCTCGCATCGAGGAGGATATTTGCGAGCGGCTTACGTTCCATCCTTTCATCGACCCCTCGAACATCGAAATTAAAGTTGTGGAGGGCGAGGTGATACTCACCGGAGAGGTGGCGGATCGCCGAATGAAACGGCTCACCGAAGATATTGCGGGGGAGACCCCGGGCGTCCGCGACGTCAATAATCAAATTCACGTTGGACAACGATGACGTCAAGCTGCACTACTACGGCGCGACGTGTGCCATGATCTCCACATATTGCGGGAAGAGTGAAGGCTCCTCTGGCTCGGCCAGCTTCTTCTTCCGTCCTCTTGATCTGACCGGTTTCGGATGCACTATTAAGTTCGCAGGCAATGGAAACCGGCCTTCGGGAATAGTGGTCGTTACACTCTCGACCGTGAAACGAGAATCCGGGAGATTCTTACCAAGAAGATAGGAACGCATAGACGTTTCCCGCGCGGCGGCGAGTGCTTCTTGCGTATTATTGGCGATGCGTGCCGCGGCATCTTTTTTGGTCTTCATGGGCACGTTTTTCATCGGCGCGTCGGGATAGACGACGACGCTGACCGAAAGCTTTTGGTTGTGCTTTAGCTCATCCACAACACGGTCTAATTCGGGAAATGCGGCATCGGAAATATCGCGTGAACGAGGCTGGAAAACGGGAACCGCAAGTTCGAACGTTTGCCCATCCCGCAGCGGGGTGAGAACGATATGGAGCGGAAATTCCCGATACGCCGTGAGCGCCGGAACCGTGATCGTATCCTCGTGATACATGTAACCGCTGGCACTCACCGCGATTCGGTAAGTGGCGTTTGGCTGAAGGATGGCTGTCACCTTCCCTTCCGGACTCGATTTGGTCGAGGTGACGCGCTCCGTTTCCCGAAAGACGACGACGGGAATATTCTCCAGCGCCGTGCCATCGGCGAGCGTAACCTCACCCTTCAGGAGGCCGACCGATCTCGAAATTTGAGCCGAGGCATTCGAGACAACCGTGAGAGCAAAAAGAATAGCAAAAAAACGTGAAATAGTCCGATGAATCATAAAAATGAAAAGGCGAATTAAAGGAAGCTCTGATTAAGTCCGAATCTGGATTCCCACAAGCATCGTAGGCAATGCTTTTCGCGGAAATGACAAGAATGTTTCAATTTCCGCGCTTTGCGCAATGATTTCTACCTCTGTCATTCCCGCGAATGCGAAAATCCAGGACTTCCTCAAAGGACAAATAACACTCGAAGTGCCCGAAAGTTACACCATTACTTCCCTACCACTCCCATCGTCATCCCGTCGCCAATCGGGACGAGGATGCTGAAGAGCCGCTTGTTGGTCGAAACAGCTTCATTGAACGCCTGAATTGCCTTCACGTTTGCGGCATCCGGATCCTTTGCCGGCAGCTTCTGCGTGAGCTTCCCAAAGGCCATCGCATTATCGCCCGCTATGACGCCGCCAGAGCGAACGAGCCGTAGCGCCTCATTCAAATAGTTCACATAGTTGGGCTTGTCCGCGTCGATCAAAATAAAATCGAACGATTCCCGGCGCATCAGCTTCATCACTTCGAGCGCCGGGCCGGTTTTGATCTGAACATTACGAAGATAGAGATCGTCGAGATTCTCTCGCGCAACCGTTGCGTGCGCCTCGCTGGTTTCCAGCGTTACGACTTCGCTGCCCGGCCCCATCGCTCGCGCCATAATCGCCGCGCTGTAGCCGAAGAGCGTGCCGACATCGAGCGCCCGCTTCGCTTGGATCGCTTTCAAAAAAAAGCCAATAAATTTCGCCTGGTCCTCCGAGATATTAATCATCGGCAGTTCCGCGGCCCTGGCCTTCACGCTCATTCGTTCCAACAGCGCGCGTTCGTCCTTCGCAAAATGGCGGACGATGTATTCGTAAGTCTCTTCAGTTAACGGAGTGCCTTTCATGAGCCGGTCGATTGTGGATAAAAGTAATTCGTGCGGTGAGGGCCGAAATCACTACAAACTTGCAGGATTCCAAAGCCAGAGGCACTATAACACATTTTCGCCAAAGTTATCCCGCTTATTGCATTCCAAATGGAAATATACTCTTTACCCCCTCAATTTATTTTTTTTTAATTTTCATTTAATGAACGGCGTTCCCGTAATTCCAGAAATTCTCACTTTATTTCCCGGTACGCCTCCGGCTCCAAAAGCAACCCCGGCTTCACGCCAAGAGCTTTGGCGATTTTTTCAAGGTTGTCTATCCCGACATTGAGAATCTCACGCTCGATCTTAGAAATATAGACATCGGGCATTTTGCATTTGAAGCCGAGAGCTTCCTGCGAAAGACCTTTTTGAGTTCTGAAATATCGAATATTGGTGGCAAGCGTGTGTCGGATTTTTGAGGTCACACACGAATTTAAGAGGTAATCTTAAATGGTTACTAACCCGAAATGGTCGCGTGCCCGCTTTTTCTTCGTATCTTTGTATTCTGTCTCAGGGGACAATCTTGAGACAACGTGTAACTTTCTAACATTTCCGAGGTTCTTAATGATGAGAATCTCTTAACTAAGGAGTAAAAGATGATGATGTGTTCTTTTCGTACCCTCACGCGAGCGCTCATTGCTTGCGTTTGCATCGTAAGTTTCACGGCCGGCCTTCGCGCTCAAACGAATACAACGCCGTGGCCGAATAACCCGCCGGTCGGGATCGGGACGCAACCGGACGGCGTGCCGCAGAATGCGCTGCAAATTCACTATGACCCCGCGCGCTCCCTGACGATGCCGGCGATGTTACGGCTCTCGGATGGCGATAGCACGAATAGCAATATTTTCGGCCTGCTCGGTTTAATGCCACCGGCCGGCACGACGGCCTACTCCTCGCTTTCTCGCGGGGACGACCTTATTCTTCACGAGCACAGCCGAGGTGATCTTATTCTGACGAATTTGAACACGGGCGAGTGGAGCATGCTGCCGGGAGCCATTCGCCTTGCCACCACTCCGGTTGACACCACGCTTCCCGCGCCCGGCCCTTTGGTTCCACCAGCGAACACCGACCTTGAGCGTGTAACTATTTTGAGCAACGGGAATGTCGGTATCGATCTGCCGCCCGATTCCGCCACCGGACTTGGCACACCGATGGACCAAATTCAAATCGGAGGCGGTTCGATACCACCGCCAGCCCCGTGGTACACGGGGTACACCACGCCGCTTCCCGGCCTCACGATATCCGGCGGGAACCGGTTCGAAGGGATGATGAGACCCGATACAGCAGCACCCTATCCCGTCGATTATCGCGGCATTGCCTTCAATCATTATGAAAATCACATGACGGGCGTTGCTACGCGGTTCGCGCCTATGTCCGGTTCCGGAATTGGGTTTGCCGATGTCGCGGGAGGATTGGTAACTATGGGCACCTGGCCATTCGATTCGTCACGAGGAATGCACGATTTCACCGGTGGAACGACGCTTTCGCTGACGGGAACCAATGGCCTCGAATTCTGGAGCGACGAAAGCCATAAAGGCGGAATACAATACTATCACATGTTCAATTGCTGGCGGCCCGGCTTTCTGGGCTATGGCGTGACGCGGAACCAATATGGTCTTTTCTATCATCGCACACCGGTCTATATCGGAATCGATAGCGTCGTGAACACCGATTTCACCAATCTCTTGCATGTCAATCCGTTAACCGGCGATGGGCAGACGTGGATGCTCGCCGTCAATGGCCCGGCGCTGTTCAAGGAAGCGTTCGTGAGCCTCGACTGGCCCGATTTCGTGTTCCAGCCCGACTATAAATTACCGTCGCTTCGTTACGTTGAAAAATATATAGAGATTTATCATCATTTGCCAGGTGTTCCTTCTGCGAGCGACATGGCAAAAACCGGCGTCCCGCTCGGAGCGACCGAAGCGAAGATGATGCAAAAGATCGAGGAACTCACGAAGTACGCCATCGAGCAGGACAAGAAAATCGAGAAGCTCGAAGCGGAAATGCAGAAATTAAAAAACCAGAAAGGGAGATAACCCATGAAACATCTTTTTTTATCCATTCTCATGCTCCCTCTTGCGGCGAGTGAAAGCGCCGCGCAATGGTTCCCTTTTGCATTCGATAGCCCGGCGGCGTTTGGGGTTCACAATGACACCCTCTTCGCGAGCCAGACGGGCGGCGACGTGTACCGTTATGCACCCACGACACCAGACAAATGGGTCATTTCCGATAACGGCCTTGCGCCAGGTACGGGTAATAAGGCAGTTACTTGTTTCGGTTCGATCGGAACAACCTTCCTTGCAGCAGCGAATGGCTCTGCGGGAGGTACGTACACTGCGGTCTTTCGATCTACCGATAATGGCTCATCGTGGTCTGAAATCCTTCCCCGCATTACGGCCAATTGTTTTGCGTCGAACGGTAACTATATTTTCGCGGCGGGAACGGATGTCCTACGCTCTTCAGACGCAGGGGTAACCTGGAGCGCATCGGATTCCGGTATTAGGAACTATCACATATACTCACTTGCCATTTTAGGATCGACACTGTTTGCTGGTGCGAGCGGAGGCGTTTTTCGTTCGACCGACAGCGGCAAGAGCTGGAAACCGACGAGCATGACAACGGCCACGGACGCGTTTGCGGTAGTAGGAACTATTCTTGTGGCAGGAAGCGATTTTGCCGGAATTTATCGTTCTACCGATGGAGGAATCGATTGGACGAAGAATGACACCGGTCTCTTCAACCCGTTCGTGAATAGTTTAGTAACAGACGGCAAAAATATTTTCGCAGGAACGGGTTCAGTCGGTCAAGGACGCAGTGGTGGTGGTAGTGGTGTATTTCTTTCGACCGACAGTGGTTTAACATGGAACACCGTGAATGACGGGATACCACAAACAGGGCCTGATAAGTATCTTAATATCTCAACGCTCTGCATTTTCGACACCTTGCTTTTGGCCGGCGTTTGGGACGATGCCGGAGTTTTTAGCTATGCCTACGCTCGGCCCATTTCCGAGATGGTTCCTAAGAGCGCGGTGCAGCAACTGGCCGCTCAACCGCCATTAACAATTTCGGCGTATCCAAATCCTTTATCAAATTCCGCTACGATTTCTTATTCGCTTCCCGAAGCGAGCGAGGTAACTATTGTGATTTCGGATGCCTTGGGA
>DASRZC010000162.1:0-35400 GCA_035686785.1 Kapaibacterium sp. (SeqCode)
TGTAACTTTTAATTTCGGCTTTCGGTTAATCATTCCATGAGTACCACGGCCACCATCCGCCTTTATGAAATGCTGAAGCCCAAGCTGGGCGAGCAGGAATCGCGCGTTTTCATTCAGCACTTCGAGGAGAGCTTCGAGGAACAATTCGAGTCGAAAACTCACGATCTCGCAACCAAGGGAGACCTGAAGGTAGCGGTCGCTGAGCTTCGCGGCGAGATCGATGTGAAAATCGCGCAGTCGAAAGTCGATCTTATCAAATGGATGGTCGGGCTCTGGATCGCCCAGATAGCGGCGATCATCGGGTTATATTTCGCACGATAGTCGGGCGCCTAAACGAGCATGCCGGTCGGGCAAAAAAGTGACGCGGTGTGTGGATAACAAAAATGAACTGCCGAAATCGCGCTGGTTTCAGCGTTATTCATGAAGCACAAATGCGCATGCGGAGTTTTGGGTCATGATTTTTGAAAAAAGCTTTTCCTCAGCGGTGGGTAGCTTGAGAGCCGCCTGCCGCTGAGGATTATGTTTATTTATGCGATTCCATGAGAAGTTCTATTTTTCGAAGATCCATCGCTGGCGGTTCTGCGGAAATTCAGTTAACCATTAATTTAAACCATTCGACACCCATGAAGCCGATATTCAACATTTTCTTCGCGATCGCTTTTGTTATCTCCGTTTCCGTTTCCGCTTCCGCACAGAGCCGGTCGCTCGGGGCGCGGTCGCTCGTCCTTGATGACGGTGCCGGGAATATTACCACGCTGGTAGCGCCGTCCGGTGGCAGCGGGACGATCACGCTTCCCTCCCTGACGCTCACTTTCCCGGCGACGAACGGGAGCGGCGTGCTGACGAACGATGGCTCCGGTATTCTTTCCTGGGCAACCGTTTCCGGCGGGACCGGCGGCGTTAACCTGCAACTCACGACGCCTGGAACGCAGCAAACCGGGAATATCAACGTGAGCGGAACGGTCATTGCTGGCGGCACTCTCAATGCGACCGGCGGCGCGATCCAAACGAATTCGACCACACGCATCGCTAATAATGGCGCGGCCGCATTTACCGCGCTGGCCACGAATGTTGTTACGGATGGAACGGGCGGTTATCAGTTTGGGCCAACGGATTTTACCGTGATCGAGACTGCAAATGGTGGTACTGTGTTCCTGCCGCTGCCCAGCGCGGGAAGAATTGTCGCGGTTAAGTTTGATAATTCCACGCCTGGGGCTACCATGGTGCTTGCACCTTCTGCGTTTGTTACGATCGATGGAAACTACAGTATTACTCTTCATCGTATCGGAAGCACAGTCGGACCGAGCGCAGTGATCCTGGTGTTCGATGGCACGAGCGGGTTCATCATAGGCTCACACTAAAAGCCGAATGGAAAAATTCCCCGGCTCGCGCCGCATCACATGCCCGATGGATCGCGGGCCGTTTTTTTTTGCGGGATGGTTTTCCATGCGTATCTTTGTGGAACGTTCGTGAATCGTCATTTTTCTTTACGTCTAATTATTATTATGAAAAAAACTTCTCGTCTTGTTTACGCAATCGTTTCGATCTCATTTTTTTCGCTCGCCGCGCATTCGCAAATCCGTCAGACGAAGCTTTATATCGATGATGGCTCAGGGCACTTCACCATTCTTCAAGGGGCGCCCGGAGGGGATACGCTCACCATGCCTACGGGTAGCGGCACGCTGCAATCGAGCGGTGGGAATCTCGTCGTTTCAACCGAAACGGACACGGCGAAAGTAGCGAACACCGTGACCGTTAGCGGCAACACCGCCTGCGCGATCATCGTAAGTAATGGTTCAACCGCATCTGTGGCGGCAAGTGTTACGGCGGCGACGCCCGGGCAGATACTCTATCTCTTCAACAATCTTGCTACGTCGCAGTCTGTGACGTTCAAAGGACTCGCGATAGGGCAAGGTACGTTCGGTATTTTTATATATCTTGCCGGCGATTGGAGAGTGATGGCCGTTCCCGGGGTAATATAAACGCGGCGTGCTGGTTTAGAGGGTTCGATAACTTTTGGCGGGATCGTGATGTTCGAATCCATCACTCCAAACTTTTAAACTTACCATGAACTCAACATCCAATATTTTTTTCGCAATTGCTTTGGTTATGCTCGCCACAGTTTGTGCCTCCGCCCAGACGCGAGCGTTAGGGGCACGGTCGCTCGTCCTTGATGATGGCGCCGGAAATACGACCATGCTCGTAGCGGCGTCCGGTGGCACTGGAACGTTCACGCTTCCTGCATTATCGCTCACTTTTCCTTCCACGAATGCGAGCGGTGTGCTTACGAACAATGGATCGGGAAGCCTATCCTGGGCGGCCTCGAGCGGCTTTACGCCGGCATACTTTAATGCTTATACCACCTCCGTTGCGGCCACCATTCCGGCCGGCGGGGAAGTGCCGGTAACAACGGTTGGCGCTTCCTCCGGCTTTACCTCGGATGGATCGGGCGGATTTACCGTATCCGCAACGGGCGTGTATAATGTGGAGTACACGGTTGCTCGCGATGAATCTTCTGCCTTTGCGATTACGGTTAACGGAACGAAGGCGGCCGGTTCTGAATTTGGCTGCGCGACGGGAACGTCCATCGTGCATGGCAATGTCATTTTGTCGCTTACGGCGAGTGATGTGATCAAACTCATCGCCTCGCCGAACAATAGTAGTGCGGTGACGATGGAAACTCTTAGCGCGGGCAACACGGTCGAGGCATCTCTAACGGCGATCCGCATCCAATAAGGGATCGAGGGTGCTTCGCAGGTATGCGCCGGCCGCGTGGCGCGTAGATTTTTGAAACAGAGCTTTTCCTCCCGCGGCAGGATAACCATTAGGGCGGTTCCCTGCTGCGGAGGGATAGAAATTTTGAAATTAGAATCTCCCGGGCATATACAGGCAAGCTCTGCTTGCATGTACATTGCTTCACTCCGCGAGTTGGAACTTTTGTCGTTTAACGTTAGCAACTTCCTCCTTCATCTCGATTAGCATTTCAGCCTTTAGCATTTCAGCCTTTAGCATTTCAGCCTTTAGCACTTGTATCCTCGATCCATTGGCATTTAGCCAAAAGTCTTGTCATCCGCGGAGCCCAAAATAGAAACCTTCGCGCCTTTTTTTTAACATCCTATGAAAACTGATTCCTTTGGAGGCCGCGCAACGCACGTTGCGGCGGCGGTATCTCTTTTTGCTTTTGTATTTCTATTCGCGTCCCTTTCTTATGGGCAAATTCGCCAGACGGCGCTTTACATCGATAACGGTTTCGGTGCCTTTACGAAGCTTACCGCGACGGGCGCCGGCGGTACGCTGAACTTGCCATCGAGCGGGACGCTTGCCTCGACGAACTCGGTTTGGTCGCTCACGGGCAACAGCGGGACCACGCCGGGCACCGGGGTCGGCAAAAGTTTCCTCGGAACGACGGATAACGTGGCGCTCGAATTCGCAACGGATGGCAGTATCGCTGGCTGGATTGACGCTTACAACACGCATTTCAACACAGGATTAGGCTACGGGGTATTTTCTAATATTACTCCTGGCCCCGGCGTGGGCGCGAGCAATACGCTTATTGGGTACTATGCTGGGGTTCAGCTTACCACCGGCAGCAATAACACCGCCATTGGCTCGAACGCGCTTTATTCGGTAAAGACCACTGGTGCCAATACCGCCGTGGGAGCACTGGCTATGCTAAATGCCGCGGAAGGAAGTGCTAATAACACGGCGCTCGGTACGGGCGCTCTTGGCGACATCGGAACGTATTCGAATTGTACCGCGCTCGGCGACAACGCGAACGTGACCGGCGGTGGGAGTTATACGGATGCCACTGCAATTGGATATAATGCGGCCGCCACTGCAAGCTACACCATGCAGCTTGGCGATGCGAACGTGACCAATGTAATGACAAGCGGGGCGATCGATGCTGGCGGAGCGAGCGCGGTTACCAATGCGGCGTTGTCGATCAAAGGTACGGCGACGAGCGGCGGGCATATCCAATCGCAGCAGACGACGGCTCCGACGGCCGCCGCCGGAAGCAGTAATCCTACGGATGGAGCTTTACCAGGCCTCGCAACTTTAGCACATGCGACGGACGTAGCAGGAACCCTTACAATTAGGGAAAACACAAATGGCGGGACGGCTCCTTCTCTTGGCCCGCAGGCCGTGGTCACGTTCAATAAGCCATACGCGACGCCGCCGATTGTTATTATTACTCCTGTTAATTCCACGGCTGTCCAAGATGCTGGGTACGTGTATTATTATCTTAACCAATCCCTGACAACGGTCAATGGTTTTACGGTGAGCGCCTATTCGACCCCTACCCAGGGAGATATGGTACAATTTAACTACGTGGTGATCGAGACGCAATGATCTCTTTCTAAGGAGACATTTTCCCCGGCCCTCGCCGCATCGAATCCCGGTGCATTGCGGGGCGGGCAAAAAAGTGCGAGAATTATGAATAAAAAATTCATAATTGTCGAAATTTGGCGAATTAAGGCACTATTCATGAAGCACAAACGCGCGCGAGTGATTTCGCGGTTTAAATCCGTCCCCCCTCCGCGTGTGCGCCATTCGCGGCGGAGCCCGAAACTGTATCATTTTGAGACACGGTGGAGCATTTCCGGACAGTTGTATCATTTTGAGAGCCCGAGAGAAATTAATTTTCTGGCTTTGGCCAAAATAGTTGGCCGAAACTCTTGCATTGCCCCAGGTAAGATAGTATTTTTGTGGTTCGTTAGTTCATTCTATAGTTAGTTTTTTCATTCTCTCTTTGTGATCTGGGGGATCGACTTCCCCAGCAAGGGACATTGCCACTGATAGCCATGACATTATTAAAGAGCCTCCAAAAAACAGACCTCATCACCCTTGCGGTGATCACCGGCCTGTTCATTGCGACGTTTTTATCGGTGCTGATTTCTCGCGTATAAAAAGTAGCGGGATTTTTCAGCTCGTTTGGGATGGTGATTGCGGGCACTTGGTGCAATACCGGTGCGTTGCGCAATCCTTACGAATAGCTTCCGAAGACATCGTGCCACGGTATTTCTGGCCGCGCTGATTACGATCGGCGTGGGAAGCACCGTCGGCGATGCGGGCGCGGCTGCGGGAACTCCGGTGGTGCCGGCCGTTTCCGGCGATGATTCCATCTTCGCGGCGCGGATGGCCGAGGCCCATGCGAAGCACCTGGAATCGCTTCCGATCGGAGAACGGATCGTCGCGATGGGGCGGCTGTTTTTGGGTACGCCGTATGTCGCGGGAACATTAGATACGAGTTCCCAGGGAGAGCACCTGATCGTGAATCTTCGCGGTTTCGATTGTGTCACGTTTTACGAGAACATGCTGGCCCTGGCGCGGGTCATCCGCGAATACCGAGCTCCCACGGTGAAGGATTTCGAAAATGAGCTTACCTTCCTTCGCTATCGTAATGGCAAGATGGATGGCTACCACTCGCGGCTCAATTATTCAATCGACTATTTTTATAATAACCAGCAGAAGGGCATTCTGCGAATAGTTAGCCGCGAGGTGGGCGGCCCCTATGCGAAATACGATGACCGGGCGATCAATTTTATGACCACGCATCGCTCGCTTTATAAGCAGTTGGTGAACGATCCGGCGGAATATGCCGCGATGCTCGACATCGAGAGCGGCATTCATGCGCGAAAAGCGTTCTACTATATTCCGAAAGCGGATATCGCTAAGGTGGAAAGCAAGATCGAGACCGGCGATATTCTTGGCATTACGACGAATATTCCGGGCCTGGATTGCTCGCATACCGGGATTGCGGTTCGTTTAGCGGATGGCCGAATCCATTTCATGCACGCCTCCAGTTTAAAGGGGCAGGTGATTATCAGCGAGGAGCCGCTCGCGGAATACTTGACCCATAGCAGCCACCAAACAGGAATTATTGTAAACCGGCCTCTGGAAGTATCACGGAAGTCATAACGATGGTTACCAAAGCAGAAGTTGAAAAAGTCGCGACGCTCGCAAAACTTGAATTTTCCGAAGAGGAATTGAACGCGCTGACAATAGAATTAAATAGCGTCCTGGGCTACGTCGACCAGTTGAAAGAATTAGATGTGACGAATGTGGCGCCGCTTGAAAATCTCAATGAAACCTTCCTGGAATCCGCGCTGCGAAAGGATGAAGCCCGCGAGTGCCTTACGGTGGAAGAGGCATTACGGAACGCCCCGAAAGCCGCCGACGGATATTTTCTTGTGCCGAAGGTCCTCGCGCAGGAAGTCAAAACCTACGTAGAGCAGGACATCGTCGGGGATGAAGAAGAAGAGCTTTGAAAAAAATTACCTGCGGCGGCATTCGATCGCGCCGTCCCAATGCTGGATCATTCGTTCTTGCTCCTCCTCGGTAAGCGCGACGAGGGAAAAAGGTAGGTGCTGAAGCCAAGCGGCTTCGAGATCGTCGAGCGACCGGTCGAAAAAGGTGCGAAAGGTCTCGCTCGTAATCGGATAATCGCTCTTCGAAAAGGTTACCACGCGATCGTCGCTGAAGGTGTCACCCAGGGAAAGCAGGAACGCTCCGGCGAGCACGACCTGGTCGGTCGTGAGCGCATGGGGCACGGCATTCCAGACGTCGCGCAGTTTCGCGCCATGCGATTGATAAAGATGATGCGCGATCAAATCCGACTCCGCGCCATAAAAGGGAAACACATCTGGCTGCATGGCAAGCCGCTCGTTCAAAAAAATTCCAAATCCTTCTTCGAGCACGGCCCAGCCCGGCGTCTGCTCGTAATGCCGCGCATACCGGGCGAGCCGCATCGCGTGCGTCAGCAACTCGACCAATTCCTCCTGCATTTGGCGCGACCCGTTCTCGACCAAATAGATCGCCGGTTCCTCGAGCGTAAAATGCGGGCGCAGGCTTCGGCCCAATAAAGCTTTCGCCCGCTGATCGACCGCATACACCTGCAATCGCCCCGCGAACGCCTCATGCGTGAAATGGAAAATCAGGCTGTACGCGGCTTCGAGTGTTTCGTCCAGCGTCGTGGCGCGAAGTTCCGAGAAGGCCGCGCGATCGTACGAAATCTGGAAATGGGAACTCGTCTTGTGCGCCCATTGCACGCGGGCGCGAAGCTCCTGATCGCTGATGGCGAGCGGCGGCTTCGTCGTAATCACGCGCGCGGGACGTGCCGCCGTGAAGTTCCCGTCGTTCCTAACCGTCGATTGCAAAAGATCCCCGCCTGAAGCTACTTCCATTCGGAGCGTATCGGTAGCGCTCAACACTGAATTATTCATCGTTACCCCGGTTTATTGTACAACACAATATAAGAAAAAATTACATCGAAATCATAAAAACCGACATTTTGCCGTTTCTAACCCAAATTCGATGGTTGAGTTCGATTCGGAATGGCCCTGGAGAAAGCTCGGGAATTGCAAAATGGATTGGCTGTTAACATTTTTTGCATGCGTAAGGAAGCCGCACCGGAATTTTTTGGCCGCACCCGCGTGGAACTCGTGGAGCTGCTCCGCGTGGATTTTTCGTTCGCCGAAAAATTCCGTGCCGAGCAGATTTATGAATGGCTCTATACGCGCCGCGCGCGATCGTTCGCGGAAATGACGAATCTTCCACTTGCCATTCGAACGGCACTCGAAGAGCGATATTGCATCCCATCGCTAACCTGCGCGCATATTTCCGAAAGCGCGGACGGAACGAAAAAATTTCTCTTCACGCTCGAAGATGGCCGTTCCATCGAGACCGTCCTCATTCCCGGCGAGATGCGCGGCGAACGAAGCCCACGCCGGACGCTCTGCGTCTCCACGCAAGTCGGCTGCCCGCTCGATTGCAAATTCTGCGCAACGGCGTCGCTGAAACTCAAACGCAATCTCACGACCGCGGAAATCCTGCTCCAAATTTTTGAAGCAGAACGGCTCACGGGAGAGACGATTACCAATCTCGTCTTCATGGGCATGGGCGAGCCGATGCTGAACTACGATAATCTCGTGCGGTCGCTACGCATTATCACCGATCCGAAAACGGAAATGCTCGGCAAGCGGCGCGTGACGGTTTCCACGAGCGGTTTGCCGGATGCCATTCGACAATTCGCCCGCGAAGGATTAAACGTAAAACTCGCGCTCAGCCTTCATGCGACGACAAACGATCTTCGTACTCGCCTCATGCCAATCAATAAAAAATATCCACTCGAGGAAGTCCTCTCGGCGATGGATGACTATTACAAAATCACGGGGCGACCCATCACCTATGAATATATTCTGTTCGACGCGCTGAACGATTCGCCGGCGGATGCTGCACGCCTCGCGAAAATTGCACGCCGGGTTCCCAGCCGCGTGAACGTCATCCCCTTCCACCCGATCGGCTTCACGAACCCCACCGGTTTCGCCGCGGAGTTGCGTCCTGCGAGTACCGCCGTGTTCGACCGCTTTATCGCTACCCTCCGCGCCGCAGGCGTGACCGCCGTCGTCCGCACAAGTTCCGGCCAGGACATCGAGGCGGCCTGCGGGCAACTGGCGCTGGCGGAATTACAACCTCAGCTTGTTTCGTTGGATGTTGAAGTGTAAACGGATATGACCCGCAAGTTTCTCTATCTATTTTTTCTTCCGGTCTGCCTCGCTTCGTGTTCGAGCCAACACACTCATTGGGTTTCGCGCACCGAGTTGTTCCCAGCATCGAATGCAGATATCAAGAGCGTGAAATTAGTGGATGGATCGGTCATTGAATTTAATCAATCGCTTGGCTGGTATAATCCAGAGAAACAACTCATCGAAGGTGTCACGATCACGGGCTGGCACGATACGACCGCTCTTGCAAAGATTCAACAGGTGGAAATACAAGATGTTGATGCTAATGCCGGCGGTAATGTTTTGAAAGTGGTGGGTATAATGCTGCTGGCAGGCGGCATAATCCTGGGTATCGTTATGCTTAATTATTTTTCTACCCATGGTGGGCAAGCATGTCTTGTTCTCATAGCAGCGGTAGGCCTCACAACGACTGGTGCTGCTTTACTTATCTTTGCTTAAAATTCCTTTACCGCATAATCACCATCGCCCCTTCGGCGTGGTACTCGAGGCTCGTGAGGCGATAGACGTAGCGGCCTTGCGGCAAGTCGGAAACATCGAGCGTGAGTGAATGCGAGCTGGCCTTCATGCTGCCCATTTCGAGATGCTTCACTATTTGGCCGATTGCATTATACACATCGACCGTGACCGGGCCATCCAATCCCAACGTAAATTGCAGTTGTGCCTGGTTGCCAGCCGGATTGGGAACGATAGCGTTCGTTGTGTATGGCCCGGCAAAGACGACGCCGTGAATCGCGCCGCCGCAATCGGCGACGAAAAACGCGCCGTCGCCCGCCGCTTCGGGCTGATCGGCCGTTGGGTCGGAGTTCACGACTTGAATATACGTAAGCGGCCGTGGGCCAAGCAGCGCCTCGGTATGCAGCCGCATTATCGTTCCGTTCCCAAAGGTACTCCTCGCTATAGTCACTTCGGCGGTGCTGTCATTTAGGAAAGTGAACTGCGAGACCGGCGTGGCATCCGTACCCCCATCCGCGCTCAACATGCGCACCATTTCGGGATCGAAACGAATATCGAGCACGGCGCTATCGGCATCGAGCTTCGCGAGACGAATTCCATTCATCGAAACCGGAATCGTGACGAACTCGCCCGGCTCAACGGTATCCGAGGCGACGCTATATCCAAAGCTCGGTCCCGTGTTGGCGGGATAGACGCCGGTGCCCGAGAGCGGCACGCTGAGGATGCTATCGTGGTAGGATGTTTTAAAACTAAGTATCCCATTGACACGCCGCGCGCGAGATGGCGTAAAGGTAACAGTGTCGTTACGCGCGCTATGTGGCAGGATCGGCATCGATGGATCGATAGTACTTGCGGAGAAAGCCGCGTTGCTCACTCCGATAGAGTCGATATACAATGGGAAACCACCCAAATTTCTTATCTGTACCGGCTGGTACGTGGAGGGTGTGCCGAGCACCACATCGGGGAAGGGTATGGAATCAGGGTTGATCCATGGGAATGCTTCCACTCCCGTTCCGGTGAGTGGAACGAGCGTGGAGTTCCCGCCGGAATAAATGGCAAGATAGCTGGTGTCCGACTGTTCGAACCGCGCGTGGTAGGTAAGGCTGTCGGTAAGCGTGTCGCCATCGTTTTGGATGGTATAAGGCAGCGTTCGATTTGCAACGTTGGAAAATGTATCGCGTGGCGCGGTCGTCCCCGGCTGTATCACGATACTATCGATGGCCGGAAAATTATTTCTTGCAAAAAGATAGAGCGGCAGCGTGGAATCCGTTCCCACGTGTACGCTGCCGAAATCGAGGCCGACGGCACTAAGCTGCAACCCGCTATCGGTTCCAACGCCACGAAGAATGACGCTGTCGGTATGCCCGCTCCAGGTAAAGCGAAGCGTATCGTAAACGAGGCCCGTTACCAGCGGCGTGAATGTGACGGCCATGGAATCGCTCGCTCCGGCGGATAACGGCGCGGGAACTTGCACGGCGAATGGATTCGCTACCGCGGCAGCGACGGTTGTTGATAAATTTCCAGCGTTCGTATCATAGACCATCATCGTCTCGCTGCTATTATGCAGGACGTATCCGAAATCAAGAACGGGCGGATGAAACCGCACGTCGGGCGCAAGACCGAGGCCGCGTAGCGCAATTGTTTGTGTGGTCGCGCTATCGGCGGAGAGCACGAGTGTTGCATTCGCCAAGCCATACGTGTTAGGAACGAACTCCACGCAAAGATTCGCCGTATCGCCACGCGCAAGCGATTTGGCGCTTGCCGCTCCAATGATGCGGAATGGAGTTCCCGTGAGTGCCGTGGAATCCGCTTGCAGATTAATCGGCGTGCAGCTTGGATTCGCCAGCGTAAAGCAATATTGCGCCGAATCGCCAACCGCAATGCTGTCGAAATCATAAACACTATCGAGCATAACAATTCGCGGCGTTGGCCCGCCGGAACCATGCAGTGGCAACGTGAACGATGTGTTGCAGCTATCGACGGTTACCCGGAGCGTTCCGTAATATTCCTGCTCGTTCGAAGGGGTAAAGCGTAATTCGAACGCGCCCGATTTGCCGAAGGTTGTGGGAACTTGCACCAGCGAAAATCCGGCGCCCGTCACGGTTGCGTTCAGCACATCGATGGAATCGATCCCGCGATTGGCGAGATCGAATGTTTTCACAACAGAATCGCCGGGACAAATCGTATCGAACTCCCCTATGGAATCTGCCCATACGGCATTCGCAATTTCGCGCGAGCCACGAAGAGCCAGCGAAGCGGCAACGCAGCCATCTGGCGAAAGCAGCGCGAACGTTCCCGTATCGACCGTTCCCAAGGTGGGAAGGTAGAGAATCGCGAAGGTTTTCGACGCGCCGGGTTTCAAAACAATGGGCAAAGAAAACGGATCGATTTCAAACCGCGGCGAGCCGGAATATGTATTGCTCGCAATCGTTATCGCTCGCGATGTGGAATTCGTGAGTGTAACGGTTTCGCGGGTTGAATCCTTTTTGCATCCACGTCCGAAGAGCAATTGGGAAGTTCCGAACGAAAGCCCTTTGTAACCCCATGTGCCGGTAAAGATAGCGGTTCCAATTCCGCATGGCGAGGAATGGAAAGAGACCGTATCGGTGTAGTCGCCATCCTGGGCCGGACTAAATTGGAATGTCACGGGGATGCTGCCGTGGGCCGGAATCGTATCGGAAAAAATGGGCGAGTTCCCAAAAATGAAATTCGTGGAATAGCCAATCGAGTCGAGCCGCAACGGCTGATCGTTCGGATTGGAAATATAGATCGTCGTATCTTTTTCCGAACAGGCGATTCCCATATCCATTGGCCCGGCCATCAGTGGCGCGGGTGGTATCGCATAGATGCTCATCATGGTCGAGGTATCGGCACGGCAGTATGCGGTTTGAATTTGAAGTTTTCCGATCTGAAGTCCGCATCCATTTACATGTAAACGGAGATGGATTTGCAGGGTGTCTCCGGGTGCTTTATAGATGCCGGTAGCTGCTTTTGGATCGAGGAGTTCGAGTAAATCCGGCGGACCCGATAGAATGCTGAAAATGGCGGAATTCACGTCGCCTGTGTTGGTGACGATAACGGTCGTATCCCTCGTGACGCCGGCAAGCGAACTTTGCACCGGGCTAAAGTCGATCGTGTCAGGCATCGAAAACTCATCCCGCTGACGATTTGCGCTCACATGGACGAGTGCCTCGCGCGTGCATTTATCGAGATCGAACGCAATCGTGGCCAGGAGTGGGCCGCGAGCGCCATTTGAAAGCGCGATGGTGACCGTGGTCGAATCATTCTTCGCTAAATGAATTGGGAATGAGTCGAGAACAAGCAATCCCGAGCCGGGCGGCAGCACCGCGCCGAGGATGGTAACGGAATCCGTATTACTCGTATTACGCAGCGTGATGGTTCGAAGCGTGTCGCGCGAGCATTGCGTTTGGCCGCCGAAGGCGACCGTATCCATGCTCGCAACGAGGCCGACGCTATCATAGGCCGCTTCCAGGCCGACGTGGATTCTGCCGGCACAATCGCTCGAACTCGAAATATAGAGAGAATCCAAATAGACGCCACCCCGGTCAGGCTCGAAGTGCAGCCGGAGCGAATCGATTTTTGTGGAATCGGGCGGAAGCCAGAAGGGAGAATTGGGAACGATAGAAAAAACCTGGTTGACGGAAAATCCGACCGTATCGACATAAATCGGTGTCGAGCCAAGATTGCGAACATGGACGACCGTATCGAACGAGCCGGTGCATCGTTGGGTTGGAATAACGATATTGGATTCCAGCGCGGCCAGCCGGTAGCCGGGCGATCCGTTCCGAATCGGAGAACTCGATGGCACGATTGCCGCGCTTGCGCCGCGCACGAACCCATCGCGGCCATGCCCGGAAAAATCGTGGATGCGCGGCGAGCCGGCTTCGTCATCGAACGAATAGTATAGCACAAGGCCAGAATCATTCCCGGCCAGCGTATGGAAAAGGGTCTGCTTAATTTCCGAAAGCGAACGCGGGACATTCCAGATACGGAGTTCATCGATGGAACCGATCCACGATGCGCCGGCGAGGCTCATGCCGATTCGCAGGCTATCCGTGTTCGAATCGATCGAGAGGATCGAACTCTTCGCGCTCGCGACTTCGCTCGAATCGACATAAAATCTCAGGCTGTCGCCCGGTGTAAATACGAAGGCGAAATGATGCCAGTTCAGAAGCGAGTCGTTTGCGGGTGCAGTAATGTCGAATGAATTCGTTTTGCGGATCACGCCGAACATGCTGGAATCCGCATTCAAAAAGATTCCGTAACTTCCCTTATCCACGATCCCCGAAAAATCGACGAGCCGGTCCAATCGCGCCCAGCATTCGATCGTAAAACCGTTTGTAAGATGAAGTGCTTGCGCGTCCGGCGTAGCGATGTAGGATTGCGGTCCGGAAATATTCAGCATGTTGCGCGAGCAATCCTGCGCGCGCGCTTCGTGTGGAACGCATGCCCACAGGCTAAACGCCACGGCAAGAAATCCGCCGAGGCGGGCCGCGCGAATGATCCGGAGGTATGGAATGCGTTTGTTCACGAATTATTTTGCCGGATTTTCAATGATCGCCCGAACGGTTCGCGAAAGGACGCGCCCCTCGGGGATCGAATTATCGAATAATTCATCGCGCGCGCCGCGCCATTCGACCGCGATCGAGGGTTCCGGTTTTCCCCGTTCCGTTAATTGTGCTTTCAGCATCTGGGCGGCGCGCATGGCGCGATTGCGCGAAAGCTCATCGTTGAACGCTTCGTCTCCGGTCTGGTCCGTGTGGCCGGTCAGCGTTACGCGTGTTTGTCCCTGGATATCGGAGGCCATATCGCTCACGATCCGCTCGGATTCGGTCTTATCCAACTGAGAGGAACTATAATCGAAGAGGATAAGGCTGTACCGCTCGACCTGTTTATCGCGTTCCGTGTCGCTTGCATGGGTGGTAATATCGCGCGCATTCTCCCACAAATGGATCACGCCGCTCGCCCGCGCGGTATCGTTCAAACTATCGACGGCGGTGAAAATATAGGTGAGGGAATCGCGCGGGCCGGCGGCATTTTCCTCCGGCATGGAGCGGTCATCGATCGTCCAGCGGTATTCGCTGACCGCGCTGTCTGAAAGCGCGTCGATCGTCCGCAGGAGATGACCATGTTGGAGGACGGTGATCGTGGCCGAACGAATGCCGACCTTCTCTTCGGTGGTAATCGAGGGCACGAAGTCGATGCGGGGCGGCGTGGCTACGCGCTCGACGTGCTCGGTCCAGAGTGGCGCGGTAATATCCGGCGTGGAGGGAATGATCTCGACCCTCCGGTTCTCCGCTTCGCCGAAAGAATTGTGATCGTCCGAAGGAACTTCGGGCAATCCGCGCGCGCGAAGATGCATACGGTCGCGTGAAATTCCCCAGACATTCGCAAGATAATCCTGGACGGTCCGCGCGCGGTCCATCGCGATGGTCTCCGCGTGGGAGGAATCGCCGGGAGAATGCTCGCTCCGCGCGCCGACAAGCGTGATACTTGCCGATGGATTTTCCGATAACCGCTTCCCGATAATATCCAGCACATGATGATGGATCTCGAGCGCGTTATCGGTATATAAATCCTTCTCGTTGAAGGACTGGCGCGTCTGCGCGGTTTCGAGGTCGTACCGCTCCGGAATCCTGGCCGACCCATCGCCGAAGAATACATAATGCAGCATCGGATAGACTTCCGTCACATGCGTCCGCTCGATGGAAAGCACCGGCTCGGAAACTTCCCGGCCATTCTCCTCGACGCCCAGCGCATTGATTGAGACTTGGAGCATCGCGCGCCGTGGAGCCGCCGCAATCGGTGGCTTCGGTAAAGAATTCGCCACCGGCGCGGCGATGGGCATTTCCGGTTCCGGAGGAAGTTCCGCTGCCGCCAGCTCGGACAGATGATATACCAGTTCGAGTGAAGCGCTTATGGGATAGGACCGCAGACTGCCAGCAG
The DNA here is from genome assembly GCA_035686785.1 of Kapaibacterium sp. (SeqCode). Lineage (GTDB taxonomy): Bacteria > Bacteroidota > Ignavibacteria > Palsa-1295 > Palsa-1295 > PALSA-1295. The sequence goes on from DASRZC010000162.1 coordinate 14,946, forward strand.
AAATTGTTGTGAATGGAATCATCATTCCAATGGAGGGCCGCAATCCGATATTCGGCTGAAATGGCAGTTCGTAACTCGCGCCAAATTCCATCCCATACTGCAACAAATTCAGGCCGGGCAAAGACTGCGTTGGAATAATGGTGCGCGTCGGAAGATTGTTTTCGGCATACACCGCGTCCGAAGGAGAAACAATATATTCGGTCTCCTGATAGGAATGCCGAGCAAGAAATCCAAGGAACGGCCCCGCCGAAATCCGAAGCTGCGGAAACAACGAATACGAAACGAGGCCGGAGATTCCGGCCATCGATAAATTTGCAGCGTACGATCGGCGGCGCGTGATCGGTACGTAAGAACCATTGGGCGCGAGCGCAAGCGGCATATTCGGAGTTGGCGCCGCGAGAATATCGAACGCCGTCGAGAGATCGTTATATTGAAGCCGCGCGTCGATGGAAAATTTTCCATTCATCGGAAACGTCATCCCTCCAAAGCCGCCGGGAGCACTTTTATTGCCATGCAGGAATTCGCCACACAGGTAGCTTCCATCCAGCGCGGGAATAGCGGCGCTGCCAACATTGGTGGTAAAGGACCCACCAATGAAATACGATGGCCGGTATAAGGGGGGCGCATCTTGCGCTGACGCATTCCTCGAAAAAACGAATGAAGATAAGATTATAAAGAGCACAACCCCTCCCCGCCGCATCGACATCGTGATGCGGGCTGCTGCCGGATGGCCGTTCGTCTCGTGACGACCGGGCATCCCACTTTTTAAGTTCCTTGCCACCCGTCTCATCTTTCGGGGAGCAGGCTATGGGGTAATGAGCCACGGTGTGGAACGAGCGCGGAAAGCAGTGCGCCCGTTACTCATTACCCGTTACTCGTTACTTCTTCGCCTTCGCTGTATCGTTTGTTCGAATAATTGGCTTGTTAGAATGCATCTCACCTGGCTGGCTCCGCAAGACTTCAGGAATCGCGGGATTAGCAGCAACCTTTGTAACCGTTGTTCGGCTCATGCTATTCGAAACCGAAACGCGGTTAGCGCGATGCGCAGTCATGCGGAGCGGGTGTTCCGACACGGGCACCGTTATGCTGCTATTATGCAAGCCATTTTTGGCTGGTATTGTTTCAATCGTTCGGGGTCTTCCGGATCGCCAACGATCCGCCGGTGCGTTCATCGGATGGTCAAGCACACGCGTATGAACGCCGGAGGGATTTGCGATGGGAATGGCATTCGAAGAGGTGAAATGCTCCACCGCCGTCGTGGAAAGAATGCCGAGCAAAAGCCCGGCGGTAATCGTGGCAAGCGGGGTATGCAGGAGGTGACCAAACCACTGCATCCCCGGCCCCGCCACGCTTGCGGCCTGAGAAGCCGCGATCGTTTGCTCGCCATTGCTGGCTCCTATCTTGCCTTTATTCGATCGCATAAGCTCTTGCTCGATGAATGGCGTCGCGGCGGTGGCCGAGAGTCCCAACGCAGCGAGCGTCCGGTTCCGGACTTGCGCGACCGGGCTTGACCCCATGCGCAAATTATCCTTATCGGAACGGACGGCCTTCATGAGTTCGAGTTGCGAGCGAAAGGCAATGCGCAATTCATCGCTGGCCGCGACCGAAATGAGGAAATTCTGTTCCTCCGCCGGCGAAAGAGCGTGCTCGAAAAAGTCGTTCAATTGTTCTTCGTGTTTCATTACCATAACATCCTCCTCGTTTTAGGCAAACTTTTCTATATGTAACTTACCGGGTCATCGGCCTCGCCTAAGCCAAGCCACCCCTGAATAAACTTTCGAAGCCGGATTCGCGCCCGGTGCGCGCGAACCTTCACATTTCGCTCCGGCACATTCATCATTTCGGCGATCTCCTGGTAGGAGAAGCCCGAATATTCGTGCAGCACGAACGTCTCCCGCTGATCGAAGGGCAGCCGCGCGAGCGCCCGCACCATCAATGCCTCGATTTCCCGCCCCGAAGCCACGCCCGTCATCGGCTCGGCTTGGGAGAATTCCGGACGCTCGTCGAAATTCGGTTCCTCCGCATCCGCTTCGAGGCTTTCGGAATGGAGCCCGTTATGCAGCATCGTCAGGCAAAGATTTCGAGCGCTGCGAAACAGAAATCCGCGGAAATGGCTAATCTCCATGTGCTCCTTGCGCATCCGAAGCTCGAATACTCGCGTCCAGATTTCCTGAAATGCGTCCTCGGCGCTCGCTTCATCATGCAGCATTCGCTTGCAATAATAGAAAAGCGAAACCTCGTACTTCGCATAAAGCTGGACGAACGCTTCATCACTGCCCGCAAGAAAAGCCTCCTGGTCTACCCGATCTGGGTCGCGTGGGGCAGGCGTCCCCGCCTGCATCCCCGCAGATGGTGACAAAGCCACAGCGCTCCCGCCGCCGGAAATTTTTCCAGCGGAAAGATTTAGCCTATTTCGTACTATTCGATTCATCTCTCTACTAAGAAGACCCGCGAGAAGCCAAAAGGTTACAATGGGTCACTGCTTTTTCACCAAAAATAATTTTATTTCTTTAGGCATACAAGAACTCTGAAAACTATTTTTACATTGCGCACGCATTTGTGCTTCATGAACTATTTTGTTTATAAGCCAATTTCGCCACTTTCAAAAGCGTTGGAACTTTTGATGTCGCTTTTTTGAGGGGTGGTTGTAAAAAAATTAGAAAACGGGTGCCCATCGAAAATTGAGCCGATTTCGCAGTATATATAATCCGGCGAAGGACGCTGCTTCCAGCCCGACTGCCCCGGAGAGCCTGCCCGCTGCTTGAATGGAGTGACGACACAATCCGCGCGACGGGATCCCCAAGTGGCGGAGCCACGAAGTACCAGCAGCCCAAGGTGGAGCGAAGCGGAACCCTGGGTTAGATTGCGATTGAAACATTAATAGCCCTGATAAGGGCGATGTTTGCCGCCGGGGATTTACTCCGTCCTTTCGGGACTATGGAAAATAAAAACGCTCCATTACCCGGGGTTCCGCTACGCTTCACCCCAGACCGAGCCTGAAGGTTCAGTGGTACACCACAAACCATAAAATTCCCCCACGGGCGGGTAAGCACGGGGTCAGCGGCTTTTTTTAAGTTCCAGAGCCACGGATATATTCTCCTCGAACCTGCGATCGTGAGTGCAGCAAGCTATGCCGGAATTACCAATTATTTTAATTTCCGGATTTCTTTCAGACACGGGAGATAGTGTCGTATCTTTGTAGGAAAGTTAAGCGCCTACTCTTGTCCGAGTCGCCTAAATCTCGCCATTGGCGGTGCTTCTCTGGATGAGCGATTACAATCGTTCATCACCTATGTATTAGTGGGGATCTTTAGTTTAGATGGCCAACGGCGCGGCGGACGTTCCGCCGGATTCTAACTCGTCTCGAGCGGATCGCCTGCCCGAGAAATTGTTTTTCACATTTTTCATCCGTAGAGGATTAAACACATGACTACGATTCAAAACTTTCCAATGACCCCGCAATCCACGAACGCGGGAAGACCCATCGGCTCGCCAACCCCAAATACTGGGATCCAAATTCAGAGTGGAGATGGCAACTCGATGATTCTCGGAATTCCTTCCAATGGATTGGATTTTCAGCTCTGGTATTTTAACGGAACGAATACTTCCCTGGGGTCATACATCCTAAATTCCGGAGGCCTTCAGGCTGGCAACATTCTATTAGCGACCGCTGCCGTGGGATGGACTTATCTCATTTACTGGAGTGGCGGCCAGTATGGATCGAATGTTACCATCAACGGCAACGTGGCTACGTTCACCAATTCCAACGATTCCACGCAGATGATCACGATCACGCTCGGTTCAACAGGGACACGCTAAAAAACGACGTCTTAAGACGTGACTGAACTCAACCGGTCACCAATTTTCTTGCTTCATCAAGCCCCGATTGGTAGCCGGGTGGGTTATTTAAACTGTTGAAGGCTATTTCTAATTCGATTAAATCCTCGCGGGTGGGATTTAACATAAACCGACAAAGCTTGAGACCGAAGCGAGAGCTTTGAACATCGGGATGATTGCTCCCTTGAATTGCTTCGCGTATTTTTATTGAGCGATCAAATAACGGGATCGCTTTCTCGTAGTTTCCGAGCTTTCTATGCAAACCGGCATAGGAGCTAAGAGCGATCGCCAGATCGAAGCTCAGGTCGCCGTATGATTTCGTGCTTAGCTCTATAATTTGTTCATAATACTTTGAGGATTCATCGATGCGCCCTAATTCGAGCAAAACGAAGGCAATATTCATTTCAAGCTGCAGTGTTGTCGGATGATTTGCGCCATAGGCTTTCTCATAGTCTCTCAATCCGGACATCATCATAGAGAGTGCCTCTTCGGCATGGCCTTTTTGGAAAAGCAATGCTCCAAGGCTCTTGGTGGCGCCCGCACGCATTGCAAATTCATGTTTGCCTGCAAAAGGCGCGAGAGCAAGAATTTCTTGGCATATTGCTTCTGCTGAATCGATTTCGCCTCGTTTCCATTTGATCCAGACTTGCATTGCCTTCGCTTGACACAAATCCTTCACCTCATCTTCGTTTTCCATCGAGCACATAGCCTGAAGGAGTGCGGCAGACTTTTCGAGGCTCTCTAAGTCTTCCTTTACCGAATAAACCTCTGACAGATCGTTTATTGCAGCACGAGATAGCTCTCTATCTTCGCTTTGTTCCAAAGCGATCGGAGTGAGAAATTCAACACCAAGCTCGAATTCCGTAGCGCGAATGAGAAGATGTCCAGCAGAATATCGGGACTTTCCCCGCAAAGAATGAAGATACTCTTCAAAATAAGGCCGGATGTTATGTTCGCCACTTTGGTGCCATAGGTTTAGCCATTCGAATTCTCGATCAGCGTCAACGAAAGAGACCATAATTTGTTCGTCGGAAAGTACAGTGCAGGCTTTTTCCAGTTTGCCCGCTTGTAGCCATTGCCACGGTTCCTCGTCTCTTCGCCGCTCCGCGTATTCCCGTGTCGAGAAATATTCTCCGATTCGCGCATGGGAAGCATGACGCGCATCCTCATTTGATAAATACCGCCGTTCGATCGCCTCCCGCAAATAATTATGGAAGAACGTATGGAATCCCTCGCGCGTCATGAGGTGGTATTCCATCGCGATCATCAGTTCAGAAAGCGCCATGCGGGGTTTGCCGGTGATCTCCATCAGTTCTGATTCCGAAAGCCCGTGCCGCGAAGCCCAGATGGCGGTCATCGCGCTCTGCACTGCCTCCGCGCCGTGATCGCGTTCCATGCGGGCAAGGACTTTCTGGAACAATTCCCGCTCATCGGCACTCGATAGATAATCGGAAAGTTCATCGTGCAGCGATTGATAATGCCCGAAAATGCGAAGCTCCTCCAGGACCGTCCGTAAAAAGAGCGGACTCGATGACTTTGGATTCTCGGCAAGCGCGCGCAACTCCTCCGCCGGCAATGATTTCGCGTACCGATCGAGGAAATCCGTTGCAATCCGCTCGCGCTGCTCGACGGTGAGCGGCTTCAACTCCAGTTCTTTCCACTTCCGCTTGCGAAGTTCTTCGAGCGGGAGGCTGTCCGTGGTGGTAGAAAGGATGAGGCGCACATTCTCTGGAATGAAATCCGGCAGCCAGTGCATCTCCGGTGCGATGCCGGTGAGCTGGTTCAGCGCATCGATGAAGAGAATGAGCTTCTCAGACTCCCCCGCCTTTTCAAGGCGGGGGCCGGGGGGTGGTTGATCAGGGGAACCACCCCCTGCCCCCTCCTTCAAAAGGAGGGGGTTCTTTTGCTGCTCCTTGAAAAGGAGGGGGTTCTGTCCAATTTTCGCCAGCCACACCGGGAATTCTTCCCTAAGTGCGTTATCATCGCTCGGGATCGGATCGGAGAGATGGTAGCGCTCCTTTATCTCCATCATCACCTGGCGCATCACATCTTCGGGATCGCTCCCCTCGGCCGCGCCGATAAAATGCTGGACGACAAACGCTTCGGGATGCCGCGCCCGATATTCATGCGCCAGATAGGCCATGAGCGCGCTCTTGCCCAGCCCGGACTTGCCCCAGATAATCAGCGGCGCGCCGGTGGAGTTTACCCGCTGCTCGAAGATCTCGTAATACTCCGGATTTGCAATGTATGATTGCAGCCGGTTCCGAGAGTATGCTTCGTGCTCGATGCGTTCGTGTTCGAGCGGGGTCATCTCTTTTTTAGCCGGAAAATCGCGATCGAGGATGGCGAGGATGTCCTGAAATACCTGTTCGCTCAGTTCATCGGGAGTCTGGAACCGCCGGTACGGTAGGCCAGCGGACACAAGATCGAGCTTCAATCGAGCAAGCTCGTCCTCCTGCGGAGCGGCCGTCGCCATCTGCTCGTAAAAGAAGGCAGAGTCGTTCGGCGCGAGCAGCGCGCCCTGCGCGAACTCCATCTCGATGATGCTCTTCTCCTTCTCGGCATATTCGATGAGCCACGGAAACTGCCGGATCATTTCCTCGTCCTTCTCGACCTCGGTGATGCCCGGAATCCATCCGTAGCGGGAACCCAAAATGCCGATGAAATACGGGCGGCACCGGTCGATCTCCTCTAAACAAATACGGATGGTCCTACCCGTGCGGGATTCCTCTTCGGTAATGCCCCACCGCAGGTCGATCTCGGTGAATTCCACGCCGCGCTCGCGGCACGCTTTGCGGATGCGCGGGAATGTTTTTTTGACGAGTTCTTCACGCTCGGGCACGAGGTCGCGGAACGTCGAGGAGACGAAGAGGCGAAGTTCCTGTTTTTGCAATGATCCTGACATGAAGCGGCGCGCAATCTAAAGACGAGCCATTCCTAAAAAATTCCTTCGGAGGGCGGCTAGCCTCATCGTTACCCTCGTTGGGTCTGCTCGTACTTCGCCACGAACTCCGGATCGCGGCGGCGGAGGTTTTCGCGATCGACTTTGCCGGAGCGCGTCATGAGTTTATAGGCGAAGGGGATGGGATCCAAGTGCATGTAATCCTTCAGATTTTCGAAAAGCTGGAGGCTTTCGTAGGCAGCGTCCTGATATTCTTCCACGACAGGGCGGCGCTTCGCTTCGAATTCGATGAGCGCATCCCTCACCCTACCCTCTCCCAGGGGGAGAGGGTTGTTTTTTAGCGCATGAGCAAGCGCAATCGAATCTTCGAGCGCGAGTTTCGTTCCCGAACCAATCGAGAAATGGACGGTGGCGAGCGCATCGCCTAAAAGGACGATATGTGTAGCGCAAACTTTAGTTTGCGACCCGGCCCCCGAATCGCAAACTGAAGTTTGCGCTACACCAGGGCACCACCAATGCCGATTGCGGACCAGCACAAAATTAAGCCACTTCGAATTGTTCGAGAGCAACTCCGCGCCTTCCAGATCATGATGGAATACTTCTTCGAGATAGCGCCGCGTCGAAGCGTCATCCATATCCTGAAAGCCGGCGGAAGCCCATGTTTCTTCGTCGCACTCTACGATAAACGTGCTCGTGTTCTTATCGAATTTATAGGAATGCGCGGCGAAAACTCCCGCGCTGTTTTCGCGGAAGGTCAACGTTAATCCATGAAAGAGATGGCGCGTGCCATACCAGATATAGCGGTTGGTGCGCGTCGAAAGATCGGGCTTGAAGCAGTCCTCGTATTGCGAGCGGACTTCGCTCATCACGCCATCGGCGCCCACGATAAGATCGTAGTGGGCAAACTCCGCGAGATTGTTCACCGGCGCGCGAAAGTGCAGCGCGACTCCAAGCTCGCGGCACCGCTCCTGGAGAATTCGGAGAATTTCAATCCGCGCGATGCCGGAAAATTTATTGCCGCGAACGGTAACTTTCTCATCATGATGGATGATATCAACATTCTCCCACCGCTCGAACCGCTCCGTGATGGCTTGCCATGTGGGAATGTCCTCCGCTTGAAGATAAGACAGCGTCTTATCCGAAAAGACGACGCCCCAGCCGAAGGTATCTTCTGGCGCGTTGCGCTCGAAGAGATCGATCGTAATCTCCGGATTCCACTTTTTTACGAGAATCGAGAAATATAGTCCCGCCGGGCCGCCGCCGATAACTGCTATTTTCATAAGTGCTAAAATTCTGAGTGCTGAGATGGAAACATTGGGAAACGCCGAATTCGTTACCACATCCGCATCGCCGATACGGACTGATCTGCCGTGTGGGTCGGTTATTGCTCGGCCGCTCAAGGAACCAGCCGTTTAGATGGCAAGTTTGGAGAACTCCCTTCGGGCATTTAGCTCAGCTGGTTCAGAGCGTTCGCCTCACACGCGAAAGGTCACAGGTTCGAATCCTGTAATGCCCACTTCCATCCCAGTCCATGCTCCTTCCCATCGGCGACGACAACACCAAGCGGGTTTCCTACCCCGTCGTCACGACGATCATCATCGCGCTGAATGTCTTCGTTTTTATTCTCGAACTGATATATGGCGATGCGTTTGTCGTAAAATACTCGCTCTCTCCGTTGGATTTTTTCGCGGGACGGCAGTCGATCCTCAATGTCTTCACTTCGATGTTCCTTCATGGCGGCATCGCGCATATTTTTGGTAATATGCTCTACCTCTACGTTTTCGGAGATAACGTGGAGGATAATCTCGGCAAATTCAAGTTTGTCATTTTTTATTTCGGCTGCGGCGTGGTGGCGATGCTCGCGCAGGCGTATGCCATGCCGGATTCGAACGTACCGAGCTTAGGCGCATCCGGCGCGATCGCCGGCGTGCTGGCGGCGTATCTCATTCTTTTTCCGACGAACCGCGTTCGCGTGCTGATCTTTTTTCCGTTCGTCATCACGGTGGGCGCGTGGTTTATTCTTGGACTCTGGATCTTCACGCAGCTTATTTCCGGCTGGACCGCGCAATACCAACATGCCGCGACCGCGCAGGGCGGCATCGCCTACATGGCGCACATCGGCGGATTTTTCACCGGCGTGGCGCTCACCTTCCTCTTCCGCCGCCGCGAAGCGAAACACGGGACGATGAAGCGACTGGGAGTTACGTAGCTAAAGTAAAATTATTTCGTCAGCACGATGGGACTTTCCTGATATTTTCCATTCATCCTCAGAGCACATTCATACATTCCTGGTGCAAGCCCTCGTGCATCCCATGTGAATGAATGACTCCCGCTCATAAACTCGCCATCAAAAATTCGGGCAACCTCTTCACCTAAAAGATTCACCACCGAAATTTCCGCCACTCCGCTTTCGGTTGCGGAGAGAGTGATCGTCATTCGATCGGTAAAAGGATTCGGGTAAGTCGTGAATGAGGATAAAGATGGTGCGGCATAGCTAATTCCAAGCTTCCCGAAGTCCGAAAGAGAGCGACGCCAAACACCACCACCTTCCGTTCCAGCAAAAATATTCGTGGCGCTTACTGCAAGTGTGTAGACTGTATTGTAAGGTCCTGAACTTAACCCGACAGATGTCCAGCTTGTGCCACTGTCGGTCGAACTATAAACGCCGCTGCCACCCGTCCCTGCGAATAGACTTGTTCCGCTCACAGCAAGGGCGAAAACACCATCGTTAAGTGCTGTATTGTATGATCTCATCGGTGTCCATCTTGCGCCGTTGTTGGTCGTGCGATATACATTGCCCGGTCCGCCGTCAACGAAAACGTTTGTGCCCATTACCGCAAAAGATTGAATACCCCACGTGAAGACCAAGCCCGAATCGACTGAATTCCAACTACTTCCACTGTCGGTCGAAAGAAAAACGCCACCATTAGTCCCCACAAAAAGGTTTGTGCCGCTTACCGCGAGGGCAGAGATATTAGAATCCGTCAAGCCGGAATCGATTGCTATCCAACTCTCTCCGCTGTCAAGCGAGCGAAAAATGCCCATTCCAGCCGTTCCAGCAAAGAGACATTTACCATTCACGCCCAAGGCATAGACCGAAGCGCCGCTGCGGATTCCCGAATTTATCGGGATCCAATTTACGCCGCTATCAGTCGAAAGAAATGCACCACCGTCGGTTCCGGCATATAACTTTGTGCCCATAACTGTAAAGGCATGAGTGCTCGGGATGCCGCTATTCGATGCCATCCAGGTCGCACCGCTGTCCGTGGATCGAAAAACACCGCTCTCCGTTCCTGCATAAAGATTCGTCTCGCTCACCACCGAGGAGTAAACCCAAGTGACCCGTGGTCCGCCGGTTTGAATCCACTGCGCCCAACCCATCGCTGGAAAAAATAACGACAAAACCGAAACTGCAATAAATCCTATCCTTCTGAAAGATGCCATGATTTGGTGTAATTGTTTCCTCTAACAACTTACCAAATGGCCGAAAGTTACATGCAATCTTCCAAAAACTCATAGTAGCCTTTCCCACCCTCCCCCGGTTCCTCCTGCAAGCGGCAGGGAGAAATAAAAAAAATGATTCACTACCCAGGGTTTCGCTTCGCTTCACCCTGGGCTGCGGGTACTTCGTGGCTCCGCCACTTGGTGTCGGGCGGGACGCTCCGACCTACCCGAAAAAATCGCAAAACGGCACGTTCTATTTGCAAACGGGTGCCCGTAATATTAAATCTCCGAATAATTATAGTTTAGCTGTAACAATTTTATGGTTTGGGGGTTATATTGTGGGTACGGTAATGGGCACCCATTAGGCAATGATGAAAATAGGCCAAAAATTTTGGAACGTAGATTTTCTTTCCAGAGGAATGCCCAAAATGAAAATTAAACGTATCTCGCCGAGGAAGAAAACTATAAAGAATTCTTACGGTTTATGAAAAACAGATGCGTTTGTCGGAAGATTGGTTAGCAGCGATTCGTTCTAAAAGAATAATAAGTATTATTTTGTGACCCTTGTAACTTTTGGCCCTCCTCGCGTGTCGCTCAGGAAAAGGAAATGGAATCAAGCATCGTGGGCGATGCTGGCGGAAAGAAGCGGGATAATTATGCCGCTCCGTGGGTTCCTTTGATATGGCAGCCGATCGAACAGAGCAGGTTTCAAATGGCATGGTGCCGGCGGATCCATTGGACCTCGCGGCGAGCGCGTTGTTTTACGACAAAGGAGAGGAATCCGCTCCTCCGGATGCCGATACGGAAGCATTTAACCACTTTTTGAGTGGAAATGACGAAGCATTTCGGGCGCTCTACGATGCTTATGAGCGGCAGCTTTATCTGTATGTCGTCCGGTTCGTAGGATCGAAGAACGATGCGGAGGACATCTTCCAGGAAGTCTGGACTCGGATGTACCGGCTTCGCGGCGAGATGAAAGCGGTGCGAAAGTTTTCGGGGCTGCTCTTCACGGTGGCGCGGAATCTTTCGATCAATGCGCTCCGCGACCGCAAGATGGAGCCAAGCCTTTCGCTCGACGACGCGCCGTTCGAAATCGATCTCGTGTCACGCAGCCACGAAGTCGAGGAATCGGATATGCGGGACATGCTCGAACGGGCGCTCCAACAGCTTCCGATCGCGCAGCGAGAGGCATTCGTATTACGAGAGTATTTTGGATATTCCTATGAGGAAGTCGCCGCGATCATAGGAACCCCGATGGTAACGGCGAAAACGCGAGCCTGGCGCGCACGCGAACGGCTTAGAAAAATGATCGGCGCCTGGATGGATTTGAAACAATGATCAAGAGTATGACACACGACGAACGGATTAGTTCTTATATCGACAACGAGCTTTCGGTGGAGCAGGAGCAGGAATTCCTGATCTCTTTAGCCGCGAGCGATGGGCTGCGAAAGTCATTCCGCTCCGAGCTGGTACTGAAAAAAGTGCTGCACCACGATGAAGCCGCGACGAACCCGCCGCGAAGGCTTCGCGCGGCGGTATTTACGACGCTGGGCCTCGGCGGCGCAGGCGCATCGTCGACGATGCTTGGCGCCCACAATGCGAACGCCGCGCAGCCCGTTGCGCGCGGTCTTATCCGGTCGCTTTTTGCAACGAAGATGAGCACGCTTGCTACGGTCGTCGGAATTTCGGCTTCGGCGCTGGCGGGATATGGCGTGCGTTCGATTACGGCTCCGAGCACCGCCAGTGTTACGCCGCGAATCGAGCGCGTCACGCATCATGCGCCGGTCGTTTCTGCGCCGTCGGTTAGGATTTCACCAGCGACCGTCCCATCGGCGCCGGTAGTTTCGAATGAGCAATCCTCCGTGAATTCACATCGCGCGAGTCATCATGCGATCAGCGCGAAACATCCGAATGTGGTTGCTTCGAAGAACGAAAATGTCAGTGGCGCGTCCGGTACGGGTTCGATCAAAATGGAGCCGCCAAAAATTAACGGGCAACACTAAAGAACGTAGCTACAAAAAAGTTTGTGGAACAAGCGTTAATGGATGATGCGTCATCCTCGCGCGTAACACATCTCATCTCGAAGCCCGCCTGGAACGGATAATGGGACGATGATTCCCCTCCGCATTCGAGGCGGGCTTTTTATTGGTGGGCGGAAGACCTGCTGTTTTGGGGGCAAAGGAAATAATCCGGGGCGTCGCCCGTTATGGCTTATGCAATGACGGGCCGATTCAAAGTTTTCCTAATCGCGGCGTTCCTGATCCTCTCCATCCTGGGCGGAATGACGCCCGGCGCGCGATGTCAAAATTTGGGAATGAGGGTGGATTCGGTCATGCGCGATACCTTAGAGGAAACCATGTTCCCGATCGAGCATAAGCCGCTCCAGGCCGGTATCGAGGCCAGCTATGGGTGGGGATGGTATTATAATGCGAATTTTCCTGCGCCCGCCGCGCTTGAAGGATGTGACCATTATTCAAGCGGAACCGGAAATCTCTTCGGATTGAAATTTCTCGCGGAGGTGCCGCTCTGGGGCGATGCTTCCCCGTGGACGTTCGAGCCGAGCCTCTTCGCGCAATTCCGTCAGCCCGACTTCTCCTGGACTCAGCACTATTCGAGCTACGATCCCACAACGTCCATGATTGTGCCTTTCAGCATTCGGCATGAGATACTCACCACTGTGGATGAACTTGGCATTGGCAGCGGATTCGAATACGAGCTGTTTCCCAATTTTCGTCTCCGAGGTGCAGCGAATTTCGGATTGCTCTTTGCACGAAAGTATGTGACCTCGGAGCATCATGTCGAAGCGGGCCCATTATTTAGCGATGACACGATCCGCGATACGACGATCGGTTCTGGTAACTTATCGAAGCGATTGGCATTCGTCCCCTCGCTCGAGCTTGGAGCCAGCTACGAAGCGCCGCTTTCGGACAAACTTCGGGCGCGGCCGGGAGTAGAGGTGAGCATTCCATTTGGCGGCTATGCGAGCGGAAGCCCCAGTTGGTTGGGCAGCATGAGTTTTTGGCGGGCGATCGAAGTGAATGCCAGCCTCGCGCTGCTCTTCGATCTCACGCCGAGAAGGGAGATGGTGCCGGTTTTTGTCAAACGAGAAATTCTGGTTCCCATTCCGAAATTGCGACCGCCAACGCCGGCAAAGCTCACCGCATCGATTCGCGCCGTCGCGATTTCGAGCACGGGCGTGCAATCGAACGTCGTGCGGATGACGGTCGAGGAAGTTCGCACGCGGAACGCGGATCCGGTGCTGAATTATATTTTTTTCGATGCAGGTTCGGCAAAATTCCCCGAACGATATGTGACCTATACCTCGCCCGAAGAAGCGCAGCGAAAATTTCAGGGTTCCACAGATAGGAACGATATCTCGCTGATGAAACTATACCGGGAAACGCTTAATATTGTAGGCGACCGGCTCCGAAAATATCCTTCGGTAACGATTACGCTTATCGGCAGCACGGACAATACGGATGATCGTGTATCGGGCACGGCCCCATCGGGCCGAACCACCAGTGAGTTGCTCGCGCTTGCCCGCCAGCGTTCCGAAGCCGTGCGCGATTATTTAGTGAATGTCTGGCAGATCGATCCGAAGCGGTTGAAGATCGAAGCCACGCTGCTTCCGGCAAAGCCCAGCCCATCGGCCACGGAAGCGGGCCGCGCGGAAAACCGGCGCGTCGAGTTTCGCGTCGAATCTGGGAACCCCTCCGGCGTACGCATCACCGATCCCATCACGGTAACTAATATCGAACACTTGGCCACGCCGGATCGAATCGATCTCCTTCCCTCGGTTCAAACCGAGGGGGGAATCCTGCGGACGTATGCATCCATCAGCGCCGGGGGTGTCGAGCTTCAAAGCTTTAGCGGAACCGCCGAAAACCAGCAGGCCGAAAAAGTATGGGCGCCCACGGAAGCGACGCTCACCAGGCTGCGCGATTCGCTCGAAATAAATTACGACGTGTGGGATTCCGCCGGTAACCATGCCCACGCGAATTCCAGCATACCGCTCGATGTCATCCATGTGGCGAGCAACCGCCCGGAGCGCATCGAGCGGTTTAGCCTGATTTTATTCGGCTTCGATGAATCCAAACTGAATTCGAATAACGGGCGCTCGATTCGGAGCGCGGCGGAGATGATTCCGAAGATTCCGGTCCGGCGCGTGCTGATTCAGGGCTATACCGATGAAACAGGCGATCCCACTCACAACGATGCGTTAAGCGAGGCTCGCGCAACTGAAGTGCAAAACCGCCTCGAAGAAATGCTGAACGCGGAGGGAGCGGCCGAGCCTGCGGATATTCATAGCGAAGGCCACGGCTCCCGCGACCTTCTCTACGATAATACGCTGCCCGAGGGACGATTCTTCTCGCGAACCGTTACTATTACCATCGAACGCGCGCCATGAGGAATTACGAATTACGAATTACGAATTACGAATTGGGAAGACCGACTCGTTATTTGTCATTTGTCATTTGTCTTTTATTATTGCTGACTGTTTCTCTCCGCGCTCAGCAGTTACACATCGCCATGTTCCGTCCCGATCGCGCGGCGCCGGGAATGAATGTGGTCGTGGAAATTCTGGCTCCGGTGGGCCGCTTGCGGCCATTCGGATACGATAGTCTCGATGCTGGAAATACGATTGTGCTCGTTCATCCGGCGGATAGTAATCGCGTGCTGTTTGGCCCGCCGATCGTCAGTTGGAATGGTAACCTTATTCAGGTGCCACTTTTTGTTCTTCCCAATGCCGCATTTGGCCCGGTGCCATTCTTTATTCGAACCCCGCCACTCACGGGCTTGCGATCCGACACGATTTCCTTCATTATCGATACACCGCAGCATCTTGGGAATCTCACAGGCAATGTTACGATAGGTAATGGTTTTGGCCAGCTCTCGGCGGGCAATACGTTGCTCGTCGATTCGCTCATCGTTACCAATGGACATATTAACTTCTCGTTGCAAGATCCTGATACGCTCCCCGGAAATCCGCGCTTGCAGCCGGTGACGGTTCTTTCGAAAGGCCCGGTGAGGCTCACGAATTCTACGATCTCCGTCGATGCCGATAGCCTCGATGGCGGCCCCGGCGGCGGTGGAGGAGGGCATGGATATCCTGGTGCGGGAGGAATTGGTTTTACCGGAGGGGGAAGTTCCAGCGATGATACATCGCTGACGAATACGGGCTCGGCTGCGAATGCGACGACCGATTCCGGCGGTGCGTGCGCGACTGGCGTTATGGGTGGCGGGAGCGAGCACAGCGATCATGGCGGCGGCGGCGGCACCGGAGCGCCTTATGGCGCCAGCGGGGCAGCGGGAGTTGCGGCGCTTAATTCACCAGCAGGTGGCTATGGTGGCGGTTCCGGAGGTGGGGAAGCAGTCAATCCATCGGGAGGGATTGAATATGGCGGCGGCGGCGGCGGATTTGGAACTCCCGGTCATGGCGGCGGTCAACAGGGAGGCACCGGCGCCAACGGCGGGAACCCGAATGGGGGAAGGTTTCTCGTTCCGCTGGCGGGTGGTTCTGGCGGCGGCGCTGGAAACGCCGTGGATGTTGCCGATGGATTCGGCGGTTCCGGTGGCGGTGGCGGCGGCTCGCTCCAGCTGGTATCGTTCGATTCGGTGGTCCTGATTAGTTCTACCCTCAGCGCCCGAGGGGATTCCGGCACAGTGGGAATTAACCGTGCGGCGGGCGGCGGCGGCGGCTCCGGCGGGGCGATTTATCTTGCAACGCCCTTGTACATTCGGGATACGGTTTCTCGCCTCAACGTCGATAGTGGGTCGGGCGGGCAAGGCGGCGTACTCGATGGGCTGCCCGGAGGCGCAGGCGGGCTGGGCCGCATTCGCATCGATGGCGCGACCAATTTTGCGCCCACCCCATCGGACGCAAGTGTTTGGGTGAACGGAATTTCGCTCTCGCCAAATACATCCGTTCCTGTTTTGGGATTTGTCAGACTTTCCGGCGCCGCGAGGGATTTGGTCAATACGCTCGATTCCATACGAATTTATTATCGGACCCGTCAATCGGCCTGGCAATTTGTCGATACCGTTCGCGCGCCGAATGGTTCCTGGTCGAAATGGCTTCCGCTTCCACACGATTCGCTGCTCTTCGCCGACGCGATGGTCGAAGTGATGAATCCAGCCCCCGGCACGGGTACGAATGGCGAACCCTCCTGGCTCGTTTCCGACGCAAGCCTATCCATCATTCATCATCTGGCTTCGCCATTTCTTGTTAGCGAAGACACGCTGAATTTCGGGGCGGTTCGGCTGGGACGCTGCAAAACACTGCTGCTCCGCGTGACAAACGATGGCGAAAAACCACTTGTTCTGGACATCGGCACATTTTCCGGCTCGACTGGATTTTCTATAGTTCCCGATAGCACCATCACGATTCCCGCATACACGGCGGATACTTTTGAAGTGCGATTTTGCCCGGAGTCCGCAACGCCGGCCATCGGCAAGCTCTCGTTTACTTCCAACGACTCCGCTAATTCTCCAAAGATAATTACCTTGCTGGGAACCGGATTGGCGATACGGGATTCGCTCGCGCCCTTTCCCGATAGTATTCGATTCGAGCGCGTTCTACTCGATTCCTGCGCGACCGATACCATCACTTTGAAATCGGTTGGACACGATACGCTTTATCTCAGCCACAGCTTCTGGAATGATCCGCCTTTTACGCTTCGACTCGTGCCGCTGGATACCGCGCTCGATTCCGGCGCGACGCGCAAGCTGCTCGTAACGTTCTGCCCGCTCGATTCCGGTAACTTCTCGGTGACGCAAGTGCTCGATGAGCGCGGCGATTCGATCGTCATTACGGGACGCGGCGTGATACGTCGTGCCGCGAGTATTCCCGCAATAGATTTGGGAACGCTTTGTCTGGGACATGCCGGAATAGCATTCGATACCATCTCGAATCTTGGAAATGATACGATCTCGTTTTTCGCATTTCATGGTCGTCGCATTCTACGCGAACTCGTCGGACTGCTTTTGGAACCGAATGCGCGGGATACTATCGCGATTCCGATTTCCGCCGATTCGCTCGGTTCATTTACGGACACCGTTTCTTTCGAGCTTGCGGATACCACACTCACAACGGTTCTGCACTACCGCGTGACGGGCGCCTCGATGAACATCGGTTCGACATTTCCTTTCGCATGCATTGGGGACAGTGCAACCGATACCATAACGATCAGCTCGAACGGCCTCAATACCCTTGTGTTTTCTAATTTCTCGATTGCCGCTCCTTTTTTCCGCCTCAATACCATCGATTCCCTGGCGCCGGGCGAAAAGCGGATGCTCTTTGTACGGTTTCTGCCCGGGATAGGCGATACGTTGGAGCGATTCGATACACTCCGCTTCTTTGCAAGCACGAGCGGCTGCGATTCCAACATCGCAATTGTACTAAGCGGCATAGGGGTCGATAGTGGCCCTGCAGCCAAACCCCTTGCATTCGATTCGGTACTTGTAGGTAAATGCCAGGATGATTCGCTCCTGATCGACAACCCCTGCGGACCCGCATCGGTGATCGACACGATACTATTCAAAAGCAGCGATTTTCAACGTGTATCTTCGTTCCCAGATACGATTCCCTCGCTCGGGAGCCTAAGGCTTGCAGTTCAATTCTGCCCGAGCGGGGCCGGAATGGAATCGGATACCGCAATTCTTGTCCTTCATACTGGCGAGCACATTCGCGCGCCGCTCACTGGTGTGGGCGTTGTGCGGACTAATCCCTGGGCACACTTTACGATTTCAAACACCATCGTTCGCATGGGCGATCAGGCGGTAAGTTCGATTCGGTTCGATTCCTCGTCGCTCACGGGCCAGCATTCGATTTGGGCAGTGGTTAGCTTCAATCCGACCGTTCTTTCGCCGGTCAGTTCGTTCCCAAATAGCACTTCGAATGCCGGGAATGATTCCGAAGTATTTTACGCAGTGCTGCACTTTCAAGGAGATACCGGTTTCATCGAGTCCATAACATGGAATACGCTGGCGGGTCCAAACGACTCTTCCACAATCGACCTATCTATTACGACCGATGCTCCGCTCACGGTTGTCGTCAAGAAGGGTTCGGTGTCGCTCACCGATTGCTTCGGCCTTGCGGGGCGCCTCGCATCTTCGGGAAGTTATGCGCTGGGACCGGTCACGCCCAACCCGGCGGCGGGCGAAGCTTCGGTGATGATGACGCTTGGCAGCGATGGTTACGTAGAGGCAGCAATCTATGACATGGCCGGAGGGCTTGCGGAGACGGTCCTTCAGCAAAACTTTACGCGCGGTAATTACCAACTCACG
This sequence comes from Kapaibacterium sp. (SeqCode), assembly GCA_035686785.1. GTDB lineage: Bacteria > Bacteroidota > Ignavibacteria > Palsa-1295 > Palsa-1295 > PALSA-1295. The sequence continues at coordinate 33,415 of DASRZC010000162.1, forward strand.
ATTCCGACCGACGGTCTTTCCTCGGGCCGCTACATCCTGGAAATAAATTCAATGGGCTGGCGCGCGGTTGCGCCATTCGTGGTCGATCGGTGAATTATATATCGCCTTGTATTGGACGCAAAATAATTTCTTCGACAACAGTTCGGTTCGGCAATCGCAGCGCGGCAACGATGGCGTGCGCGATGTCCTCCGGCTGCATCATGCGGTCGTGATATTGTTTTCGTTCGTCGTCATCCCAGAGTTCCGTTTCCGTCGCGCCCGGAATCACGCCGATCACCCGGACGCCATGTTCGCGCGCTTCTTCACGCAGCGTATTCGTTAGCCCGCGCGCTCCATACTTGCTCGCCACATACGCCGCGCCATTTTTGTAGGCTTTGATGCCCGCGACCGATAATAACTGTACAATCGTTCCAGAGCCGCGCGCATACATTTCGGGAAGGACCGCACGCGTGGTAAGGAACATTCCCCGAAGATTGACGGCCATTACTGCGTCGAATTCCTCGATGCTCGTTTTGGAGAAGGTATCCCACGGGGAAATGCCGGCGCTGTTGATCAACACATCGGGCGCCGAGCCAAAATGATCGAGAATTTTCTTATAGGCTTCTTTTACTTCCCGTTCCTGGGTAATGTCGCAAGGCACAGAAAGAACATCGGGGACAAAAGTGGCCTTTCGAGAATTCGCTATAAGCAGCGCAACTGCTTTGCTCGATGTATTTTCGCCCTGGCCAGAAATAGCGAGTTTATATTCCTCTTTTGCGAGCGCCTCGGCGCAGGCGAAGCCAATTCCGCGTGAGCCGCCAACGATCCAGGCAAGTTTAGTGTCAGCCATTATGCCACAAAATTACGGCAATAAAAAAGCCCTTCCTGCAAAGGAAGGGCTTTTAATGTGAACGATTTCTTGTTCAATGCTCGATGTCCACTTTCGCCGACTGATTACCAATCCGCAGGAAATACACGCCGGCTTCGAGATGCGAAATATCGAGTTGGGCGCCGGAGCCATCGTCTTTCGTTTCGAGCACTTCGCGGCCCAGGAGATCGAAGAGCCGCGCCGTGCCCAACGGGCCGCCGAGAACTTGCAGGTCGTTCGTCGCGGGATTCGGGAAGATGCGAAGGCCATCATCCGATGCCGCAATCGGGCTGACCGATGATGTGGGAAAGACACCATACCTGAAGCTCCACGTTAGGTAATGGCCGTCCGTAGAGTGGAAGACAAGATAATGAGGATGGGCGCGCAGCGTATCAACGAACTTGGGGCTAAACTCATAATTTAGGATGAGCGAAGCGCCATCGTGAAGAGTATCCGGCAATGATGGCAGCGAGTCAAATACAAATTCCGAGAAATCTCCCACCTCATTGATGGAGTCGATCACGGCGCCGCCGCAGGAGCGAAGTTCGACCTGCTCATTCATGCTACCTCCGTTCTCCGTGGTTGGAGCGCCAGTATAATAATACCAAGGGTCAATTCCAGCCTGCATAAGGTCGAACATCGTGTCGGTCACTTCTTCCGTATTCAGTTCGCCAAAACTATAACCTGCGACCGAGTCCGCAGTCGTCAATACGTAGCCATACATGGAGAGATCGGGACTACTCCGGGCATGGAAAATGATGGACGCCGTTGCGGCATATTGACCGTTGAAATACACGGTTACATGAAATGTATCTTCGCCAACTTGCGATGGATAAAAAAGTCCATAGGTTCCCTCCTCTTCTCCAAGCATGAACCTCGTGGTATCAGTCTTTACATCTTTGAAATCCGCAGGGTCGCCTTGAGGAACTACCGAGTCAACCGTAACTGTAACGTTCTGATTTAAATTTATCATTGCTACTTGGACGGGAACGGAATTTTGCACGTGGCCATCGCAAAGATAGACAATCTGGCCGGTGTCATCGTAGGAAGCAACGATGACTTGGCCAACTTGAGCTTTGAGAACAGTTGTGGCAAAAAGAAGAATTAGAAGAGTGCTAAGTCGTTTCATGATTTTATCC
>DASRZC010000163.1:0-6443 GCA_035686785.1 Kapaibacterium sp. (SeqCode)
CCAAGCGCGCAATGAGAACGGCCTCGCGCTCCCGATAACGATTGCCGATTTCGCCGCGGATGTCCACGGGCTTATTCTCGATCTCGGCTTCGAGCGCGCTCATTGGGTTGGTAACTCGATGGGCGGCGTGATTATTATGGAAGGATTTCGGCAACAATTTCCTGCTGTTGCAAAAGCGGTTCTCGCCAACACCTTCGCAAAATATCCCGATTCGCATCTTTTGCTCCCTCGCCCCGCGCAGGCGCTAAAGACCAAATCGCTCGCCGCATTTGCCGCCGAGCGAATTCCCTTCGCGCACCGCCCCGATATCGCCCCCAAAATTTTAGAAGCCAGCGTTCGTGCGATGGCCGAGAAGGATGTCGAGACCTATCTCCTTTCCTGGCGCGAGACCTGGAGCCACGATTATCGAAGTCAACTCCCTCTCCTAAAGAAGGAGAGGGGCAGGGGTGAGGTCTTAGTCATTACCGGCTCGTTAGACAAAATCACGCCGCCCGCGCTCGGCCTCGAAATTTCGGGACTCATTCCCCAAGCGCAGTATCACGAAATAGAAAATGCCAGCCACCTTTCGAATCTGGATCAGCCAGAGGAGTTTAATCGGGTGGTGTGGGAATTTTTAAAAGACGAAACCGTGTGATGCTCCGTTCGAATCCGATCTTATTTCCCGTAGCACTTTCTCACCCACGTTTATAGTTTCCCTAATCATGGCACTTACTCTCCCCGATCGCGCATCTTTCGAAATCGCTTACGCCGGACAGGCGCCGTGGGATATTCCCGGGCCGCAGAAGAACTTTGTCGATGTAGCCGATCGCATCACGGGCACAGTGCTCGATGCCGGATGCGGTACCGGCGAGAATGCGCTCTTCTTCGCCGCGCGAGGCTGCCATGTGACCGGCATCGATTTTCTCGAAGAGCCGATTCGCCGCGCCCGAAAAAAAGTGGAGGAACGAAATATTCCGGCGACCTTTCTCGTCAAAGACGCTCTCACGCTTAACGATTGGAACGAGCAATTCGATAATGTGTTCGATAGCGGTCTCTTCCATGTTTTTAGCGACGACGACGCGAAGATATATGTCGAAGGTCTTGCGCACAATCTCAAGCCGGGCGGACACGTGTTCCTGCTTTGCTTCAGCGACTCGGAACCGGGCACGCAAGGCCCGCGCCGCATCCCGAAGCAAATGATCTACGACCGTTTTAGCAAAGGTTGGGCCGTGGAATCCGTGACGGCGACGCGCTTTGGGATTCATCCCGCTCTCGAAGGCCGCGTCTTTTCCGGCGAGGCGCCTTATGCGTGGTTCGCGATTATTCGTCGCGTTGCTTGACTATTTTCCCCTATCGGTCTGGCATTTTCTGGCTCCTCAACAGGCATAGGAGCTTTTATCCCAAAAAAATCTAAAAAATCCCAGTCCGGGTTTCGGTTTGGCATACGATATAGAGATACAATTCACTCCTAACGTGTTTTTAGGACAACGATTCACAATCAATTTAATCAAAACTATGAACGAATTCGTATTTCTCTATCGCGGCGGTATGAGCAACAATAATCAGCCACCTTCGCCGCAGGAAATGGAAGCCAGCATGAAGCGCTGGCAGACCTGGTTTGGCAAGCTTGGCGAAGAAGGTAAACTCAAGGACTGGGGCGCGCCGCTCCAGCGCGAGGGCAAGCACGTCGCTTCGGGTGGCGTCATCACGGATGGGCCATTCTCCGAAGGGAAAGAAGTCATCGGCGGCTACTCGATCATCAAAGCCAGGGACCTCACGGAGGCTGCAGTGATCGCAAAGGGCTGCCCGGTCTTCGAAGCCGGTGGCAGCGTCGAAGTGCGGCCGGTCGCGCCGATGTGATGCAACAGACAAGCGTTCGAAATCTCACGCTGCAACTGCAACGTGAGATTTTGGCGTTTGATCCTGCCAAGCACAAAAGCTAATATGTCTTCCACAATCGAGATCATCGCCAATATCGCGCTCGCGCTCTCCGTCGTGATCGCATTGATATTTGGCGTCGCGCAAGTGAAGGCGGCCCAGCGGGACCGCCGGGAGCGGCTGACGCTCGAAACGCTCCGCGTCTTCAATACGCGGGAGTTCGCGGAACTTATCTATTTTGTTACCCGGCTCGAGATGCCGAACACGAGAGAAGAATTTTTAGCGATGCCCGCCGATCAGCAGATCATGTTGATCCAGGCCGGTCAACAAATGGAGTCGGTCGGGATGTTGGTCTATGAGCGCTACATCGATTTGGACCTTATCGATAAGACGCTCGGCAGTTATGTTTCAACGATGTGGGAAAAGTATAAACCCGTGTTTGAAGACATGCGTATTAAGAATCCCGATCCGTTTTTAGGAGAATACCTTCAATGGCTTGCCGAGCGGGTTGCCGATCGGTTGGACAATCATCCGCGCGAACCGTATTATAAAAATGCAGACCCATGGCATACCATGAAAAAATGACGCTACGGCTGCGCGAGGCAACCTTCCTGGAACTGTTATTCTCCCCGCACATACCGCACAATAATTCCACAATCGCCGGCAGTTGCATCGAACTCACTATTAGCGGGCTGATCGAGTAGTTCGATCCGCCCAGGCCGAACGGATGACGCGCGAATAGCAGAAAGGACGAAGGAAGAAAGAGAATCCTGCTCCGGACATTCCTTAAACTTAGAATTGTGCGGAGAAATAGTTAGACTTCCGGACGTATCGAGCGAGGAGAGAAGATTGCGAAGCATGAGTGAATCCTGATGGCGGAGATCGGCAGTCGTCCGGGGAAGAAAGAGATAACTTTGCCTCTGAATGCGCGAAGCCACCGGGGTGGTATCCGCGAGAAGTGAAAGCGTATCCCAAACCGATCGTATGGTGCCCTGCACATTGGTTACCGTCATCTCGGCAAGAATAGGAGCTGGCCCATTGGGGCCGCTAAGTTCGACGGAGGCGGACATCGCGCTCTGTTCCACTGAATCGGCACTCGAATATTCGGACAATATTCTTCCCGCTTGCGAGATGCGGACTTTCCACCCGCGAACCCCTTCTTCCGATTCGACAAACCGCGAGACCGAAAGATCGGGAACGATATAACTCCGAACGAGTCGCGATTCCGCTTTGGGAACGCGAATGTTCTCTGGAAGAGCGGTGAACGTTTCGATTAGCGTATCGACCTCGCGCACCGACGCGGTCTTCGCGGCAACGCCATTGATTTCGAGATGAACCGCGGCAAGAATATGGGCAGGCGGCGGAATCGTATTTGGCGGCAGAATCGTAGGGACGTGCTGCGCACGTCCTTCCCCGGAATGTTGGGAATGGGGCGGGGATGGGGACGTGCGCGGCACGTCCCTACGGGGCGGGGCGGTGCCATGCCCGAACAGCAGCGAAAAATAAATTCCCGCGCTGAAACTTTCAGCGGCATATCCGGCGAACATTTCATTCAAATCGGCGGAAGCGAAAAGCCGGCTTGCGAGTGTAATTCCGTTCCCGACCGGCATGGAATATCCCAGGAACACCGGCACCGCAACGCGAAACGGATTGGAACTAATCGAGCTGCTCGTGGGGACGGTGTCTATCGTACTACTGTTCGAAAATCCGGCGCCGGCGGGCGAGAGAACTTCGCGCCACTCCATTAGCGCGTCCTGAACGCGAAGGCCCATTTGCGCGCCAAACCCCGCGTCCCATTTCGGCGAGAGATGATAGGCCAGAAGTGCGGTAAGGCTCGCCGTTCCATAGCGCGAGGAGAGATGAAACTGCTGTGTACCCGGCGCGGAAAGCGAATTCGCCGAAGAAGCGAAAACATCGGAGGTGAATTCGCCGATGCTCCACGCATATCCACCGATAAGAGAAAGGCCGATACTTCGCGTGATAATCGCCGGAAAATGTAGCTCCACTCCAGCGCCGAACGTATGCGCATAAGAAGTTCCCAACCCGTTCGAGCCGAGTGTGTTCACCGCCGTGCGCTCGATGTCCAGCGGCGTGCCGAACGTGTAGGAAACCTGCGGGCCGAAGGAAATGGCATCGCTCTGCGCCTTCGAAAGCAGAGGGCAAACGAAAACCAGGAGCAATAGAAACGACAGCCGTTGTCGTGCTCTTTGCAGAATTCGATTCCGTTCGAAGAACTCAGGGTTTCGCAATCCGCTAATCACATCCCTTTACCAACCCTCCACGTGATAGAGGCTATCCACGTCCGTGGCCGACAGCGTTCCCTGATAGATTCGAATATCATCGAGGGTTCCTTTGAACGAATGCTGGGCCGTGCCATCGCCGCCAATGAGTAATGGCGCCGTTGTGTTAACATTGCCTTGCATCGCCGTTCCGATCGAAGTTACGCCAAAGGTGGATGGCCCGCCGTCGTAATAATAGGAAATCGTACCGCTTCGATCGAAGGTAAAAGCAAAGAAGTGCCAGCGCGTATCACCGCCACCTGGTTCCTGCTCGGAAGCACCGTATCCATAAGTGGAACCAATATCGGCAAGCATATAATATCCGGTATTGAGCACCTCATAGCCCGTAAGTGTATTCTCGCTTCCTGTTCCCTTGCGTACCAAATAGACTCCTCCCGAGCCTTCATATTGCGGGAATAAAAACTTTCCCCAAAAACAAATCGAAAAATTTTCGGACTTCCCGAAATTAAAATCGGAAGCATTTGGAATGGAAATGTAATCGGAGGTGCCGTTCAATTGCAAGGCACTATTGGCATTCCCGAAGCGGTCGGCCACGAACGTCCCGCCATGCAGCGTGCCATCGTGTCCCTTCCCGCTCGAATCGATCGCGGAGCCGCTGAAATTATACTCGGCAAGCAGCGTATCGACATGAGGCGAGAGGTAAATAGTGTCGAATAGCTCTTGATCTTGAATGAGATTAACCGACGTTGTGACGGGCGAATAACCGGGAGCCTCAATCGCGAAGCTTGCTAATTCCGCAGACGCAAAATACCACGTGGCATTTCCGGAATTATCTACCTGGGTTCCCGGCGATGCCCCGTTCGGTGCGATCGTCGCCGTGGTAATCGGCTGGCCGGTGACTGCGCTCTCAACATGAAAAGCGATGCTCGTTTGGTTGCTCGTCGAAGCGTAATGCGAGAGGTAAATCGTTCGCTGGAGATTCGCGCCGGCTTGAATGTCCAGGCGTTCCACATACGTATTATAATCTCCGGAATCAATAACGAGATAATAGGAACTCGGCGTGATTGAGCCGAGCGTGAAGTGCCCGTTGAAATCGGCCCGAATGGAATCGCGAAGTACCGTATCCGCCGCTGTCCACAAAGAAACCAATGCTCCCGCGATCGGAGCGTGCGTTACCGAATCGAGCACGGTGCCCGAAATCATTCCCGTGCCGCTCGTTGGCCCCGTGGGCGTGCCGACTTTATCGGAGCAGCTCGAAAGAATGAGCGGCGCCGAAAGGAGGAGTAATAAGCAAACTCGAAAAAGGTGTCTCGTATTCATAAGCAGATAGGTCGTTTATCGCAGCCACGTCGCCACATATCCCGGTGTCGCAAGAATTTTGGATGCGCCGGTGGCCACGTCGATCAGTTTAACAGAAGTGGTAGTGAAATCAGGATCAGTTCCCGCCGGCCATGAAACGCACGCGATCTTTTTCCCATCGGGCGACCAGCGCGGGTAGCCCTCAAAAAGTTGATTCGTGTTCGTGATGTTCCGCTTCGTTTTACCCAAGTCGGATGTGAGAAAAATATCTCCTTCTCCACTCAAATATGCGAGCGTCTTTCCATCCGGCGACCAACTTGCCATTCCTCCGCTATCCACGGTAACCCTGCCCGATCCATCGGCATTCACCACATCGAGCTTTCCGTTATCGAAAAATGCCAGCTTGTCGCCGGTGGGCGACCAATCGATGGCGCCTGCATAATCTTCACCCCACTCGCTAATCGTCGCGATCTTGTTGGCGACACTTCCATCGGAATTCGCAATGGAAAGCCACTGCCCACCGTCCACGCTATCGTAGAATGCGATGCGGCTGCCATCGGGCGAGAAGCAGGGGAGTGTTTCGTGCCCCGGCGAGTTCGAAATAATGTATCGGTGAACAATCACCGTATCGGGATTGCTCAGGTACGTAAGCGAAAAAACAACGAGCCTGGCATTCCCATAATAATCGGTGCGCTCCATGACGGCCACGTGTGACCCATCGAGCGACATGATTGGATAGCCTTTATACCATGTTGCCGTATCGACCTGGAATGTCTCGGTTCCCGAATTATTAGTGATGAACGTTCCCGTGTCTTTCTCGTGAGTTCCCATCCACGCGAACCAGCCGCTTCCGCTGCTCCACACAAAGCCGGCTCCCAATGATCCCAAATTACTGCCATTGGAATCGGAGTATGCGATGATCGGGGATGCAGATTGCTGTGCATGATCAACGTCATTATAAACAAGCCTTCCCATGTAACCCGCCGTCCCGGTGGTGCCGGGGCCGGTGGGCGTTCCCACTTTATCGGAACAGCCGGAAAGCGATAA
>DASRZC010000164.1:0-12229 GCA_035686785.1 Kapaibacterium sp. (SeqCode)
CATCGCGGTTAATCCACACATTTTTCGAAGGATTGTTGGTATTCGCGCTTTGGTAAATCTTGAATCCCGGCCCGGGCGCTGGATCCCAAAGGGCGGTTCCGGTACTGTCAATCCGGGTCGCATAAATGCTATTAGGAATGGCGGCACTACTCGTCCAGGCAAGATAGCATCCTCCCGTCCCATCGCTCGTGATCGACGGCCCCGTCTGCTTATTGGTGAATGTATCGACGGGCAAACCATTCAGGCCACCGACCGAATAGGAGTAGGTGCCGAACGTCGGAGCCGATTTGAGGGTAAGCTGGGTATCGCTTGCGACCGAAGCGATCAAATAGAATCCTTTTCCCGCGATTTCCAGATCGAGGTTGGTCATGTAGGATTTGAAGTGCGCATTCGGATCGTGAAAGATGGTTTCATATTTGGGATGCCAATACGACCCGATATTAATCTGGCTCAAGATGCCGGTTCCGGTTGTGGTAAGGCCAAATTTCACGCCGCCAGGCCACAGGCGGTTCATCCAAATATCCGGCCTTGTCGCTAAGTTTGCGGCACGGTTATCTTCCCACGCAACGTACGCCCCGCCGCGGCCATCGTCGCAAAGTGTGGGATTTGCACAGCCATTGAGGCCGATCGCAACCGCCCATGCGCTATCGGGATAGGCCAGCGTGCCATCGGCCCGAATGTGCTGGGCGAAGAGGCACGAACCGAATGTCGAATATCGCGCATCCTGCCAGACAACGTAAGCGCCGCCGCTGTCATCCGTGGTAATGATCGGGATGGTCTGCGCGTAGGTGCCGTTCGGGACCGTTGCCAATTTTACCCCGTTGGCCGTCCAGGTGGCTTTGCCGGTGGCATCGAGGTGCTGCGCGTAAATCTGGTACGCGCTGCTGCGGGAGTCTTCCCAGACGATGATGGCTCCGTCCGCGCCATCGGTGCAACCTTTCGGCATGTCCTGCGCGCCGGGAGCCGTGCAAACGGGTGTATTGTGGGTCGAATCGGCGTGCCACTGGGCCCGGGACGCACTCGGTAACAAAGCGGCCGGAAGAAGCCATACCATCGAAAAAACAGCCGCGCGAAGAACTGGGGATTTCATATCGGAATAAGCAAGAAAGATAAAAATGACTTAGAAACTTGTACGCTCCGGAATGGCGAAACCACGCCGGAGAATGGATGCGCGCCCCAAGGTAGGGATGCATGTACGGAATAGAACACCGTAAACGCCACGCCATAACAAGGAATTAATACGGAAAAGGACTAGCCGGATACCATGATCCCGTGTTCCGTAATGCGAATGATTTTGAGCAGGAAATGGTTGAAAATCAACAAATTTCATTAGCCCATGATTGCTGATTCCCCACGCACAACCCCTTCCTCCCGAGATATTCGCCAACTCGATCTCCGCGAAGTATGCAGCCTTCACGAATGGCTCGCCCGGTACATGCGGCTCGAATTCGAAGACCGCCGCATGACGAACAGCGATCTTTTGCTGCACGTCCTCGTCCGTTCCAGCCGGGAATACGAAGGCGATCTTGGAGTCTTCGGGGTCGAGGACTAACTCAGGGCTTACGGAATTGCATGGCTTTCCATTCTCGAAAGAGCGGCTTGCATTTATTCCGCTGATATTTGCCCGTACTCGTCACCGGAATATCGTTACCAAAAATAACAGCCTTCGGCGCTTTCGCAAAGGGCAATTGCTCCCGGCACCAGGCAATCACTTCTTCGGCCGTGAGCACCGTGCCTTCCATTGGCTGTACGTACGCTCCGACTTCCTCGCCATAAAAATCATTTTCGAACCCGACAGCGATCGCGGCCTTCACCTTCGGGCATCGCGCCAGGACTTCGTCGATTTCGAGCGGCGAAATATTCACCCCACCGCGAATGATAAGCTCTTTTATGCGCCCGGTGATAAAGAAGAATTTTCGTCCTTGTTCATCAATCTGATAAAATCCTTCATCCCCCGAACGAAACCAGCCATAGCTGAACGTCTTTTCGTTGGCTTCGTCGTTTTCGTAATAGTATTTCATCACATTCTCGCCGCGAACAGCGATCTCGCCTTTCTCGCCCGGCGGAAGTTCGCGGCCCGATTCATCCGCAATCATCATTTCATTCTGCGGAATGGCTACGCCAATGGAAGGGTAGCCAAAATCGCGCATCCAGTGCCGGTGTTCGCCCGGCGGGAGATCGATGGGAAGGAAACAGGAGTAGCACGTCGTTTCGCTGAGTCCATAACCATGCATGATCGGGATGTGGAACATGTCTTCGAACTGCGCGCCTAATTCGACCGTCAGCGGCCCCGCGCCGCAGATAATATGCCGTAGCATGAGGTTCGACTGCCCATGGGTCGCATCCGACCCATGGGTTCTATAATACTCCATGAGGAAAGCAAGCAACGTCGGAACCACACTAACGACGTTCACCCTCTCGCGTTCGATTCGCTCGAAAAAATGCTCCGACTGAAATTTCTGGTTGAGCACGACCGTCCCACCAAAGTACATCGGCGTCACCAGCGTTACCACGGTGCCGTTTACATGGTGGATCGGTAGCACGCACATCGTGCGCTGCGCGTTGGTCATCCCGTGCCATTCGGTGATGCCTTTTGCATCCGCGAGAAGATTGTGCTGCGTAAGCACCACGCCTTTCGGGTTGCCGGTCGTGCCGCTCGTATACACGAGGAGTGCTTCGTCTTCAATGGTTACGGCTTCGTCGCTGGAAAAGAACGGAGACGAAGCGCGCAAAGCACTTTCGAAACTTTGACTGGGCCCACACAAAAGGACAGATTGGACGGATTGGACAGATTGAACGACGGTAATGATTCGAGATTCGTAGTCCTCTCTCAGAAAAGCCAGCTTTGCCCTGCTATTTTCTAAAATAAACCGAATCCGGTTATCATCTTCCGAAAGGCTCACAGGCACCACGCACGCACCCATGAGCCACGCGGCGAAATATTGGATAACCGTGTCCGAATGGTTGTGGCTGATCGTTGCCACCCGGTCTCCGCGCCGGACGCCATGCTCGCGCATCACATTCGCGCATTGCGAGACGAGCGTGAAGAAATCCTTGAATGCATACTCCCTCCGCGCGCCGGCGAGATCGTAAAAAATAAGATAGGGCTTCGTATCGTAATACCGCGCCTGCTTAAACAGCAACTCGCCGATATTCCGATACTCGATAACACCCCTTCCTGAAGAAGGAGGGGCGGATGACCGATCATCCAGGGGGTGGTCATGCGCCGCGGTAATTTTTTCTACGATTGCTTCCGATAACATCGGAACTGCAACCGTATCGCACCGGGAATATATTCCCGGTATCTTCAATCAATACTAAAACTGACATTGCGTGGGAGATGGACATTCTTGTCGAAGAAGTTCCGCTTGTAACTATTGGCGGCATCTCCAGTGAAGAACTCTGTGTCGAATGCCTCCGCTACTTCAGACCGCAGGAAGAATTCGGTTCCCTCGATAAATTGAAGCAGGCCATTGGCCGGGATGTTTCGGTTATTCGGGAAATCGAAGCTCATTCATAAGAAGGATTTCGCGGTCTCGGTGCCGGAATGTATTAATTTTGTGTCAGAAAGTGTCTCTGATATTATCAGAATTTTCATCAGAACGATTCGAGTCCACCTTTTTCTTCGTCATAATGAAAACAAAACTTGCGTTACTGCTGCTCGTTTCCGTGGTTCTTACCACGGCGTTTATTCAAACCGCCGGTGCCCTTCCACGCTTCGCGCTGATGGCTGGTGAGGCGTCCTGCGGCGGATGCCATCTCGATCCTACCGGCGGGCGGATGCGAACGGAGGGCGGCGATAACTTCGCGATGCACCGATTAGCTATGTGGCCGAGTAAGCCAGAATTCAGCGCGGATATTGGCAAGTCGATTCGCATCGGGGTCGATTTGCGAAGTCAATTTCTTTATTTCGGCGACCACACCACGTTTCCCTCGAACTTCGCCGCGCTCGGTCACACGCAGGGCGATACGACGACGCGCGCAAGCGGGGGACTCGAAATGGCGCTGCCGATTTACGTGAGCGTCCAGCTTAGCGAGGCCATCCAGGCGTATGTCAAGGTCGATCCGATATCCTCGCCGATTACCTCGAATTCCTGGGAAGGTTATGCCATCGTTCACTTCGTCCATTTCTCCGGCGAATTCCTGCAATCGGGTTCCGTGGTCAACGATGCCTATTTCAAAGTCGGCTCGTTTTTTCCGGCGTTCGGAATTCGTTTCGATGACCATAGCGTCTATACACGCGGCGGCAACGCGAGCCTTTCAGGCTTTGGTGCGGCGGGCCTCTTTTGGCAGCCCGATTATAAGGACGAAGGCGTGGAATTTGGCGCATCGCTGTTCAATCATGCCTTCCTCACCGCGGACGTACTGAATGGCAATGAAGGCTCGGGTTTTGGCGCGCCCGGGCAATCGCAAGTGTTTAAGGATAATCCGCTGGGGCCGTATGCCGTTTCGCTCCGAGGGGTGCTCAATACCGGGCCAATGCTCGATCATAAACTTTCGGCCGAAGTGGGCGGCTCGCTCTATTTGCACACGGTCCAAAATATTCCGAGGCAATCGAATCCGAATGAATATGACTCCACTGCCAACACGATGCTTGCGGGCATTCATGGCGGCCTGCATGTTGGGCCAGTCGCGATACTGGCCGAGGCGGATTTCGGTCACTATATTTATCACATCGTGTCCGGAGGTTACTCGGACACCGTCCACGCGCTTGCGATCGAGGGGACGGTCGATTTAACGAAGGGCCTTACCGCGCTCATCCGGTTCGACAACTACAGCGATGGAAACCACGATTCGACGGAAACGAACATAAAGAGCCGCTTCACGATTGGCTTACAATGGTTTCCGGTGCGTTTTCTTGAATTTCGTCCGGAGTTCCGAATTGCGCACGGGACGATGACCGTGCCAGGGAATCCGACCGAACTCGAAGACCACACCGAAACAACCGCCCTGATCCAGACCCATATTTTCTTCTGACGCTAAAGGAACTGCTAAATTTAATTCTATTGTCATCCTGAAACCAAATCGACTAAAAGGGAGATTACTCGGGACCGGGAATTGCTCAACGCATGACCGATCATGCGTGCTTCGCTTCGCAATTCCGCCCTCGCAATAACGATAAAAAGTAATCGGTGCGTTTATTTCGCCACGATCATCGCGCGCCGGAGCACCGCATCGCCGGCCTGCAGGACGTACTGATAACTCCCGCTCGCTAATTGCTTCGTATCGATCATCAGCATGTGAAAGCCGGCGCTCATGTCTTCATTTGTGGGCGTTTGAACGAGCGCGCCCATTGCATTATAAATCCGAAGCGTCACATGCGCAGGATTATCCAGCGTGAAGTGGACCATCGCCTCGTCCATCGCAGGATTCGGATAGATGGGGTCCATTATCATTTTGTTGTTCTGCGGAATCTCAACGCCAGAAGCGGCTGCACTGAAGGAACCGGTCATACCAGAGCGAAAGTGGACATTACACTGATAACGATACGTGCCAACGACGGTCACCGTATAGGAGAACGAGGTTCCGGTAGTGATTGGGCCGAAGGAGGCCGCCCCGGCCGGAACGGAGGTTGATTGAAGTGGGTGGAAACCAAAGTCTCCGCTCCAGGTGATAACATCTCCAACGTTTACAGCAAGCGACGAGGGCGAATAGGTTAGTGAACCCCCGACCCCGAAGTTGATGGTATGTGTCACTGCACGCGCAGATCCCGCAGTTATTAGGAGCAGCGTGAAAAATAGGTTGTAGAAAATTCCTTTCATCGGTAATCCTTTCAAAAAAGTGAGTTAAAAAAATTAGTTATTGTTGTGATGAAACCCTTGAGCTAATGGACACTTTCGATTTTCGTGCCGGAAGCCACCGCAGTGAAGGAACCGATCATCCCCTGATCGACGTGGTCATCACATTGGTAGTCATACTCGCCCGGAACTGAAACGATATACCGAAATGTGCTGCCGGATTGGATGCTCTTGAAGCCCTTGGCTGCGGCGGGCGCCTTCATCAGCGAAAGCGAATGATTATCGAAGTCTCCGATCCACACGATTGTATCGCCGACGGCGACCGTAAGTGATGCTGGAGCGTATCGCTTCCCGAGCGGGCCGCCGAATTTGATAATGTGCGTGGTTGCGCTAACCACGCTGGCCGACATGGAAAGGAATATGAAAAGCGCTATTTTCGAAACCATCATAATTGCATCTCGATGATAAGTGATTATTTAAAAAGACACGTTTCGCCCTTCGGAAATTACAGGCTCATCTATTCTTCCTTGTGGCCGGTCGGAAGTTTTCCGGCAGCCGCAGTAAAAAGTGCATGGAAGCGTCCATCGAAATAGCACCACAGCGTCTGAAGTTCGTCAAAGGAGAGATGTCGCTTGCCCGGAAATTGCATCGCCGGATCCATCACGAAAAGTTCTTGCGCTTGGGCGTCATATCCGAATGCCAGCAGGGCATGGCCGACCCCAACGACGTGTGAACGATGGTTGTAAAATCTTCGCCTTCCTGGCAATCCGTTCCCTCCGGGCTGCTGAGGCAGAACGTGATGCAAAATTTCAAGAATGACCGGCTTGCCCTCATCGAGCGATTGTTCGACGGCGTGAATCGCGTTTACAAAACCGACGCTATCTCCCGGCCACAGCCATCGATCCCAGGTGTATCCGAGTGGCTTCAAACCCTGCTGAATTTCCTCGAAACTCGTTCCACTGAAGATGTCTTTGTCTTCGTTCGAAAGCCGCTTGATCGTCCACTGCGATTTCTCGTCTCCGTAATAATTCAGGGCCATCGCCACGCAGGTCGGAAGGCAGAGATCGGGACTTTGATGCTCGTGCAGGATTTCGAGATAGGCATACTCGCCGCGCGCGGACGGCTTAGCAGGCTGCGCCGTTGCGATTTCGAGAGAACCGAGCAATAGAATGGCGGCTATCAATAGCAGTTTCATGGCACAAATATACGAAAAAATCCGGCAACGAACCACGAATGTGCAACGTTTAGAGCGCCCGACTTGAATTTCCAGAATTGGAGGGATTAGGCTGCAATCTGCCGCACCGGAATCCTACCCTCAGCATCCTTTCCATCCTGTAAATCATGGTCAGGCCGGAGTGGCGAAATTGGCAGACGCGCGAGACTTAGGATCTCGTATCGCAAGATGTGCAGGTTCAAGTCCTGTCTCCGGCACGTTATTGTAGCGCAAACTTTAGTTTGCGAAACCACCACGAAAAAAGCCGCAAACTAAAGTTTGCGCTACATGAAAATTTGACTACCACAATACACGAAAAGAGCCAGGTCGCGCGCGAGCTGGAAATCAGGGTCGATGAGGCCGAAGTGCAGGCGGCATTCGACCAGGCGTATAAGACCATGCGGCCGCGGCTTTCGCTGCCGGGATTTCGTCCCGGTAAAGCGCCGCTCGGCCTTGTAAAAAAATTGCATGGCGACGCGATCGAAGGCGACACGCTCGAAAAACTCGCGCAGGATAAATTCCGCGAAGCCGCGGAAGAACTGAAGATCGAGCCGCTCGGCGCGCCCGTCATGACCGATCTGCATCGCCATGCCGGCGAGGGCGCGCATTTTCGTATCAGGTACGAAATCCAGCCCACGATCGAGATCAAGGATTTCACCGGCATGGAAGTCGAGAAAATGAATCTCACGATCACCGATGCCGATGTAACCGACCGTATCGAGCGCCTTCGCTTCGGCCTCGCCGAGCGCGAGCCGGCCTCGGATGTTGCGGACGTTCACACCATCGTCAAGATCGAAATGCGCAAAGCGCCGGAAGAGGAGCCAACATTTACGGAGAGCACCGAACCGATCAAGCCGGAGCAGGTTGAAATTTATCTCGCCGATCCGGAAATCGTTCCGGAATTACGAGAGGCCATTCTGGGCAAAGAGGTGGGCGCAACGGTCGCCGTCGAGCTGCCGCATCGCACCCAGGAGCCTGGCACTACGATGATGAAGGAAGAAGTGGGGCAGGTCGTCATACAAATTCTGGAAGCGCAGCGCGTGCTCCTGCCGGCCATCGATGAAGCCTTTGTGAAGAAAGTTACAGAGGACAAGCTTTCGACCGAAGAAGAATTGCGAAATGAAATTAAAACCGGACTCGAACAATCGGCGGCAAAGCGTTCCGAGGAAGATTTCGAAGAGCACCTCGTACAAAAGCTCCTCGACATGCACCCGATCGAAGTGCCGCGCATGATCTCCAATGCGATCCTCGACCAGATGATAGAAGAGCGCGAGCAGGAGAACGTTCGCCGCGGTTTTCCGGCGAACTACGGCATTGACGATCACGAATTCCGCGAGCGCAACATGCCGATCGCCGAAGCGCGTGGCAAGTGGGTACTCCTGCGGGATAAGCTCATCGAATCCGAAGGCATCGAGGCGACCGACGAAGACTTAGAAAAGCTCGCCGAAGAAGAATCGGCGAAATATGGCCTTGCGAAAGAGAATCTTCTCAAATATTACCACAAGCACGATACGATCCGCAACCGCATCGTGAGCGATAAGCTCTCCGCCAGGCTGCGGGAGAAGGTGAAGATCGTCGAGGCGGCATAAATGGGAGAAATTTTCCGCGATCACTTCGACCGAAAATACTACTTTTGGGCGAACGAGGGTAATGAACCGCCCCATATCCACATTCGCAAAGCCGATGCATTTGCAAAATATTGGCTCGGGCCTCCTTTGTGGCTTGCTCATAATACAGGATTTAGAAGCAAGGAATTGCGGTTTATCGAAGAGATGATTGAAGAACATCGCGAACTTATTTTAGAAAAGTGGAATGAACAACAGCGAAAACTACATCCGGGCAAACGACCTTAAATTCACGCACGATTATATGATCGTGACTCTGGAGGACGGCCGCATTCTTCAGATGCCGCTCGATTGGTTCCCACCGCTCCGAACCGCGACGCGTGCGCAACTCCACCATTACGAATGGATTGGGAAGGGAATTGGTATCGAGTGGCCGGACCTCGATGAATTCCTTTCGGTCGAAGGATTTCTTCGCCAAACTCGCTCCATGGCAGTGCAACATCCAACCCCCGAACGGGCCAAACGGCTGCGAAGAAATCCAACAGATGCTACTATTAAGCCGCGAACCTCCGCGCGCCGCACGGTACCACGGAAGGCTGCGGCTTAAGGCCATGACGACTATTTCTCTTTTCTCCATTGTTTCTTCTGGCACAATAATCTCTTCGCAATTCCGTCTTTGGAATTCGTAATTTGAAATTCGTAATTCGTAATTAAGATGAACCCCAACATTGACATGCAAATGGCGTTAGTTCCCATGGTCGTCGAGCAGACGGCCCGCGGCGAGCGCGCGTATGATATTTATTCGCGCCTCCTCAAAGAGCGCATCGTTTTTATCGGCACGCCGATCGACGATAACGTCTCCTCGCTCCTCATTGCGCAGCTCCTGTTTTTGGAGTCCGAGGACCCCGACCGCGACATCAATATCTACATCAACTCGCCCGGCGGCTCCGTCTCGGCGGGGCTTGCGGTCTATGACACGATGCAATACATCAAGCCGGACTGCGCGACGATCTGCCTCGGCATGGCGGCCTCGATGGCTTCGCTCCTGCTCGCGGGCGGAGCGGCCGGCAAGCGCACTTCGCTGCCGCACTCGCGCATCATGATCCACCAGCCGCTGGGCGGAACGCAGGGGCAGGCGACCGACATTGAAATCTACACCAAAGAGATGCTCCGCATCCGCGAGGACCTCTACTCGATTTATTCTTACCACACCGGCAAATCCATCGAGCAAATTGCGAAGGACGCCGAGCGCGATAACTACATGTCCCCCGAGCAGGCGAAGGAATATCACCTGATCGACAACATCATGTCTAAATCCGCGATGAAAGAATTGGGCGGCGGAGTACGACTACCGCTCACCGGCGCTGTCGAACGGCTGAACGAGAAAGTCGATGCTGGCGAAGCACCGATCCCGGAGGAAAAACCGAGCGAGGGGAAAACGGGGAGATAATTACTCGATCACCATCCGCCGCGTCGCTACGCCGGAGGCGGCTTCGATGCGATAATAATACACGCCGGGCGGAAGCGTGGCAATCATTTCCGCGCCGAGCGTGACGAAATGGGTTCCCGCATCCACTCGCCCCTCGGCGAGCACGCGCACTTCGCGGCCCATCACATCGTATAGTCCAATCGTCACATCTTCCGAATAAGGGGCGGTGTAACTAAATGCTGTGGATGAACTCACGGGATTCGGCATGTTTTGCGAGAGTATCGTTGCTGGCGCGAGAGGCTGCTCCTCGACTTTCAGATTGCCGGGCGCATCCCAAACGATGACGCTCGTTCCTCCATCGGAAGCGGCAACATATTTCGAGTCATGCGAGAAGCCCGCGGTGTAAAGCGGGGCGGGATAGGAATAGGTGTAAATCGGCTGGCCCGTAGTGAGGTCCCACACTTTCATCGTGCTGTCATCGCTCGATGTGATGAGATACCGGCCATCCCGCGAAAACATTGCGCCCGTTACCGTGGCCGTGTGGCCTTGAAGCCGATAGATTTCCGTGCAGCTTGGATAATTCAGAACTTCGACAGAATGATCGTCCTGAATGACTGCGATCTCCGTTCCATTCGGCGCGAAACTCGCGCCAAGAATGGCGGAATGGTTTGGATCGGAGAGATCAGTTACATTCATCGTGCTTGTGGACAAGGTGGCAAGATGCGTTGAATCGCCAATTAAGAGAACGGAGCCATCGGGGGAAAAGGCGAAGGCATTTCCAAACTGGACGGCTGGAGGCGGCGTGTAATTCCAAGAGCTGAACGAATTGACAAAAATATTTCCAAATACAAGCTGCTTACCGTTTGGAGAGAGAAGCAAGCCAGGGTAATAAGCAGAAGAACCAAAGGTATAGAGCGGTAATATATAGATATAATCGCACTCACCACACTCTACATCGTCATCGTCAAAAGAAGAAGAAGCTATGCTATCGCCATCGGCAAAATAATCGAAGCCACCAATTCTCACACCGCCAGGAGTGGTGCGAGAGATTGCTTTTCCATCTTCCGCCCGATAGGAATTGAGACCGCCCCCATCATCGCTTGCCGTAAGCGTATCGGCGGTTGGTGACCATCGAACCTGGCTGAGGGCGCCATAGGCTCCTGTGACCACGTTCTCTGCAAAGTCAGGTTTTGCGCACATGGAAATCTCGCTCGCTTCGGGGGCCCCACTTAGGAAAAGAGGGCTCGAAGCGAAAAGAGAGATGCTTCGATCAGGAGACAAAGCCCATGCAAAGCCGACAAATCCCGCCCAAGACCCCGCAAAGACCGGGTGCGAGATTTGAAAAAATTGATCTGCCTGGCTGCCGGGAATATGGAGCCAGAATCCCGGCATAGCATAAGCGGTCGATATAAAATATACGAGCGTATCGGAGTGGTCCAGAAACTTGAACGATCTCGTGGAAGCGGTGTCTGGCAATACGAATAGCACGGTTCCTGTCTTCGTCTCGATAATTTGCCCAGATGCGACTAATTGTGAGCCGTCCCAATTCAAAGCGATGTTCTGAGCGTATGGCGTATAAAAAGGTTTGGCCCGGTCCGGCGCACTCAAATCCACAATAGCAGTGGTGTCACCATTCACATAAGCAAGCGTGCTGGCATCGGAAGAAACTGCAAATTGGTTGCCTTGAAAAGAGTTTGGCGGAAGACCATCGAGAAAGCCAAATGGAATCGTATCAATCACCTTCCGTGCCGAGCGGTCATATCGGCAAAGCAAGTAACTTTCATACGGCCGTGGTTCGATCCATACCATGGTATCACCGCTTTCTGAAAATTGCACAAGACTGACACCTCTGGTGTAGGAGAGAATGGAATCGGTAACGGAACCTGTAGAGAAATCCACAAGGTAAATCATAGTATCGCCACTAATCGCGATGGTGGCACCATCCTGCGACAGCGAGAGTGCGGGCGTGTAACCATTGTTGGAATAATTAGGGTTTGCGTATGGCTCCGCGATCGATCGCTCATAATTACCGGTAGTGGCATCCCACACAATTATTTTGGAGTCTCTGGTTGCCGCGGAAATAAAATGCTTTCCATCCGGCGTGAAGAGGAGGCTGAAGACGCCGCCAACGTGCCCGGTCCGAACCCATCGTGGCTGCTGGGCGAGCGCGGAGGTCGAGAGAACGGCCACGATCAAAAGTGAGAAAATCGGCTTCATAGCATGACCCTCCAAAAAAAGATGAAGACTAATGTGTAACAAACACCCGAACCGGCGATTAGTTACA
>DASRZC010000165.1:0-9063 GCA_035686785.1 Kapaibacterium sp. (SeqCode)
CCCGGTTGCGTCCGTGCCATCGTCGGGGCGGCCCAATTGCAGCAGTACGAATTTTACTTCGTCGTAGCCCTGAATGATTTTCATGATATGCTCCGCAGTGGTGTCGGCGCTCGACGGGCTTACGCTGATCGGCATCGTGGCTCGTACCCAAAGCGAGCCTTCATTCAGGTGTGGAAGAAATTCGGTTCCCAGAAACCGGCTTAAATAAAAACTCACAAGAAGCACACCTACGGAGATGCCCAGAATAAGCTTGCCGTTTCGGAGCGAGGCATCGAGCCATTTGAGGTAATGATGGTTAAGCCATTCGAAGATTGGGCTTTTCTCGTGAAGTTCGCCTTTCAACAAATCATGCGAGAGCACTGGCACCAGAGTAAGAGAAAGCAACATCGCGCCGACAAGCGCGAAGCCCAGCGTGTAGGCTAACGGTGAAAACATTCTGCCTTCGACCTGCTGGAAAGAGAAGATGGGAATGAGTGCAGCTATGATAATCACAATAGAAAAGAAAATCGGCTGACTCATTTCGACCGCGGTCGAGGTGATGAGCGATTCGCGCGGAGATTCCCCCTCCTTCTTTAGGAGGGGGAGTTGTTGAAGTGCCAGCCGCGCGAATATGGCTTCGACCATAATCACCGCGCCGTCGATAATCACGCCAAAGTCGATGGCGCCGAGCGACAGCAAATTAGCGGACATCCCAGCAAGATGCATCAGAATAAATGCAAAAAGAAGGGAGAGCGGAACGACAATCGCCGCGATAAACGCGCTTCGAACGTTCCCAAGAAAGATAAAGAGAATGACGATTACCAGCAGCATCCCGATAACGAGATTTTCCAGCACGGTGTGGGTCGTTAGGCTCACGAGATCGGCACGGTCATAATAGGGAACCAGCTTTACATCTTTCGGAAGAATGGTGGAATTCAGTTCCTTCGCCTTTTCTTCGACACGTTGTATCACTTCCGAGGCATTCTCTCCGCGCCGCATGATAACGATGCCTTCTACTGCGTCGTGATTCTCCGGCGTTTCGACTTTTCCGAGCCTCACCGCGTGGCCGATGCGAACATCTCCCAACTGCGCGATCTTCAGCGGAACGCCGTTGAACGTGGCGACGATCACATTGGAAATGTCATTCAGGCTTGTGAATAACCCAACACCGCGAAACACATAGCCCTGATCGCCTTGCTCGATGAGCGAGCCGCCGGCATTCGCATTATTTGCGGCAAGCGCGTCGGAGATTTGCTTGATTCCGATTCCATAATATGCTAATTTTTGCGGATCGATCGAGACTTCATATTGCTTCGTCGGACCTCCGAAGCTCGTGACATCCACCACACCCTGAACGGATTTCCATTGCCGTTCGAGAACCCAATCCTCGATAGCTTTGAGTTCCATTGGGGAGCGCGTCTTGCTTTCGAGAGTATAGCGATAGATTTCTCCCGTTGGCCCGCTCTCCGGCGCGAGCGAAGGAATGACCTGATCGGGAAGACTCGCGTTTTGCAGGTTCTGCGTCACATACGTGCGGGCGGTAAAATCATCCGTCGCGTCGTCGAAGGTAAGATAGACCGTTGAAAGTCCGAAGAGCGAAGTCGAGCGAATGGAAATGAGATGAGGAATTCCGTTCATCGTCGTCTCGATTGGAATCGTGACGAATTTTTCGAGTTCTTCCGCGCTTCGGCCGGTCCACTGCGTGACGATCTGCACGCGCGTGTTCGTCAGGTCGGGATACGCGTCGATGGGAAGCTGCGTGAACGAGTATATTCCAGCAACGATAAGTAGCAGCGTTGTGCAATAGACGACGATGCGCTCTCGAAGCGCGAGTTCAACAAGTTTTTTTAACATGATTAATTCCCCCGCCTTTCCAAGGCGGGGGGTAGGGGTGGTTATTTCTGATCGGCTTGAAGTTCGTCGTTGAGGAACAGGGCGTGATCGGCCACGATGGTATCGCCGGGATTCAGCCCGCCAGTAATTTGCACGCGGTCCGGTTCGGTTTGGGCGATGGTGCATTCGCGTTTGCGAAAGGTATGCGGCGCGGTTTCGATAAAGACATACGTCTTTCCATCCGCGTCATAAAATACCGCCGGTGCTGGAACGAAAAGCCCCGGACCATCGGGATGATAGACCGTCGCGCCGACGAACATCGCCGGCTTGAGTAAACCGCCAGAATTCGGGAGCGTGCAGCGAATTTTGGTTGTGAATGACGTAGGATCGACAGTCGGCGAAATATATTCGATCCGCGAACTGAAGGGATGGTCTTCTAATCCAGCAGCTTTCAGCCTGACGGAATCGCCCACATGAAGGTTGCGAAGATCATCGGGATAGGCATCGAGCGTGACCCACAAACTCGATGTACTGCCGATGACAAACGCGAGCGTGGAACCATCGCTGCGCACTTGCGAGCCAGGCTGCGCGAGGCGCGAGACCACGGTTCCCTCGATCGGTGCGGTGATGTGGAACGTCATGGCATTCGAGTTTGCATTGCCGCCGAGAAGCTTCAGCGCGCCTAAGCTGCGGTCATATTCCGCTTGCGACTGGGCGTAATCGCTTTCGGCTTGCTGCACATCTCGTTGTGCGGCAACTTTTGCCGCAAGCAACTCTTGTTCCCGCTGGAGCGCCTTTTCAGTGAGCGCGAGACCGGCTTTCGCTTTTTGGAAATCCGAGATTGCGCTTGCAAAATCGCTGCTATACACGTCCGCAAGCACCTGCCCTTTTTGGACATGGTCGCCTTGCGTGACATAAATGTGACTGATGACGCCGCCGACGAGCGGATAGACATTCGTCACTTCGTTTGGATTGAAGTCAATCTTGCCCGAAAGTAGTGTGATGAATTGAATCGGCTGCATTTCCGCCGCGGCAAGCGGCAGTTGCGAAGCCATTCGGGTGCTTAGAGTAATATCCTCTTTCGAGGTCGCCTTCGATTCTTCGATGCTCGCCGGCGTTTTGTTCGAACACGAGTTCACGCTTGCGCTTGTGGCAAGGAGCGCGAGAAATAAAATGGAATAATGTTTAATACGCATGGGATTATCTGTTGAAAATTTCGACGCCGACGGCGCGTTCGAGAAGTGATTGGTTTTTGGCAAGGGTGTAAAGCGAGCCGTAATAGCTCGCGATGGCATCGTGATAGACCTGCTCGGACGAGAGCAGATCGAGCAGGCCAATGCGGCCCGAGGTATAGTTACTGACGGCATTATCCCGAACATCGGTCGCCATTCTCACGATGTCCGGCGGCAGCCCGCGAAAGACATCGAGCGAATTGCGGTACTTCGCATACGCCGCTTCGAGATCCCCATGGACTCCGATGCGGGCGGTCTCGTAGTCATATTCCGACGCTCGTTCGTTCGATTCGGAACGATAAATATCGTCCTGATTTCGGTTGAATATCGGAATGGCAACGCCGATTCCGCCGCCGAAGAGGTTCGCGAAGTCTGGCCCGTTGCGATCGATCTCGAGGCCGATATCCGGCGTGGGCCACGAGTTGGATTTCGAGAGCGCGATCTGGTGCTCCGCGGCTTTCACAGCGTGCTCCGCCGCGCTTAAATCCGCCCGCGTTTGGAAGGCAATGCGTTCGAGCGAGTCCTTCGGCATCAAATATCCAGAGGATTGGAAATCATACTGGACTTTGATCGGAACGCTCGTATCGAAGCTCATCGTCTGCTTGAGCGTGTTCATCGCGTCCGTAAGACTCTGCTCTGCATCGCTCACGGCCTGACGGTAGGTCAGTTCGGTGAGTTCGAGCTTCGTCAGGTCCTCTTCCGCGATGGCTCCGGCATGGAGTTGAGCTTTCGATGCCTCTACCAGCTTCGCGAAGAGTTCGTAATTCTCCCGCGCAAGGTCGATATTGATCTGGGCATAAGCCGCATCAATGTAAGCGTCCTTAACGGCCTGCTTCGTTTGAAATACCTGGTAGTCGAAGGTTCTTCGAGCGGCTTCGGTCGATTCCCGCGCGGTAAGAATACGATTGCTCATTTGGCCGGCGATGAGGATAGGTTGGTCGAGCCGGTACGATGTAGAGGCGCCCGAATAATCTGGTGGCCCATGCAGTAGGTCCACGCTCGTGGCATTGACCGAAAGCTGGGGATTCGGATAGAGGTGCGCGCCGATCGTATCCGCTTCGGCGGCATGAAGCCGGTAGCGGTCCGCGAAAAGCGCGGTGCTGCGTTCGAACGCAATTTGCCGAGCCGCAGGAAGCCTCAGCAGAAGGGTATCGCCCGGAGTTTGCGCGCGCGCCGTATGGGTGCATAGGAGCGCCCCAAGGGCGAACGCTGCAATGGGCAGTGTTCGAGAACGAAATAAATATTGCATTGCCGATTTCTCATAAGCATGTATGGTGGCGGAGGGTCCGCTCTGAAGGCGGCCCTTCGAAACGTTCCCAACACCGGTACGGACGAAGCGTGGAGATTGGGAAAGCCCAATCCACGGCGTCGCCGGGTTGATTAGGTAATAATGGATGCTTCGGTGAAGCTTAGAACTTCACCGCCAACCTTTTCCCCATCCTTTTCAAGGATGAGTGGATGAGCGATCATCCGAGGTGGTTGGATGAGAGGGCTAAATCTGCAGGCGGCCGAACGTAATCGTTCGGTCGAGCGTCGGGGAGGGCACGCTGGCGGGCAGCGCGGATTCCTCGGTGGGAGCATACGACCTGATGTCGTAGGTGAGGGTAGCGGTGGAGGAGCAGCCATCGAGGATAGTCGGACTGTCTTCGTCCTCGATGATCGTGTTCCCGTGAAACGTTGGAATCGCCGTGATCGCGGTCGCGCCGCCGGCAAACTTGCACACTTCAAAATAATTGATGTGGGGCCGGACCACATTTGGAACGACGCTCGTCGCATCGGTCGCCGAATCGAGAATATATGGGTTATCCTGAAATTGGAAGTTGCCGATGATCGCCGCGTAGAGAATATTTACATTGATCGCATCGGCAAAGAAGACGAGGATGGTGAAAAGCGCCCCCATTCGCGCCAGATGGGCGGCAGCGCGCGAGAACCCTCGCAAATCGCGGGTGCTTCCTCCGTGGGCAATATGACGAAAGGCGGAAATCAACTATACTTGGCGAAAACTAACTTCGGCGAACCGAAGCGGAGAAGCCAAAGTTCCGGGGCGTCGAAACGGCTGGGGAAATCTCGGTGCGGAAGATAGTTATGGCCAGGTCTTCTTATCCGCCAAACGGAAAAAAATGTTTTTTACATAAAAAATAATATTCGATTTCAAGGTTCTTCGGAACGCAAGCGCAACGCCGGGCCGTTTTGCGCCCGTTGCCGGAAGTTCAGGAGAAATTCAATTCCATCTTGAAATTCCACGCGGCGTTCTCGAAAGAGAACTTATCATAACAACAGTCTAACCATTAATATGGACGGCGACAGTAATAAACGAGACAGTCACATAGGCGCGGGGCGCGAGGGAATTACACCTTGCGTCCCGATCCGGGATGACTTCGCACTTGAGGTAGCTCCTCGCCAGTGGATGGGCCGCGCGCTTACGGCTTCGCTAAAGTAAGCTTCGGTTTATCTCCTGTGCGCTGCATACTCACCGTGCAGTTGTCCTTCAATCACAGGAGACGGGCCGCATGACCCTCATTAGAATACCAATCCATCCTCGAGAAATCTTCTCGAGTTTCAAGCGCTCGACCGCTCGGATCGAGGTTTCTCAAAAAGTAATTACCTCGGCGTCCGAAACGATCGATGTAACGCTTGCGACGCTTGGAGCAAGCCTGAATGGCTTGACGCAGGAAGCGGCCGAGGCGCGTATCGACGAATACGGGCCGAATGTCGTCTCACACGATCAGCGGTTTGTGAAGCTGAAGCTTTTTCTAAAGGCGCTGGTCAATCCCCTCGTAATCCTGCTCGCGATACTCGCCGGATTTACCTTCGCGACAGCGACGACCGCTTCGGACCTTATTAGCGGCACGCTCATGTCGCTCATGATCGTGCTCGGGGTTTCGCTCCGTTTTATCCAGGAATCGCGCGCGGACTCGGCGGCCGCCAAACTCCGAGCGATGATCCGCGTTACGGCGACGGTCCTTCGTGACGGCAAACCGGTCGAAATTCCGCTCGAAGAGATGGTGCCGGGCGACATCGTGCAACTTGCGGCTGGCGACATGATCCCCGCCGATCTGCGCATTATTTCCTGCAAAGATCTATTTCTCGATCAGGCCAGCCTGACCGGGGAATCCTTCCCGGTCGAAAAATTCGATGTCATCGAACCATCGAGTGGAGTCCAGCCGCTGGAACTAAAGAATATTTGTTATTTGGGAACGAGCGTCGAGAGTGGCTCGGCGGTTGCGGTCGCGGTCGAAACCGGGCTTCATACCTATCTCGGTGGTATGGCAAGCGCCGTCACCAGCGCTCCACCGCCCACGGCGTTCGACAAGGGGGTTTCGCGCTTCACCTGGCTCATGATCCGTTATATGGCGGTCATGGTGCCGCTGGTTTTTCTCATCAATGGCATCAGCAAGCACGATTGGGCGGAGGCGTTTTTGTTTGCGCTTGCCGTCGCCGTCGGCCTTACGCCGGAGATGCTGCCGATGATTGTGAGCGTCTGCCTCTCGAAGGGGGCGATGCTGATGTCGAAGAAAAAAGTGATTGTCAAGCGGCTGAATTCCATCCAGAATTTGGGCGCGATGGATGTGCTGTGTACCGATAAGACCGGAACGCTTACGATGGACCGAGTGGTGCTTGAATATCACCTCGACGTGGCCGGCGAGGATAACGATAGTGTGCTCGAACTTGCTGTTCTGAACAGTTATTTTCAGACCGGCCTTCGAAATGTGCTGGATAATGCAATTCTCAAGTATCACGAGCAACATGCCGACATCAGGATAGCGGATTATGCGAAAGCTGACGAAATCCCTTTCGATTTTCAGCGGAAGATGATGTCCGTGATTGTAGCAACTCCGGAAAAGAATCACCGCCTGATCTGTAAAGGCTCGCCCGAATCCGTTTTTCCTGTATGCACGCAATACGAGATCGGCGGCCAACTCTATCCGCTCGAACCCGTCATTTTGGAAGATCTCAAGGAAGAATACGATAAGCTTTCGGCCGATGGATTCCGCGTGCTCGCAATCGCGTATAAAAATTCCGATCCGAAACCGGTTTATAGCAAGGAGGACGAGCGGAATCTCATCTTAAAAGGCTACGTCGCGTTTCTCGACCCGCCGAAAGAAACTTCGGCCGAAGCAATTACGGCGCTTCAGAGCCACGGTGTTACGGTAAAAATTCTAACGGGCGATAACGAACTCGTCTCTCGTAAAATATGCAAGGAAGTTGGGCTTCCACTCGATCACGTACTTACCGGCGGGAAGGTCGAAGCGATGAACGATGTGGAGTTGGCAAACGCAGCGGAGGAAACCACGCTGTTTGTTCGGCTTTCTCCGGCGCATAAGCAGCGAATCATTCTGGCGCTTCAAAGCCGGAACCATGTCGTCGGCTTCATGGGCGATGGCATCAACGATTCGCCTGCGCTCCGTGCGGCGGACGTAGGAATATCGGTCGATACGGCCGTGGATATTGCGAAGGAGGCGGCGGATGCGATTCTTTTGGAGAAAAGCTTGATGGTGCTCGAAGAAGGCGTGCTCGAAGGACGCCGTGTGTTCGCGAACATCCTGAAGTACGTTCGGATGGGCGCAAGTTCTAACTTCGGCAACATGTTCAGCGTGCTGGGCGCGAGCCTGTGGCTTCCGTTCCTGCCAATGATGCCGATTCAGATTCTCACCAATAATCTCCTCTATGATTTTTCGCAAGTGCCAATCCCAACGGACACGGTGGACCCGGAACAAATTGCGCGTCCGCGGCCGTGGTCGATCAAGGAAATTTCGCGCTTCATTTTATTTATCGGGCCGGCCAGTTCCGTTTTCGATTACACGACCTACGCGCTGATGTGGTTCTTTTTCAAATGTTCCAATCTGCATCTCCTGCCACCTCCGGAGTTGATGGCTCGATTCGCTCATGTGACCGGACCCGATTCTACCTATGCCGCCGCGCTGTTTCAAACCGGATGGTTCGTCGAGTCACTGCTGACGCAGACCCTCATCATCCACGTGATCCGAACGAATAAAATTCCGTTTCTCCAGAGCCGGGCGAGTTTGCCGCTTATCCTGACATCGGCGGCGATCATGGTGGTAGGGGCATGGCTACCATTTTCACCTATTGGATCGCTCCTCGGTTTCGTGCCGCTTCCTTCTGCATTCTGGGGATGGATCGGAGCGACGTTGCTCGCCTACGTTGCGCTCACGCAACTCGTGAAGGCGTTCCTCATTCGGAAGCTGATAATATAGGATACGCCTCGAATTATTTCAGAACCAGAATCTTGCCGAAAGCACTTCACTGGTGCTCCACACGCTTTGCTGCGGCGAATCGGGTGAGAGGTAGCCGCTCAGTTCATTGCTGCCGACCGTCACGAGCGGCGCGCCAAAGCCATAGTGAAGGAATTGCAGCTCTCCGCCAAAGCTGAAGTGCTTCGAGACGAAATACTCCACGCTGAACGCGCCGCCGAGATAGAAAACCCCATAATGGATATTGCTATCCAGTACGCCGGTCCTCGCCTGATGCATTTCATATTCGGAGGAGATAATTCCGATACGAGCGCCGAGGCCATATTGAAAATCCTTGTCCGGCTGCTTGGTATAAAAGATCCCAAATCCCGCTCGAACGATCTGCTGATCGCTGGTGCGCAGGAACGTGCTGGAAGCGCCGGAGGAATCGGGAACTTGCTCCTGATAGTTCTTGAAAAATAATCCAAGCTCCGGTTCGAAGCGAATATACGGGCCGAATTGCATGGGAACGAAAAAGTTTGTCATGCCAGGCGTACCGAAATGCCCGTGATCGTCTCCGGGAACGGCGAAGGGGGAATAGCTGAGGCCAACGCCGAAGGAAATATTTTCTTCGTGCTGGGCGAACGATGGACTTGATATTGTAGCGAGCAGGGCGAATGCGAGTAATGATTTCATCGTTAAAAACTGTATGATTAAGTACCTCTGATTAAGTTAATTTGTCATTCTGAGCGGAGCAATTCGACCGAAAGGAGAATTGCGGAGTCGAAGAATCTCCAGCCGTTCACCGGACTGCCAAATCACACGAG
>DASRZC010000166.1:0-12738 GCA_035686785.1 Kapaibacterium sp. (SeqCode)
CTCGAAAAATAAATTCCATCGGCATCGGTCTGCAAATAGACATAGTTGCTATCACCGCCGAGGTTAAAGTTCGAACTGTATTGGCCAAGGTCGCTCCCTTCCGTGCGCCATGTGCGCCCACTGTCGCGCGATGCGAGAACACCTTGTCGGTACGTCGAAGCAAAAAGTACAGGGCCGATGCTCGTCATCGACTGAATATAATCGAGGTTCGAATCGACACGAGTCCATGTAGCGCCATCACCCGTCGTCCGAAAAATCTCAGACCCGGACGCTACGAATTCAATGGAACCGATATTGGCCAGTGCTTCAACGGTAACTCCGTACGGACCGGGTGTATGCTTCCACTGGGCATAAGACGCCTGCATGGAAAGAAAGATGATGACACCGCTAAGTGCAAAAATTCGATTCATTGTGAATCAAGTAATGACGGTTTTTGAACATTTTGGGCTGAGAGAAGTTCGCCTTTTGTTCATTTAACTCTGCGATATGGCTCGCCTCTGTTGCTTTTTTCTCCTCCTCGCGTGTTCTTGCTGCATGAGCCGCGAAACGATCCTCGCATTTTCCGCGATTCTCTTTGCCGGTTGTGCGACGGTTGCTCCCGTTTCCACTCCGCCGTATTTTCCTCCGAATCCCAGCGCGGTATTGCTCTCGCACAAAGGGGAACTCCGTGCGTCGGCGAGCGCCTCCACCGGCGGTGAGACGGTCACGGCAGCCTATGCCCTCACGCAACACTTCGGGATGCTGGCGAGCGGCTCGGCTGTTCTCCGCAAGAGCGGCGATCCGAATGGAAATCAATATTCCGGCGAGATCGGCGCCGGGTTCTTCGACACCACGACTTCAAAGAGTTTGTGTAGTGAGGTGTATGGTGGAATCGGATGGGGAATCGGGAATTCAACGTTTCAAACATTGGATGGTGGCCTTATACCAGAAATAGGATGGCAAATATCCGGGAACGAACAAACCCGTTTCGCAACAGCGTGGATACAGGGCGCGGCGGGGTATGACCGGAACAATTTTTCCGTCATGATTCTGCTTCGAATTTCCGATGTCGATGTTTATCATGATGTGAGCCAGGAATCGGTCCGGGGTGCTGGTCTGGATAATAATGAATCAGTTCCTCACGATACGACCGTTTCAGGTACTGGAAATGTCTATATTTGGTTCATTCCCGGCTTCGAAGTACGATACGGGCTCGATCGTATTCAACTGATCGCATCCATATTCGGGACCCAATTTGCGTCCGGGGAGGCTATTGGGCCGCTGGTTTCTGCCGGTCTTTCCTATGAGTTTTGAAACGCCTTCTGGCAGCTCGATTGCAGGAGCATTCCGACGCCATGCGTGTTTCACTCGCGATGCTCCAACGCCTTCGCCGTCTTTCTAGCGAAATCATCCATAAAAATCCGTGGTGGGAATACCGGCGGGATGAATATCTTCATCCCGATGGCTCGCCGGGGGAATTTTATTATGCTCACACCAAAGGCGCGGTGTTCGTCATTCCAGAAATGGAGGATGGGCGAATTCTGATGCTGCGGCAATTCCGGTATCTCAATCAACGCGAAAGTCTGGAATTCGTGGGCGGAGGGATGAAAGATGGATTGACGCATGAACAGGCGGCGCGGGAGGAATTGCTCGAGGAGGCTGGTTTTCTGGCATCGGAATTAATTCCGCTCGGATGGTTCAATCCAATGAACGGAGCCAGTGATGAGGAGTGTTACGTCTTTATTGCGCGTGGACTCGCCAAAGCGGAAGCCCACCCCGAAGTGAGCGAAGAGTTCGAGCCGGTAATGGTCACTCTGGAGGAACTCGATCGCATGATCGCAAACGGCGAAATCTGGGATGGCATGACGCTCGCGGCCTACGCGTTTTATAAAAATTACTCTCGTTGAGGTCAATATGATGCAAATTCATAAATTGGTTTTTTTAGGATTGGTTGCTTTTTTAGCGGCCGGGTCGGTCGCGCGCGGGCAGATAGCATCGCCCGTCCCGAGTCCGCGAGGGATGCGCATAGAGCCGATCACTCATCCCATATCGGAATTTCGCCTGCAATTTCACGAGGGCGATCTTCACCGCGTAGTTACGAAGGAAGTGCTGAAGCTTGCGATGCACTTTCCGCAGGTCGATGCGAGCGGCGCGCGTCCGAGCATTCGAACGTCCGTTTATTCCTTCACGGAGACCGTGGAAAAAGTGCTTCCCGATGGTTCCGCGATCATCGGCGCATCGCTCGATTCGTTCCAGACCGGCATTAATTTTGGGGAAGGAAAGCACGCGGAAAATTTCTTCCGATTTAATTCCGCGGACGATTGGAGCATTACCCACGAGCTGCACGATATCAAAGTCCTGCCGCGCGCGCAGTTTTTGGGGCATGTCATTCGCTTCGTGATGCGGCCCGATGGAACGATTGCGCGCTTCCTGAACCTCGATGATTTTCACGACGATGCGGTTGGCCACGGCTATGCCTATGATATGGTTCACGCGATGCTTTCCCTTACCGACTCGCTTCGCATGGGGCAATTGCTCGAATATGGGATGGGCGGCATGGCCGCGTTGAACGCGCCCTATACTTCACCCTCGACCGCCACGGAAATTCCAATTACGCGCACCGTGACCTCGAACCGCGATGGGAATAACAAGCTGAAAGTTCGCGCAAGCTATTTCGATCCGCCGCAACGGATCGAATACCTCGAAGGAATCGCCACGCCGATGGGCATCCTCCATTTTTATGGCGGTGGAACGGGTGAGATGGCCGTGAGCAATGGCTATTTAAAACACTCCTTTTATCAGGACACCGCGAATGTTAAACTGGCCATCGATATCGATACCGTGCCGGAAGAAATCACGCGGACGGTCACGACCGATGTCTATCCGATCCAGGTGCTGCACGCAAGCAAGATTACGATTCGTGAAATAAAATCCCATCGCGCGGTTTATAAAGATCCCAACGCCGGCGAGTTCGATTCCGACAGCACAGCGGGCGCGGAGATTAGAAAATCCCCGAATCAGCACTAAACACACACTTCACTTTCTTCTAACTTTCTTCACTTTCTTCTAACCTCATGCCCTTTTCACGTTCTTTCTTACCGTGCCTTTGCGGCCTTGCGGTGGCCTCAGCCACGATGCTTGCCTCGTGCAGCAAAAAGGAATCGGCAGTATCCTCCACGAATACCGCCGCGATCGATACAAGCCAGCCGGCGAAAGCCATCCCGATCTCCGACACAAACCATCATTTATTTTTTCGGCCGAAGCCCGGCTCCGTCGAGCGGTATCACATTACTGACAGGATGACGATGAGTTCGAACGATATACCGCCCAGCGGCCCGGCCCTGACACATTCGGCCACCAGCACCACGGAGTTTTATGTGACCCAGACCGTGGGGAAAATCGGGCGGGATAGTTCGGTTACGCTCACGTATCGCGTGGATTCCATTCAACTGACATCTCAGCGCGATACTTCTAAGATGCACTATTCGAGTAACGATCTTCGCGATCGAATGAACGATGAATTTCGGGAATTCAATATTATTCTTGGAAAAGATTTTACGGTACGCGCCAGTAAATATGGCGATCTCGATACAATGCTCGACGTGAGCCAGATCACGGCGGGGTTGCTTGCCCCCGTTCCGGACTCGACTCGAAATCAGCCGCGTATTCGCCAGCTTGCGACGCGGCAGGCCGAGGAGGTGGCGAATGCTTACGTGATGCGCGTGCTCGTCCATAATCCCACGCGCGCGCTCGTCACTGATACGACCTGGCGCGATTCTTCCGATGTCAATCTGAATGTCGCGGCCGGGCTTTCCTTTCCGGTTCACATCGCTGCGTCGGAGACGGTTCGGGGTCTCGAAAAACGGGGCGATCGGGTGCTGGCCGTCCTCGAAGATAATACGACCACGACACCGAGAAAGCGGGCCTTTCAAGAAGGCCCGACCACGGCAACCATTCAGAATTTCGTCGCCACCTCGCATAGTGTCGTGCATATCGAGGATACGACCGGCCTCCTCTTTTATCGTGCGATGCAGGAGAAACGAAATTTCACACTGACGATCGAAAGCAAGGAACAGCCTGGTGAGAAACGGACCGTTACGCAGAACGGCTCGGAAAATCTCGTGACCGAGATTCTGGAATAGCAAAAAAAAAGGGAGTGAACGTCCGTTAATAAGGAATTCCTCTTGGCTCTTAGAGGTTCGTGTATCGGTTGACGCAGCCCACAATCATCGTTAATGTAAAGCATGACCGACGAGGAACGCGATGATCTCGAAACAGCTCGCCCGAATTCGGAACCTCCTTATGCCGAGGATGGTCCATCGCGGCGAGAAGACGGTTCTACCGATGGCGAGCACAAGCGTATGAAAAAAGTTACCTTCGACGATTTCCAAATTACGCGGGAGGGCCAGCAGGCCCAGGTCGAGGAAGAGCGCCGGGCGTGGCAGGAACGCCAGGATCGATTGGAAAAAGAAAAACCTTCCCTCATTCGGTTTGCCGTTCCGAGAATAAAATCACTTCGCGATGAAATGATCGGCGTGCAGAATAAACTGCCGTTCTTTCGAAAACCTCACCACGCGGACGAAGTTGCGCGCGGGCCGGCACCGGTTTCGAATCCGCTTCCGGCCGATTCCTCGGTTCCTTATTTTGCCGAGCATGAACGCGCCGTCGTTCGCGTAACTCGCGCGCACCACGAGGAGGTGCCGGAGCCAGTTGTTCCGCGTCCCGGCACGCCAGAACCATTGTTTGCCATGAGCCAGAAAGCCGAACCACGGATCGAGCTGCACGACGATGCCGAACCAACGCGGGATTCCTTCTCGGACCCGACCCAAGCCGCGGATTTTGCCAGCGAGATGAATGGAAAGGTAGAGCCGGAATTCGAAATACCCGATAGCCGCGCTGAGGAAGAAGACATATTCGTAGAAGAAAACCTCGATACGGAAATCGAAGAGGAAATGCTCGAACAACAAATTCTCGATGAGGAAATTCTCGATGAGGAAATTGTCGATGAGGAAATCACCGATAAGGGAGGTATCGAAGAGGGAAGTATCGATGGAAAAATATTCGATTCATCCTCTGATGATTTTGAAGGGCTTCGGACGGCTCCGACGATAATCCCACCATTGCGGGAAGTGGAGATTGAAATGCCGCTTGAACCGAGAATCGAGCCGCCGCTCCTGGCGTATCTCGATGCGCTCCGTTCCTTCGATTCGCGCCCGCGCCGTGCCAGCGAAACGCGCGATCCCCGAGCCGATTTTGTTGTCATCCTGGGCGACGTCCTCGATATTCTTCGCGACGAGTTGAATGCGACAAGCGCCATGTTTTTTTGGGTCAATGCAAAAAAGCAGCAACTCGTGCTCGAATCCGCGGCACTGGATGACCGGGCCTACCAATTCCTCGCGGCCGATAAGCGGTTCCCGATCGAGTTGGATGCCGTGAGCAGGATCGTCTCGAAAGGCCGGCCCGAACTCCATTCCACCATTGCGCCGCAAGCCGAACTCGACCTCATTCCCTATTATCGAGACGCCATTGGCATCGCTTCTTTTGCTGGGATGCCGGTATTATTTGGCGAAGGGCTTGTGGCCGTGCTGACGGTCGATTCCGCCGTGCCGGACCATTTCAGCGCCGAGACTCTCCGCATCCTGACGGACTATTCGAAATTGCTCTCCGGGCTTATCCGGTCGTACATCGAGAAATACGATTTGCTTGCGGCCGCGCGCGCGCTGGATGCTTCCCGAAAGCTTCACGAAATCGTCAGCCCCGATTCTTCGCTCCGGGTGTTGCGCGATCAGCGGCGGAATCCCGATTATATTCTTCGCGCGCTTACGGAAGCGGCCGGAGAAATTATCGAGTGGGACTGGTTGGCCGCCGCGTCCTTCGATGATTCCCGCCGGCTTTGGAACGTGAGCAGCCTGCAATCGAAACGCGGCGGCGCGTATGTTCCGCCCATGACTCCGATTTCGCTCGAGGAAAGCATCGTCGGGAAGTGCCTTGCTTCGGGCAAGAGTATGCGGCTGGATTCGCTTACCGCGCAAAGCGTTCGCTACAATCTCGAAGAAGACCGCCAGAATGCGGTGGGCCATTCGTTCCTGACCATACCGATTCGAACGGCCACGAAAAATTACGGCGTGCTCGCGATCGAGCATACGGAGCGGGCGCGGTTTACGAGCGCGGATGTCGAAACGCTCGAGCATCTTGCACGCGGCGCGGCCACGGCACTGGAAATCATCGCGCTCGGAGAGATGGTCGGCGCCCGCGCGCTTACCGACCTGCTGACGGGAGTGCTCAATAAGCACGGCTTGCTCGACCGCGCCAACCAGGAATTATTGCGCGCCATGCAATTCGACGAGCCGCTTACGTTCGTGCTGTTCGAGATCGATGGAGCCTCGGAATTCACTTCGAGATTTTCGCAGGAGGATTCCGATACGATTGTGCTGGCGGTCACGCGCCTGCTCCAATTTGGAGCGCGGCCATTCGACGTCATCGCTCGCACGGAAGAGCATACCTTCGCGGCAATGCTCGTCAAAATGACGGACGAAGATGGCTATCTCTGGAGTGAAAAAATGAGGAAGATGATCGTCAGCGAAGTCATCGCCATCGGCAAGCGAAGTTATTCGGTGACGGTCTCGATCGGAGTTTCCGGCGCTCGGCGGGATGGGACGGTACAGGAACTAATCGAAGGCGCGGAACTCGCGCTCGAACGAGCGCGCGAACTCGGCGGTAATAACGTTATCGTCTATTGAAATTCCGCTTCTTCCAGAGCGTGGGCGGGGATGGTTTACACAGGCCGGAGCGGTCCAAATTTCCGGGAATATACGATTATTTTTGTGTAAATCCAAATATTTTTCGGAACGTTCGAAAATGAAGGCTCGTTCACGGAAGCATCTTCGTAAAAACAACAAAACCGAATGGCCTTCCTCATCGAAGAAATTCCGGACCCTGGGCGTTCGATGCTCCGCCGTAAGGCTGCAAGAATGCGGCACGCGGCCCATGCGTTTAACCATTATTTGAGGAGCGCAGTACGTATTATCAGCACGTGATACTCCATTCGCAATTGATATTCGTTCCACTTATATTCCTTGCTCGAACCGGAGCAGCCGCAGGGCCACGCGCTGGCAAGCGCGCGCAAGCGGCATCGAACACGCCGGTTATCTTGTCGCCGAGGTCCCATGGGGCTTCGGCATCGTTCGTCACTTACTGAAACTCGAGAAGCACTATGCGTATTTCGAAACAATACACGAACCGCGAAAGCGAGTCGCTGGATATTTATCTTGCGGAAATTGGCAAGGTCGATCTCTTGAATTCCGAAATGGAGATTGCGCTTACCAAAAAAATCCGGGAGGACGCGTCCGATTCGCAACGCGCGCTCGAAATCCTCGTCAAGGCGAACCTTCGCTTCGTCGTTTCCGTCGCGAAGCAATACCAGAACCAGGGCCTCTCGCTGGGCGACCTGATTAACGAAGGGAATCTCGGACTCATCAAAGCAGCACGGCGCTTCGATGAAACGCGCGGCTTCAAATTCATCTCCTATGCCGTATGGTGGATTCGCCAGTCGATCCTCCAGGCACTTGCCGAACAATCGCGCATCGTCCGGCTGCCGCTCAATCGAGTCGGTGCCTTAAATAAGATTTCGAAAAAGTTTTCCCAGCTCGAACAGGAGTTCGAGCGTGAACCGACCGCGAGTGAACTCGCCGAGAAACTCGATATGTCGCCGATCGAAGTATTCGAGACGCTTCGGGTATCGGGCCGGCATCTTTCCGTCGATGCGCCTTTTGCGGTCGGGGAAGATAATCGGCTGCTCGACATCCTACAGGACATGCAGCAGCCGCCGCCGGATTCGGTTCTCATGAGCGATTCGCTCAAGCTCGAAGTGTCCCGCGCGCTCACGGCACTCACCACGCGCGAACGGGAAGTGCTCGAGCTATATTTCGGCCTTAACGATGTGCATCCGTTGACGCTGGAGGAAATCGGCGATAAATTTGCGCTCACCCGCGAGCGCGTGCGCCAGATCAAGGAAAAAGCCATCCGCCGGCTGCGGCATACGCCACGAACGCAGCCGTTGCAGAATTATTTGGGATAGTGTTCAGATAAGCTTCAGCAACTCCTTTAACTCCTCGATCGCATAATCCGGATCGAGTTCTCGTAACCGTTCGCCGCCGAAGCCATAGAGCGCGGCGACGGTCTTTGTCCCCGCATTTCTTCCTGCTTCGATGTCGGCGCGCGTATCGCCCACCATAATTGCTTCTTCCGGTTTTACAGCAAGGAATTGAAGCGCTTTCAACAGCGGTTCCGGGTGGGGCTTATGAAATGTGACATCTTCCGCCGAAATGATGATGTCGAAGTATTTCGCGATACCTGTCAGTTCCAATGAGCGAATGGACGTTCGTAGCGATCGCGTGGTAATGGCCGAAAGCTTCATTCCGCGACGCGATAGCTCGGTCAGCACTTCCATCGTCGAAGGGAAAAGATGCACTAACCGCAAGTTATCCGATTGGAACATCCTGTGGGACTGGGCGAGCAACGTTGGATCGGAACCCGGCGCCATCGTTCGATAGACTTCTTCCAAAGGGCCGCCCATCAACTCGGAAATACGCTCGCGGGAAAGCGGGGAGAGTCCGTGTTCCGTGAATGCATATTCGAATGCGCCATAAATAAAATCGAACGTATCGAGCAAGGTGCCGTCGATATCGAACAAGACGGCGCGGATTCCGGCGAGCGGGTTTTCAGGCATCATTCGATGTAAGATCGCGCTCCATCGCGAAACTTGGAATGATTCCCAATCCCAGGACCGGAGCCGTTTCGATAAATCCATTCCGCTTGTAAAAAGCGCGCGCGGTACGCGTGCTTTCAAGTGTCACTTTCCGAAGGCCGAGCACGCGGGCATTGTGAAGGAGATTGTTTAGCATGGCTGTGCCGATACCGCGTCCCACATATTCGGGAAGCAGATAGCAGAGGTGAATTTCGCCCGAGCTCGTCATTAGCGCCGTGCCTGCAATAACCTCATCATCAATGGCGACGATCCAATAATTATTTGGATTCTCTATTCCGCGACGCATATTTTCCGGCGTTTTATTCGCGCACCATGCAGAGAGAATTCTTTCGTCGTTATCGTAATCCGGCCCGCAAAGTTCGCGGATGGAACGAATGAGAAGCGCGGCAATGGCTTCCGCATCTTCCGGCAGTGCTTGGCGGATTAGCATGGAACGAACTTAGCTTTCCTTTTCGAGCTTCCGCAACCGGCGTTCGATGCCGAACATAAAAAGAAAAAGTCCGAGCCAGATCACCGCCGAAATAATTCCGACGACGTAGAGAGCGTTATGTTGAAGAAAATCCATGATCGTTAATAAAGTTGTTCCGCCTGCTTATCCTGCAATCGAAGAATGCGCGTGTAAAGATCTTTGATCCAAAGAAATACCATGAGGAATAACACCACCGAAATCCAATACATATCGAGCAGCGATGGCGCTGTGTGTGTTTTTCCGGAAAGATTGAGGATGGGCGCTTCTGTGCCGCCGCCCCCGGGATGCAAGCTTTGCGTGATGCGCGGCACGACAAACATAAGGAACGGCACGCTCACGAACGCGATGATATTATAAACTGCGGCGATACGCGCCTTTTTGTCATCGCTCTCCTCAAGCAGCGAACGGAGCATGAAATAGGCGGCATAAATGAGGAGCAGGATAAAGATCGATGTTTCGCGCGGATCCCAATTCCAGAAGGTGCCCCAGCTAAAGCGCGCCCAGATGCTGCCGGTAATCGTTGCGAGCGCGGTAAAGAGAAATCCACCGGCGGAGGCTGCACGAGCGCGGCGGTCGTAATCGAAATCTTTTTTGATGAGATAAAGAATCGAATAGATGGTGCCGAAAAGGAATGCGATAAAGGCGACCATCGACATCGGAACGTGGAAGAGCATGTTGCGGCCAAGCTCACCCAGGCCCTGAATCATCGGGAAGGTCATCACCGGGTTCACGCGAATAATCTCGACGAGGTCGAAACCTTTTCTAGTGGGTTGGTATTCCACGCTCATCACCAGAACATCGCCGGGCCGATAGGACGAATAGGTTCCATAAGACCCATTCGTCACACTCACGCGCCCAGAATCTCCATAAAAGTCAGCGAATAACGCGCTGCTGGAATCCACGGAAAGCAGCGTCGCCTTCACGGGAGTGACATCCTGCACACCGTTCATCTTGAGCATTGCCGCATCGCCGAAACTGCCACCGATTGGCGTTTCGAAGGAAAGGTAAACCTGAACTGCCAGAGCAATTCCGAGGCACCAAAGAAAAATATTCGAACGAAAGATTTTCAATATTTTAGTCCCGCCAAATTACATCGAACAGCACATAGCTGACGAGCACCATCGCAATATCAAACGAAATGAGGATTAAAAAGTCCCCGCGAGCACTCGCAATGGCGTTCGACGATTCGAGCGTGATGCGTGTCGCATCCGTGGTGGCAATGACGAGCGGCATGAGCACCGGCAGCGCGAGTATCGGCAGGAGCGCGCCTTTCTGCGAAGCGCGGCTGATGAGCGCCGAAAGAATCGTCGAGACGGCCGCGATGCCGATGGCTCCAAGCGCGAGTTGCAACATGA
This sequence comes from Kapaibacterium sp. (SeqCode), assembly GCA_035686785.1. Classification (GTDB taxonomy): domain Bacteria; phylum Bacteroidota; class Ignavibacteria; order Palsa-1295; family Palsa-1295; genus PALSA-1295. Next base: position 10,571 of record DASRZC010000166.1, read on the forward strand.
ACGCCGGCCAATCCCGAATGTGAAAATCCCGCGTGAAAAAGAATTGAAAAAAAAGGACGGCCGAGATCGCAAGCGCGAGCATCAGCGCCAGATTATAGACAAGCTTTCCAATGAAGACGCTCTCGCCATCGGCATAAAGGCGGAGCATGAGTGCTGTACCGCGCTCTTCCTCCGAAACGAAAGATCGTGCAAGTCCGGTCATCGCGCCAAAGAAGAGGGCGATCCAAAGAAAGGCGCTAAGAATGCTTGGCTGAAGCTGTTCGCCCGGCGTCGAGTAGAGAATCACGGCGACCGTGATGAGCAAAAACATAATGACCGCGCTTACGCCATAGCGCGTGCGAAACTCGACGCGCAAATCTTTGCGGAGAACGCCTTGCCAGGATGCCATTTTATTGCACTCCTAAAGCCTTGAACGCTTCGGGAAGTTTCGCAATAATATCGGTCGCGCTCATGCCGTGCGCGGTTTTTTCCTTTGCTGCGAAGTCTCCCGCAAGGCCGCAAAGATAGGTCGCGGCGATGGCGGCATTTGCCGGAGAATCGGGATTATGCGCCAGCATCGTGGCCATAATTCCGGCAAGAACGTCGCCCGTGCCCGCGGTTCCCATCCCTGGCCCGCCAGTCGTATTGATATAGGCCGTTCCGTTAGGCGCAACGATAAATTCAGGCGCAGCTTTTGCAATAACTGTTACGTTGTGTTCCATTGCAATTCCTCGCGCAACGGCTGGCAACTTTCGTTCGACTTCTTCGCGCGGCATTTCAGCAAGTGCCGCAAGTTCCCCGCTATTCGGAGTTAAAATCGTTGGAGCTTTTCGAGCATCCAGTATTTCCAGATGCCCGGCAATCGAGCGAAGCGCGCCGCCATCGATCACCATCGGCTTTTCAACGTTCTGGACCACTTTTCGAACGAATGCGGCCGTCTCTTCGAACGGCTGGTAGCCACACCCGATGAGCACCACATCGCAGCGTTCGAGTTCGCGCTGAATATCGTTCCAAGCTTCGAGCGATGGGCTTCCATCGGCTTGCTCGGCGATACCAATGGTTAGCAGTTCCGGCCTCGCCTGCGCGACGATCGCTCGCTCCGAATGTGGAACAGCAATGGTAACCCACCCCGCGCCGGATTTGAGAGCGGAGCTGGCCGACATCATTGCCGCCCCAGTCATTCCGCGCGATCCGCAAAGAACGAGAATTCTTCCGCGCATGTATTTCGAAGCATTAAACGGGAATGGCGGAATAAGTGGCAAGACATCCGATTGTGAAACTAAATATGTCGGAGGCTCACTTCCAAATAACTCTGTTGGATAGGGTGCGCCGAGTCGGGCAATCGAAACTTCGCCGGTGAACGCGCGTGAAACGCCTTGATAGAATCCGATTTTTGGCGCGCCCATCGTCACGGTTCGGTCCGCGCGGACGATGCGTAGCGAAGAGTCGTGTGCTGCGGATACGCCAGTGTCCGCATCGAGCCCGGTGGGAAGATCGAGCGCGAGAATTTTGGACCCGACCTGCCTAAAGGTTTCGATGGCTTTTATCCCTCCCACAATTGCGCCTTTCGGGGCACCTTTGGAGCCCGTTCCGAGCATTGCATCGACTACAATATCGGGACCATCGACGATCTCTAACACTTCTTCCGCATTAGCGAACGAGTAGATTTCGTCGGGATCGATGATCTTCGCAAGCGCATCGTATTGAACGAGCGCATCGGTCGATAACTTTTGACGATCTCCTGCGAGAAAAATAGTTACATTGTGTTCCCTCTCGACAAGCAACCGGGCAAGTGCCATCCCATCGCCGCCATTGTTGCCAGGACCACAAAGGATCGCGATTTCCGATTCCACGTCAAGCCAATCGCGCATGGCATCGAGCGTGCCGCGCGCCGCATTCTCCATCAACACGAGCGATGGAATGCCGATCTCTTCGATCAGGTGCTTATCGAATGCGCGAGATCGCGATGAAGATAGTACGGGTTGCAATTTTATCCCAATTTGATTAATGTATAAAGTGCGAATACCTGATACCAGGAAAATCCAATTAAGGAAACTCTGATTAAGTGACTTGTCAAGAGGAGTATTGTCAATTTTTACCTTCGTGGGTGGTTTTGACTCCGTTGCATCGTTGCGCGTCCTCACGGGGATCGCTTTGTCGTTCGGTTTCGGAGCGGATTTCGGCGTTCT
>DASRZC010000167.1:0-5014 GCA_035686785.1 Kapaibacterium sp. (SeqCode)
CTATCGCGGTTGGATCGATGACGGGCTGATGTGGTTTACGAATGTGGTGTGGTCGATTCCGTCGCTCCTGCTCATCATCGCGCTCTCGATCGCGCTGGGCTTGGGACTGTGGCAAACGATCATCGCGATTGGAATCACGGGATGGGTCGATATGGCGCGTATTGTGCGCGGGCAATTTTTCGCGCTGCGAGAAACCGAATATGTCGAAGCGACGAAAGCGCTCGGTCTTTCGAATAAGCGGACGATTTTCCGGCACATTCTTCCGAATTCGCTGGGACCGATTATCGTTATCGCTACGGCTGGTTTCGCGAACGCCATTATTTATGAAGCCGCGCTTTCGTTCCTCGGGCTGGGCGTGCAGCCACCGACTTCCACGTGGGGACAGATGATCCACGATGGTTATGGCTTCATCGCCGCTGGCTCGAACTGGGGCCTTACGCTGTTTCCGGCGTTTGCCATCATGACCGCCGTGTTCGCCTTCAATCTCTTCGGCGACGGCCTGCGCGATGCGTTCGATCCGAAGATGAAACGGTAGCCGTGACCTTCGGGTCACGCAATTCGAAGGCATTATCTGGAATACCCATGCGTTTTTTCATACCAATCATCGGAATTACATAATTCAAAGTTCAGACAAGTGCTAACCGAATTCAGTCACGTCTTCGCATTCCTGATTCTCGCGGCCCTCTTCGTCGCGGGCGGACTCGTGACGAGCAAGTTTTTACGGCCACGAAATCCGAATAAATTCAAGCTTGCATCGTATGAGTGCGGCGAAGATACGATCGGCGGCGCGTGGGTGAAATTCAATATCCGGTATTACGTAGTCGCACTGATTTTTATTTTGTTCGATGTCGAGATTTTATTTTTGTTCCCGTGGGCGATGGTATTCAAGCCGATGGGATGGTTCGCGGTCGCGGAGATGTTTACGTTCATTGGAATTCTTGTCGTGGGCTACGTCTATGTATGGGCCAAAGGCGATCTCGATTGGGCGCGGCCCAAGCCATTCGTCGCGCGGCTTCGGGACGTGGTAGATACTCGTAGCCGTGACCTTCAGTTCACGGACGCGGAGCGAAAATATTCGGCACACACCGTGACCTGAAGGTCACGGCTACAAATTCATGGGATTTTTAGATCATCTTGAACTTCCAGTCCTTCCCTCGGATAAGACGGGGGAAGGAAATATTATCGTCACGAGCCTCGACACGCTCTTCGACTGGTCGCGGCTTTCGAGCTTGTGGCAAATGAGTTTTGGCCTGGCCTGCTGCGCGATCGAGATGATGTCCACCAGCGCCTCGCATTACGATATAATGCGTTTCGGAGTCATTCCGCGGCCCAGCCCGCGCCAATCGGACGTGATTATTATCTCCGGTACGGTCACGCTCAAGATGGCGACGCGAATCAAAATGCTCTATGAGCAAATGGCCGATCCGAAATATGTTATCTCGATGGGCAATTGCTCGAACTGCGGCGGCCCGTATTGGGAATATGGTTACCATGTTTTGAAAGGCGTCGATCGCGTGATTCCGGTGGATGTTTATGTGCCGGGCTGTCCGCCGAGGCCCGAGGCGCTGCTCGAAGGGCTGATGAAGCTGCAGGAAAAAATCAGGAGCCAAAACCACGATGACGCGGATGATGCGGATTCTCAGGATTAATATTTTTGTCTGTGAGCCACTCTGAAATTATTGAAAAATTGCGCACCGCTTTCGGCGATAAGCTTGGCGCCTGGCGCGAATCGAATTCCGAAAATGCCTATCAGCGGCGCATGGGATCGTATCTCGAAATTGCGGAACCCTCCGCCATTCGCGATCTCGCGTTTTTTCTTCGCGATGAACCTACGCTCGCTTTTGATAGTCTTCTTCTGATTTCTTCGCTCGATAATGGCGACGGTTCGCTCTCGGTCATCTATCATCTCGAATCAACGAAGCACGCGCATCAGCTGATTCTAAAAGCCACGCTGCCGGCTGAGGTTCCTTCTGTTCCTTCGGTCACTTCCATTTGGTTACATGCCAACTGGCAGGAGCGCGAAGCATGGGACATGATGGGCATTCGTTTCGAAGGCCATCCCGATCACCGGCGCATTTTGCTCGATGACGATTACCCCGGTCACCCGTTGCGAAAAGATTTTAAGGAACCCGATTTTTATCATGGAATGAAGGTGCCATATTGATGCCTGAAATTCTCGAACGCCACACGATCATGCATTCCCCACTCCATGCGAGCGGGCCTATCCACGCACCCGAAGATGTCGAGCGCGGGCGGCTGCATACCGAGGAGATGGTGCTGAATATCGGCCCGCAGCATCCTTCGACGCACGGCGTGCTAAGGCTCGAAGTTGTGCTCGATGGGGAAGTGGTGGTCGATGTGATTCCGCACCTTGGCTACCTCCACCGCTGCTTCGAAAAGCACACGGAGCACATGACCTATCCGCAGGTAATTCCTTACGTCGATCGGATGGACTACATCGCCGCGATGTCCGGCGAGCATGGTTACGTTACGGCTGTCGAGCGGATGATGAATATCGAAGTGCCGGAAAAAGTGGAATACATTCGCGTGCTCTTTGCGGAGCTTCAGCGCATCGCTTCGCACATGATTGCGATTGGAACTTTTGGAATGGATTCCGGCGCGTTCACGCCGTTCCTCTATTGCTTCCGTGATCGCGAGACCATCCTCGAAATGTTCGAGAAGACGTGCGGCGCGCGCTTCCTTTATAATTATATGTGGGTCGGCGGGCTGTCGCATGATCTCCACCCCGAAGTGCTTCCAATGTGCCGCGAATTTCTAAAAACTTCCCGCGCCACGCACAAGGAGATCAACGATCTCCTTACATTCAATCACATTTTCCGTCAGCGGACGGCCGGCATCGGCGTACTCGATGCGGAAGTTGCCGTAAATGGCGGCGCATCGGGACCGATGCTCCGCTCCTGCGGCGTGAAATGGGATATTCGCAAGAACGATCCATACTCGATCTACGACCGCTTCGATTTCGAAGTTGCCGTTGGTTCGAACACCCTTGCCACGCTTGGCGATGCGTTCAATCGTCATTGGGTGCGCATGCAGGAATGGGAACAATCGCTGAATATCATCGAGCAAATTTTGGAGCAATATCCGCGGGATGATACCACGGATGTACAATCGGCAATTCCCAAGCGATTGAGGCCGCCGGAAGGTGAAATTTATTCTCGCACTGAAACGCCGCGCGGCGAGCTGGGATATTATATCGTCTCGAAGGGTGATGTGAAGCCGTGGCGCGTAAAAGTCCGCTCGCCCGCGTTTTCGAATCTCAGCCTTCTTCCGATAATTTCGCGCGGCTATCTCATCGCCGATCTGATCGTGAGTTTAGGCTCGATCGATATTGTGCTCGGGGAGGTGGATAGATAAAACGGTAATGATTTCACGCTATCAAACCGCACTCGGCGAAGAGGGAGAGAAGCAGCCCGGTTCTCATGGTCGCGTCGATAGGAATCTCCTTGGCATCACATCGAAGCGAGAGATGGATCGGATTGAGATGGAATCACTTCGACGGTGCGAGGAATATTTTGCAGGCATCATAACCACACAGACGGCATTCGATCTTAATCTCATTATCGATATCCACCGATGTATTTTTGGTAAGATTTATTCCTGGGCTGGGAAATTTCGAACCGTCAATCTTACGAAGGGTGATTTCACTTGGCCTCCGCCACAATACATTGAAACTTCATTGAAAGAATTCGAGCAAAAGAAATTACGCCTGCTCACCCCAATTGCGCCAGAACCATTCGAAAATATTCCAAAGGCATTGGCGGAGGTACATGCCGATTTTTTGATGATTCATCCCTTCCGAGATGGCAATGGCCGGATAGCAAGAAGCATTGCAAATCTCATGGCTCTTCAGGCCTCTCAGGGTCCCCCTCATTATGGTTTAACGGGAAAAGGATCTCGAAAACAGAAACAGCGCTACCTGAATGCTGTTAGGCAGGGTTATATTGAGAATTACGAACCACTCAGACGCTTCTTCGCTGATGCTTTGGCTGGTCGGATAGAGTGAACTTTCTTGAAAACATCGGGAATAGGTGGACGCTTGAGACCCTGAGCGCCTTCGAACACGCTCGATTCATACGCCAGGAATGCAAAAATTTTTCGCCGCTGCAATCGATCGCGTAGATATGGATTTGCTTCGATGAGCGGAATCCCTTTTTTCTTTTCAGCCATTGTTTGAATAACGATTTATTGCCACTCCCCGTTCGGAGCGCGTTTCCATGAATTCTCAATAATTTTTCTCGCCGTCCTGTTAGAAATGATGCTCTGAGGCATTATACCCTTGGTGGAACAATTAATTTTCCAGAATAAAGGAAACTCTCGCGCCGCTTTGGTGTTTCCGCATTTCCACCACGATTCCGCCGAAGCAGCGAAGCTTTAGCCAACGGCTTCTTCGGGAAAATTTGGCCATTCATACACTAATCCATCCACGTCATTGAAGAAATCATTTCCATTTGTTATTTTCCTTTGTTTGCTTGCTACGATGATGCTCGCGGGTCCGGCTAATGCCCAGAAACGCACGGCCGCGATGCCCTCGTCCGTGGAAGAGGATCACGCGGCAGCAGCGGCAGCGTGGCTTGCGCACTTTATCAATCCAATGGGCGAGGCGAATTACGACAGCTTGCGGCAAGTGGGCTACGAGCAGTTTTATCACATGGATAACCGCCCGGCGATGAAAGCGTTATCGAGCGCCGCGTGGGTCGAAGTGACGAAATCGCAGGGTGGCACCGTGAGCGGGCGGCCCTCCGGGATCGCGTTCGATCCCAATGGTGCGATCTATCTTTCCGTCACGACGGGGGGGCTTTGGAAATCGGCCAATAATGGTACCAATTGGACTTCTCTCAGCAATAATTGGAAAACGCTCGCGGTCGGCGGCGTTGCAATCGATCCGAAGAACCCGCAAACGGTTTATGCCGGAACTGGAATTTATTATGGAAACGAGGCCGGCGCGAGTAATACCACCAACAATATGAATATCCCTGGGATCGGAGTCTATAAG
>DASRZC010000168.1:0-56814 GCA_035686785.1 Kapaibacterium sp. (SeqCode)
CGGGCGCGAAGCATGTGCGCGTAAAGCATGGCGCGAAGGGTGGCAAACACCACACGAAGCACCATCACGCGGTACCTCGGCCCTATCATCATCCACCCGCCGATAAGCTGAACCGATTCAAGGTCTTGATGCTCGATGAAGGAGATAGGGTGTAATTAACATTCAAGGCTTTATATGGTAAAAAGGATAGGCGCAAAGGGGCTAAGATCGCGCGAAGCGAAAGGGGGGGGGGGCGCGACCAATAACCGGCCAAACCCTGCTCGGCGTGGATCTCGCTCATCTCTTTTCGGGCGAGCTTGCGGCGGGAGAGCATCGCTTCGCGTGGAATTGCGGGGGCGCATTGCCATGCGCCCCTACCGATGGGATGTATGAGTGCCTCGTTTGGATGAATGGGCGCGTGGAGACGCTACCGATGGTGCTCGCGCGGTAAATCGTCTCTGATTGTGCGTGTGCCGGGGAAGCGCTGCTTCCCGGACGAGGTCAAGGAAGCGGCGCTTCCTTGCACACAGCTGAAAAATTTCAAAAAATCAATGCGGTGGTAGCAAATCCCGAGTTCATTAAATGAATATTAAAAAAGTGGTGTGGGGCGGTTTGTTAAATCGCTCCCCGGTGCGAAATACCATTTCGCCCCACACAGGCATCGTCTTTTCATCGTGAATCCGTTAAAAGAAACGATTACCCCCCTGCTCCTCGTTAGCGGCGCGCCTACCACCCCCCTTCCCCCCTCCTTGAAAAGGCGGGGGATTATATATTAAGGAATCGTAAATGTCAGAATTACAACCAATCCATATTCGGGAAGATATTCGAAATATCGCCATTATCGCGCATGTCGATCATGGCAAGACGACGCTCGTCGATCAGATGCTGCGGCAATCCGGCACTTTTCGCTCCAATGAGCACCTGACCGACCGCGTCATGGATTCGAACGACCTCGAACGGGAGAAGGGCATCACGATCATGGCGAAGAACACCTCGGTCCATTGGGGTGGTAAGAAGATCAATATCGTCGATACGCCCGGCCATGCGGATTTCGGCGGAGAAGTCGAGCGCATTTTGAAGATGGTCGATGGCGTTTTGCTCCTCGTCGATGCCGCCGAAGGCTGCCTGCCGCAAACAAAGTTTGTTCTGAAGAAAAGCCTCGAGCTTCATCTCAAGCCCATCGTCGTCATCAATAAAATTGATCGAAAGGACGCGCGACCAAAAGAAGTGCTCGATGAAGTATTCGAGCTTTTTCTATCCCTCGGCGCAACCTACGAGCAGTTGGAATTTCCGATCATTTATGCAGTTGGCAAAGCGGGACTGGCCTGGCCGACGCTGCCGCCGGAACCCCTCACCCTAACCCCCTCCCCGGGGGAGAAGGGACTGGATTCGCTCTTTCGTATGATTATAGACTGCGTTCCCCCGCCGCCCGGCGAGACGGAAGGCGCATTTCAAATGCTCGTCGCCAATGTGGATTGGTCCGATTATCTGGGCCGCCTCGCGGTCGGAAGAATCTTTCGCGGCAAGGTCCATCCAGGTGAATGGATCACGCTCATTCGTCACGATGGCACGCTCGAAAAAGCGAAGATCGCGAAGCTTTACACTTTTGAAGGACTGAAACGCGTCGAGGCGGAGGAAGCCGCGGCCGGAGAAATCGTCCAGCTTGCGGGCCTGGAAGATGTGCATATTGGTGAAACGATCACCGACCCGGAGCATCCCTACGCGCTGCCGATCATCAACGTCGATGAGCCGACGATTTCGATGAACTTCGTCGTCAACGATTCGCCTCTCGCCGGACGCGAAGGCAAATTCGTTACCAGCCGGCATTTGCGTGAGCGCCTGATGCGGGAACTGCGAAAGAATATCTCGATTCACGTCGAGGATGTTTCGCCAGATACGTTCAAAGTCGCGGCGCGCGGGGAATTGCAGCTTGCCATTCTCATCGAGACGATGCGGCGCGAGGGATATGAATTCGCCGTCTCCAAGCCGGAAGTGATTTTGCAGGAAGTCGATGGCGACACGATGGAGCCGATCGAGCAGGTCGTGATCGACGTTCCGGAGGAATATATCGGCGCGGTGATCGAGGCACTCGGCGTTCGCAAGGGGCAAATGCTTAACATGTCCACGTTGAACGGCCAGGCGCATATCGACTATCACGTTCCCAGCCGAGGCATGATCGGATTTCGCGGCGAGTTCCTTAATATGACGCGCGGCACGGGACTCCTGAATCAACTTTTCTACGATTACGAATCCTACAAAGGCCCCATCGCCGGCCGCATGCGGGGCGCCATCATTTCGTTAGACGATGGCGACACCACGCCCTACGCAATGGAAGGCTTGCAGGAACGTTCCGTCTTCTTTGTGGAACCGGGAACGAGGGTGTATAAAGGCATGATCGTCGGTGAGAACTCCCGCGAAGATGATATGATCGTGAACGTCACGAAGAAGAAGCATTTGACGAACATGCGCGCCTCCGGTTCCGATGGCGCGATCCAACTCGAAGCGCCAAGGATGCTCTCGCTGGAACAGCAGATCGAATGGCTCTCGGACGATGAGTATCTCGAAGTGACGCCGCACTCCACGCGGTTCCGCAAGAAGATTCTCGACGCAACCGAACGGCACCGCACGAAGAAACGAGCGGAGCAGATGGTAGCGGCATAAAGTGGAAACTAAATGAGTAATCTATCCGATTTGGTATAAAAGATGAGCACACAGCAAATAGCCGAACGTATTGAGCGCCTTAAACCAATCGACCGCCGGATGGCGGAAGATTTCATTGAGTTTTTGACCAATCGCGAAAGCAAGAACGTCGATCCGCCAAGGTTTACCTGGGAAGGTGGACTCGAGGAATTAAAAGACGAGTACACCTCCGTCGAGTTACAGAAAAAGGCTTTGGAGTGGATGTGAAATATCTTCTCGATACAAATATTTTCCTCGAAATTATCCTGAGGCAAGTACGTTCGGCTGTTTCGAAGCAATTTATCCTCGAACACTTGCAAGAAATCGCGATTTCGGATTTTTCTTTGCATTCCATTGGAGTCATTCTTTATCGCAGGAAAAAGCTTCATCTCTATGCCGAGTTTATTCGTGATCTCGGGGAAAAGCTCCAGCTTGTGGTCCTTCCGGTGGATGCGCTTGAAAACATTCATTCCGTGATTACCGAGAGCGGTCTTGACTTCGATGATGCCTATCAACTAATCGCTGCTCAAACCTTCGGCCTCGAAATTGTGACGTTCGACCGCGACTTTCGCCGGGTGGTAAGTGGTGTTTCTGTTCACCTGCTTTAATGCACTGCACTCCGAGCACGGGTATATGAATAAATCATATTTCCAGCAATCCGATTTCAGCGTCCGATGCGAATGGGGCCTTGAGGGACTCTCGGCCTTGCGCTCGACTTCCGATCTGATAATTATCGTGGATGTGCTATCGTTTTCGACATGCGTCGATATTGCTACGTCGCGCGGGGCGGTGGTTCTTCCATACCCATTCAAGGATGAAACCGTTGAAGCATTTGCCTTAGCAAATAATGCTATCGCAGCCTCTCGAACGCGAACCGCCGAGCATTATAGTCTATCGCCACGTTCGCTTCTAACTATTCCACGCGATTGTCGATTCGTCTTGCCATCCCCGAATGGCGCCACGCTCTCCCTAATGTCCATGGAGAAGCCAACCGTTGCCGGATGCCTCAGAAACGCGAGCGCGGTTGCGGAGTATGCCAATACATTTAATTCAATTGCAGTAATCGCTTGTGGTGAACGTTGGGGGCACAACGGTTCCCTTCGGCCCTCATTGGAAGATCTCGTCGGCGCGGGAGCTATTATTTCGAAGCTGAAAGGAACTAAGTCGCCGGAGGCACTCGCGGCTCAGGCAGTGTTCGAGAGTAGCTCGGATGACTTGGAAAATAGATTGTTGGAATGCGCCTCCGGTATCGAGTTAATTCAACGGAACGACATGGAAGACGTGATTCTCGCCAGCCAATTCGCTGTAAGCGACACCGTTCCAATCCTTACGAATGGAGAGTACCGAAAATGCAGGAAATGGGCGGAGCAGATGGTAGGAGTTTAACTCACTCCGGAAATTGATTTCCGCGCGAGCCGCTTCTCGTGAAGCTGCTTTCTTCGCTCGCGGCGGGCATGCCTGGTAAGCCACCGTTGGCCAAGGGCGCAAACCGCCACCCATCCAAATCCCAGCAAGAATCCGGCGAGTACATCCGTCGGCCAATGCACGCCAAGATAAAGCCGGCTTAGCGCAACCAGCCCGGCAATGAGAACACCGAGCACTCCCAGCAACCATCGCCACACCTGCTTCGGATCAATCGAGACCACCCACCAAGCGACAAATCCCCACACCGCGAAGGACGTGAGGGAATGTCCGCTCGGAAAACTGAAACTCGTTTCGCGAACAAGCGGGGTAAAAACCTGCGGGCGAAGCTGGTGAAAGAAAAGCTTGAGCGTGACGACCATCACCGACGCGCCGAGCAGTACCGCTCCATACATTCCAATATCGACGTATCGTTTAAGCTTCCACAAACCGGCAAGCATCAAGACGGAAATAAGAACGATCCCCCACGGCGAGCCAATCCACGTAAAACTAAATGCAATCCTATCGAGCAAAGCGCTTCGGTGGGCATGGATGTTAAGAAGAATGGCCGTGTTATCCACGCCGAATTCGTTCTCCGTCACCTCCTCCGCCAGCCAGCCAAAGAGATACGCGAAGCCCGCGCCGATCACCAGCGCAATGAAATAATAGGACGTGATTATCTTGAGCAGCTTTTGCGCTCGGCTGGGCGGAAGTTGCTCAAGGATGTGCTGGTCTTGTGATTCCCGGCTCATTTATTGATGAGATATATTCTAAATGCGTACCATCATTCACCTTTCGGACATCCACTTCGGAAAAATCGACCGGACAACAATCGAGCCGCTCGTCCGCGCGGTACATGAAGCGCAGCCCGACCTCGTCATCGTGAGCGGCGATCTTACCCAGCGCGCCCTCCGAAAAGAATTTCGCGCGGCGAGGGATTTTCTCCACTCCCTGCCCGGACCGCAAATTATTGTTCCCGGAAACCATGACATACCAATTTGGAATCCCATCGAACGTTTCAGCCGTCCGCTCGCGCGGTTTAAACATTTCATCACTGCCAATCTCCATCCTATTTACGAGGATGAAGAAATCGCTGCCGTGGGACTGAACACCGCCCGATCTCGCAGCACCAAGTATGGCCATATCAACCGGGCGCAGCTTTCGTTTGTGCGGGAAAAACTTTGCCCGATACCCAATGACCGAATAAAAATTCTCGTCACCCACCATCCCTTCGATTTGCCCGAAGGCTATTCGGATAAACGCCAGCTTGTCAATCGCGCGGGCCGCGCAATGAAGGTGCTCGCCGAATGCGGAGTCGATCTCCTCCTCGCTGGACATCTCCATCGCATCTTTGCCCGCGATACCGCCGAGCGGTACAAAATCCGCGACTACGCCGCGCTGGTGGTGCAAGCCGGCACCGCGACTGGGTGGCGCTCGGCGCGCGAAGCGAACTCCTTCAACATTATCGAATGTCTCGGAAAGTCCATTTCGGTTGCGCGAATGAGCTGGAATGGCAGCGCATTCGAGCGCAGCGCCGAAGACCGCTTCGAGCACTCGGAGAACGGCTGGAGCCGACCGCATTCATAAGGAAATGGTGCCGTTTGTGCGCATGGAAGCGCCTGTTTCCATGACCCCTCAACGGGAAGAGGCGCTGCCCGGTACGCAAACACGCATTTCGTTTAGCGCAGTACCATAATACTTCCACCACGCACGACTGTGCCAAGGGACGAAAAGAACCGAATAGTATAGAAATAACTCCCTGCCGGAGAACCTTTAAAATCGAATGAATATGGCTCGATTTCGTCGCGCTTGACTGAGAAATCTTCACGCGAAACAGAGCGGCCCAGCGCATCGAATAACTCGATAATTGCCATGCCATCCGCATAGCTTTGCAATGTAAAATGCGTCAGATCACTCCCCGTCTCTGCATTAACAGGATTCGGAGTGGGACCGGTGGCAAGAATAATCAAGCGGTCATTCATAGCGCCAATTATCAAGCTATCTCCACAATTGGAACTAAATTGTGCTGAATAGCTCGAACCATTCGACGCGAGCGTACAATTGGCGTATTGCGGGTCGCCATCATTGAGTCGAATCGAATCGAGCTGAATGGTATATGCAACCGTATCCGTCAGCATCGATTCGAGCGAGAGCCGCGCGATCGGCTTCGTAGGATCGAGGGAGATTCCAGCAGAATTGGAAACGGAAAAGCTTACGTGGTCCCATGCATTTACTAAGTTGGGTCCAACAGAATGAAGCTGAAGGCCGGCCGCTGGCGTGATGGAATCGAATGCAAAATCGTTATCGGGATAACGCAACTCTCCGGAAATCGAAGAAAGACCTTTATTACTACTCACGGAGCGATCCGGAAATATCTCCGCCGACAAATGAGTGCCCGCCGTAAGTTGAGCGGGCATTCGAAGCACGAAATCGACAGAGTCCACCGTGGGAACGAAGGTTTCTACCGCAATCCGCCGGACCGAATCGCTGTCCGTTCCGACGATCACGATCACGGTATCGTAAATCGCGCCGGTATGAGTACCGTCGAACGTAATGTGCAGCGAATCAGTCTCGCCGGCTGGAATGGTGATTGGCTGGTAATTAATATTATAAACTTGAAACCCATCACCATAATGTTCCATACGCCAAGAATCGAAAATGACGGGCACACAGCTGGTATTCGTATATGAAATTGTGGTATCGTGCGTTTCGCATGATTTCATCGCTCCAAGATTAATGAGGGTAGTGTCAAGCGTAAGTGTACGTGGAACATGTGTAATAACCTGAATGAAATGAAAAGTCGAATCATGGAATAAGCCATCGGAACCGATAAACTGGCACCGGTAATTTCCCGTGTAGCGGCCGGCAATAGAATCGAGGATCGTAAACGCAATTCGAATAGAATCTCCCGAGGGGAGGGAGTTATTTACAAGAGGCTCGGATGGCGTTATACTAAGGTAGTATGGAACATAAGGGCTATCGACTCCACCATTCCTAAAACCAACTCCGGCACCGAGCAAGGAGTCACAACCCGGATTGAACACATAGAACACGACAGAATCGGGTGGATCGCATTCCGAGCGCGTTGGCAAAAAGATCGAATCGCCCGGAACGGAGGCCAACAGGCTCGCCTGTTCTCCAACACCAGAACCCGTTAGCAACAGCGTATCGATAACGGGGCTGCCATTGACCGTCAGTGAAACAATTGCGTATTCGGTATCCTTGGTGTTTGTTTGAGGCGCGTATCGAGCGTGGAGTTCCAAAGTATCGCCTGACAGTACTGTGGCAGGTAAGGAATCGAGCCATGTGAAGGGTTGCAGGACTTGTATTTTCTGGATGACGGCGGCATCGCATGTCTCATTCTTCAATGGGATTTTCAACTCGCGAGCAGAGCATATAGAAGTATTACTGAAATCGAGTTTGCGAGCGAATAGTACTGTTCCAGTACGTTTACCGATCCCCGAAAGCGTGATTGTTTGAGTAAAAATCGAATCGAAATAGGTAAAATGAAAAGCAATTTTTTCTCGTGTCTTACCAAGCCCCGAAGGGTGAAATTGGATAAGTATCGGCAAGCCAGAATCGGATTTAATCGTTACTGGAAATGTCAGAGGCTTGCCATTGATGTCGAGCAAGGTCCACTCCGGCCCACTCACCGAGTCACTCAGTAAGAGAAGGGATGCACAACCCGAATCCTTGAAGATGATTACGGTGTCGGATGAAAGACAGGTCGCCACGGAATCAAACGCAACCGCGAGCGGAGCGATCAAAGGATTGCTAATGATTCCACTACCCTGGAGGAACATTTTACATAGGGAATCGACCATGAAATAACGCATGGAAATAGTAAGAGTATCTACAGAAGGGCCACTGCCATTAGGCTGAAACTGAAGTGGTAGCCGTAGTACCGAATCGGGAAGGATTCCAATCGGGAAATGTCGAGTAGCTCCGAAACTATCGGTTAGCGACCAACTCGAAGAGCTGTTAAGCGAATCGCTTTCAATCCAAAGAGTATCGCAGCCGAGATTCCGAATGGTTACCGATGTATCTACTGCATGGCACAGTAGGACAGCCCCTGCATGCAACAATATATTGCTGCTATACCGTGGATCCGTTTCCAACGCGATGAGCCGGATTGGAATAAGGAACGTATCCTTTTCGTTAAGTCGTATATCGAGTGTAATAATGCGCAGAAGCGACGAATCACGCCCGGCAGTACTCCTCAGTAGCCGCGGATACCAGTGAAGTGTGAAACCCATGGAATCGTCTCCTGTTAAAAGGAGGGGTAACAGTGGAATACTATCGATGCCAAAAGCTTGAGTGGTGACGGGTGGTCGAGTCGAATCCAAAATCCGCGCATCGAGCACAAAGACGCTGTCCCCCGGATGAGGATTATTGAAAGAATGGATCATCCGCGTGGAGTCGCAGAGGGTTGCAGCAAGAGTTATGGAATCCTGTGCAAGGGAGCACACTCCAATTCCCGCATCGGTGGATTTATAAACTCCCCCATGGCTGTCGAAGGCATACAGAGTGCATCCAATTGCTGCAATACGAGTATCCCATAAATTGCCGGGTCCTCCGATAGCCGCCCAGGAACGCCCGCTATCTAAGGAACGATAAAGGCCGGTCCCCGTCATATCCATGCGCTGAATATATAACGCACCGTTCGATCCAGCAATCCCGCCTGTAATTTTGAAAGGTAGTGTATTGAGAACGGACCAGGATGCACCAAAATCCGATGAGCGATAAATAAGAGAAGGAACCGACATCGAACTGCTTTCTTCCGCAGCGGCAACGAAAATGCTCGTGCCTTGAAATCCATACATACCGAACGCTTCATTCACATTTCCGGCGGCGTTCTGCCAGGTTAGACCCCCATCGGCGGAAAATGCAAAAAGACTTACAAATCCACTTGCTGCTCCATGGAGATTGTCGACAAAATCAAGTCCGTTAGTGTGTGGCCCAACGGTAGGCGAGAAGGCAGTGCCTCCATTCGTTGAAAGATATAAACTGGAACCAAAATCCGTTACATCGATAGCCGAACTCGTCGCTCGAACTCCTGAGAAGTTGCCGGTTACATTCAGTGCCTTCCATGTTAACCCACCATCGGTTGTATGCCACAGCTCACCGCCAGTAAAGAGTGTGGCCCAGCCCTCTTGGGAATCCTTAAACCATATATCCATCACATAGGTAGAATTCGAGCGAGCGGGAATTACCACGGATCGCCACGTTATGCCTCCATCGGTTGTCCTCAAAAGTGGCGATCCATTGACATTCCCATCGAAGCCGATAATACCCGTTGAAGCATCGAAGAAATAGCACGCGGTGACTCTACTCGTGCCACTAAACTGAGCGATCTTATTCCATGAACCGTAGCCGGAAACTGCCGAAGCCAGTAAGGTCAAAAATAACCCGTAAGACAATATATGGCGAGATTTCATTTCATTAGAAGAAACAGGATCAACCCTAAAATAGGGAATTTCGGGCGGGTTGCGGAAAATGTGACGGGAAAAGCGGCACAGCGTCTGGTGTGCTCACTGCCGCATGGACTGTCTGAACTGGAATGGGTGGGATTGCTGGAATGTTTGGGATGGTTCACGGTTCCCAAACATCCCGGCTTGTGTCATAAATTCCGGTTACGCCAATTCCACCACGAGCACGCCAATGAGCGCGAGCGTGCCGCCGCCTAAGAACTGCAATGTTAGAATTGCGCGGCCAAGATAAAGGGCCATGAGCGTGGTAATGATCGGCTGGAGATTTTGGAAGATGGCAACGCGCGTGGCTTCCAGCTTGCCTAACGCGGCATACCACAAAATATAATTAAGGACCGACGCGATGAGCGCGAGATAGGCTACTTCGGTCCACGAAACCGAGGTCATCGCCGCGAGATCGGAAAGATGGGCGGTGAGCAATCCAAACGGTAAATAGAGCAACGCGCCGAAGATCATATTCACTGCCGTGACATAGACCGCGCCATATTTCAGCACCATCGGGCGTCCCAGCATGGTAAATAGAGCCCATGCGATGACGGCCATGAAGATGAGAATATTTCCCGTGGTATGCTCCGGTCCTAACTCCGCGCCGCTTTCGAACATAATAATTCCCGCTCCGATGAGCGCAATGACGATGCCCAGCGCCTTCCTGCCCGAAGGCCGCTCGCTATGCAGGAGCGACGTGAAGAGAAAGACGAGCATCGGCGTGAGCGAATACAGCAGCGCGCTGTTCGCTGGCGACGTGTATTTAATGCCGTGGAGATAGAGCAATTGGTTGAGCGGCACATTCAGGAACCCGAGCAAGAACATTCGGCCCATATCTTCTCTGGCGATGCGGTGAAAAACGTTCCACCGCCGCTCCATTCCAAAAAGCAAGAGAAGAAAAACGAGCGAAGCGCCGAGCGATCGAAGCAACAGGAGCAATCCCGGATCGACACTCTGCGTAGCCTCCTGCGCAACGATGTGCGTCGTGCTACCAATCAGCTGTTGGAGGATGAGATAAAAATAGACCACAGGGAATGCCAAGTGCTGAGTAAAGTCTGATTAAGTTAGCTTGTCATTCCGAGCGGAGTTCGTCCGACCGAAGGGAGGACCGAAGGGAGGACGAACGGAGTCGAGGAATCTCGTGTAGTTTAGCTGTCTGGTGAATTACCGGAGATTCTTCGACTTCGCAAATCTTCGCTTCGCTCAGATTCGCTACGCTCGGAATGACATGGTTGATTTCCCTAAGTTGAATTTTTCTGAGTTTTGGTTTTTTAGAGCAACCGGTCGAGCACGGCGAAGAGACTCTCGGCATCGTGCTCGAAATGAAATTCGGTGAGTGCGAGCGAACGCTCCCGTTCTCGAAGCGCGGCATTCCGCGAATGTGCAAGCGCGGTTTCGATCCCCTGCCGAATCGACTTCGGATTGTTTACATCCACGAAGGAAATCCAAACCTCCTTTTCGAACAAATCGGTGACTTGTTCCAGCCTGCTCGAAACCACCGGAATGCCGCACATCATATACTCGAAGAGTTTGCTCGGCAGTGCCAGTTCGTAGCTCCGCGAGATTGGCTCGATAAGGCAAATCCCGGCATCGCACGCCGCCGCGATGCGCAGCGCCTCCTCCGACGGCAATGCTCCCGCGAAATGGACCGAGGAAGCCAGCCCGAGTTCGGAGACTACGGCTTCAAGATGCGAGCGAAGCAGGCCATTGCCAATGAGCAATAAATGAATACCCTCCAAAGAAAGAGTTGGAATCGCTCTCAAAAGTTTTTCGAGCCCCCTCCCCTCCTGCAACCCGCCGACATAGACGAGAGATTTTGCCTCGGAAGGAATATCGTATTGAATTAGAATATCTTTTTCATGCGGGATATTCGGATCGCGCCACGGAAGATTTCGAACAAGAACGGGACGAGGAAGGAAATGATGGACATCGCAAATCGCCTGAACGTCGCGCGGGCCGGTCACAAGCAGAAAATCCGTTGCAGCAAGTCCGCGCCGCTCCAATCGCTTCCAGATCCATTTTGCAACGGGCTTTCGAGCGACGCCGGGTAACTCCGTATAGACTTCGCGCGCATCGTAAATAAGAAGCGGCGCCCGGCCTCGGCGCTTCATGCTCGCGGCCGAGGAGAGCGAGAACAGATCGCAGGCCATCACGGCATCCGCAACGCGGCCCGCAATTTCTCGGCGGAGTTTTCTATCGAATTCGATAAATCGCCGAGGCCCGCGCTTTGCACTGGTCGTGGGTGCCAGTAGTTCTACTTCCCATCTCGCATTTTCGAAGAAGCGTTTGAAATTCTGGGCGCGGCGGTCCGTGGCGGCGTCCGCCATGGAAAGCATCAGGAGCGTGCGCTGCTTCACGCTACCGGTGCATGACCTATCATGCGGTAATCTTTGTGGAGCGTCGATCGCAGCACGCCGCGCGAATCGAACTTCTCCTTGAAGTGGATGAGGCTCAGCGCCGGCGTCATCGGATTGGCATCATTCGTATCCTGCGAGACTCCGATATCGACGAAATGATATCCCTGCTCTTTCGACCAACGCGTCACGCGATCCATCAGAAGATAAATCGGCTTGAGATGCTCGAAGGCATAGCGAAGCATGTGATAAAAGATGAGGGTGACACGGTCATTCGCAATAAAAAGAAGCGAGCCGGCGATTGGCTCCTCGCCAACACGGACGAGAAAGAGCTTCATAAAATCCGGCAAGAGGGATTCCAACCGAAATAGTTCTTCGAGCGAATGCGTGGGCGTGGCATTATATTTTGCTTTGTTTTCGAGCAGAATAGGATAGAATTCCTCGAGCATATCGTGAAGCGATGCGCGCTGCGATTCTTCGATCCAAACTTCCGGATGCGTTCGCGTGACATGCCGAACATGCTTCCGCGCTACGGATTGAAACCGGTCGAATGGCTGGCCCGGATGGCGCAGATCGATCGCATGTGAAATATAATGCCGCTGATACGCAAAGCCACGGTAGAGCAATGCGAAATCCAGATTCTGCGTCAGCACCGGCTGATAAATAACGGGCGGGGCCGTGAGATACACTTCGTCGATGGATTCCTTGCGAATGTAGCTCTCAAATGCTTCGACGACATCGAGCGCCATCTGCGCGCTGATATCTTCCGTGACGAACGAGCCATAGCTCGCGCCGAGCGGCGATTCGAATACACGGCCGTCTTCCCGCAATCCACCGGGCAGAACGGCAACGAGCTTGCTTCCCGCAAAGAAAAGAAGATGGTGAAAATGGAATCGTTCAGCGGGATGATACCGCAAAAATTGCTGGCGGTGAAAGGCCGTGCCGTTCATCGAGCGGCCAATAAAGCTGTCCCAGAGCGATTCATGCTCTACCGGATTGTATGGCACGACGCGGATGGATTTCGTCTCGATGCGGGTCAAGAGGGGTGCGATATCTGTCATGGAAGTTCACGCTAACACTTATTGGGCACGAAAATTTCGTCCCATACCGTTTACACGCAACTCATTCGCGTTCGCGCAGCCATTTAAGGAGATTCTGATTACGTCCGCCTGTCATTCCGAGCGGAGCAAATCGGAGCGAAGCGACGATTTGCGGAATCGAGGAATCTCCGAAGATTCCTCGATTCCGTTCGTCCTCCCTTCGGCCGGACGAACTCCGCTCGGAATGACAGGGTGGACGTAATCAAGTTTTCTTAAATATTTTATACCTCGTGACCGATCGAATTCCTTTCAAATTTTTACCGCTCGCCGTTTTCGCCATCGTGCTCTTCGCCCCGCTTATCAGCGGGTGCCTCACGGCCGATAAAAAAGAAGTTCACCTAACGCTGAATGACGATGGCCGGAGCGGCTCCGGCAAAATCGTTTTTACCGGCATCGCCAGCACACCCGGGGACTCCGCCAGCGCCATCGACGAGGATTTCAATACGCTTATCGCGGAATATTATCAGGGCCGCAAGATCGAGCTTGCGTATCCGGGCATGAAGAACGTCCGAAAAAAACTGGCTCAGAAGAATGGAAAGCTCATGGGCGAAATCGACTTCGATTTCGATGACGTTTCCGATCTCGGCATTTACCGCTACAAGGATTCCGGCCCCTATATGTATTACACTGTTTCCGAGGGTTTCCTGACGAGTGGCCAATACCAATCGAGCAACGGAACTTATTTAGGCGATAAATTTCCTATTATCTTTTGGGATTCCTCGGAGCGGGATCTCTCCTATACCATGTCCCTCACAACCCAGCAAGAGCCAAAGAAACCGCTGCTTGCCGAGTACGAGCGCTGGCAGGCAGGGCAGCATTGAACCGAATTTACATCCCCGCCAACTTGCGAACTCTCCCTTTCGGCTTGGGGTGATGCCCGGAGGGCGGCGCAAGCGGATATTCCGTCTCCACGGTGCCGCGCATCATTTTCGAGAGCTTTGTCTTCAGCAGCGAAAGTTTGAACGGCGAGAGATAGTCGATGAAATATTTCCCATGCAGATGATCGATCTCATGCTGGATCACGCGGGCCAGAATTTTATCGGCCTCCATTTCTACTTCCCGGAGATTTCGGTCCAGAAATTTCACCCCGATTTGTTCCGGACGGACAATTTCCTCCCGGATTCCCGGTAAACTCAGGCAACCCTCCTCGAATACCGATTCCCCTTCCGTACCCGTAAGCGCGGGATTGATAAGGACAAGCTCGCCGCGTTCTTCCATACCGGGGACATGCTTTAAATCAATAACCGTCAGCGCGAGCGATTTCCCGACCTGATTTGCCGCAAGCCCCAGCCCCTCCGCATTGCGCATCGTGGCAATGAGATTTTTAATTAGCTTTTGAAGTTCGGCGGAATCCTCCTCGATCTGCGAGGTCTCCTGCCGCAGAACGGGATGATCGAACGTGTATATCGGAAGAATTGGCACGGGCGGTTGTGGACCTGAGGGGACTCGAACCCCTTACCTCGTCGTTGCGAACGACGCGCTCTACCAGATGAGCTACAGGCCCTGGTTTCAATGAAGAACGAAGATTTATTAGAATTCTCGGTTCTTCTGACTTCGGCGCTGAAAATGTTCTTTGGGCGGCGAGAGTTCCATTCGCCTTACAATAATTATTATTGCGCCACGAGGAGGACGCCCGTTTTTGTGAACGTTGGCATTTGCAGCCGATAATAGTAAGCTCCGTCGGCAAGGCCAGCGGATTCGAGGACGATCTGGTGCGGGCCAGGCGCATTTGCAGCATCCGCCACTGAGCGCACCTCGTTTCCAAGCTCATTATAGAGGGTCAGGACGCTTTCGCCCGGCGTGTTCTGATCAAAGGAAATCGAAGTCCGGCCTCGAACCGGATTGGGATAGACCTTTACGCCTTGCGCTTCCGAAGGCCCTGCCGCCACGCCGCTCTTCGGAGGATTTTCAATTTGATACAGGAGCGAAACTAAATAATTGGAGGCAATGATGGTATCCGTAAGCGAATTGACATAGACGACCACGGTTACCGAGTCATGCGGAATGGTTGCCATGATGGTTATAAATCCAATCATGGAACCGGCGTGTCCAAAGACATACTGGTAATCGTAGGAAGTGCCAATAAGCATCGTACCAAGATTGTAGTAAATCCCGTCCGTCATTTTATGAAAACTGTTGATGTTCAGCATTTGCGCGGTCGTCGTATTGCCGAGGAGTTGGCCGGTATAGAGCGCCTGTGACCACCTCGCCAACTCCGCCGGAATCGAGACCATTCCGCCAGCCGTATTGGCCATCGAGAGTTGCGCCGTCTTATTGATCGAGTAATAGTCCACGCTGCCGTTAATTCGTGGATCGTAATTCGAATAATTATGCGGGAAATTCGTCGGAATCGAATCGTACCAGGAACAGAGCGTATGGGTAAGCCCAAGCGGCGTTAAGAACCGCCGGTGGATTTCCACGCTGGCCGGCTGCTTCGTGATGCTATCCGCGATCTGGCCGAGCAGCAGAAAATCCGTATTCGAATACCGGTAGCCGTGGCCCGGTTTGAAGTTTGGCGGGCCGACGAAATTTTCGAGAATTTCGGCAGCTGTCCAATGTTTTCCGGGATTATAGCTATACGCGCTATCGAGCAGCCGTGTCGCGGGATCGTCATTCAAATAATCATAGACACCGCTCGAATGATCGAGCAGTTGCTCGATGGTGATCGTGCTATCGACATTCGGATAGCTCGGAAGATATTTAGAAATGGAATCCGTGAGCGAAAGTTTGCCTTCGTCCCGAAGCTGCAGGATGAGAGCGGTGATAAACGTCTTGGTGACACTTCCGATTTCGAAGCTAAGATCTGGCGACATGGGGTTACTATCGTCCGAAGTTCCCGCAGCGCCCGTCCATTGCGGATAACCGGGCACGATAACGCTTGCGGCGACGCCGTGTTTATCATAGGAAGGTGTAAGATCGTAAGTGGAATCGAGCGCAAACTGCAGCCGCGCGGAAAGAGAGGTATCGCTCTCGGGCGATGATGGCGAAGCGGAGAATCGTTCCGAAAACGGCGCCGGGCGGAGCGTTACAGACGTTTCCGCATTCACCGGCGGAAGGAATTGCGCGTGAAGAGGTGTATTAATAATCGTGAAGAGAACCGCCAGACAGGTACTGTATCGCATGGAAATTCGAAAAAGTGAAGAATCACGAACAGTGCCGCAAGGCAATGGTTCGGTTTCGATGCAAGGGCACATCTAAAAACTCCGAAACTTGGATTCCCGCATTCACGGCGCGCGCGCGAAAAAATCGGCAACGCGCGCGTCGAATTCGAACGCAAGCGGAAGTTAGCCCCGCTCCCGACGGGAAACGGGGTGTCCGCAAAGGGAAGGGCTTAACTCGCCTGCGGCGCGAGCGTAAGCTCGGTATGCGGCTGCTTCATAAAGCTCGCGGCCACACCAATATTGAATACGATCGCCGCCAACACACCCACGAGGGAAAGATATCCCCCCTGCGAGTTCATGGCCGAAAGCGGCAACGCGGCCACGTAAAAGATGCCGGTCAGGTAGCCAAAGAAATTCACGGTCTTGCCAAACGCCTTCGTCCGCGAAGAGGCCAGGGCGGCGCAGAAGGTCAACACCCCGGCGGCCGCAACCGCGCAACTCTCGATGCCGAATTGCAGTTGCTGCGCCGTCATGGCGTAGGCAAGATTCGCGTGCAAAACATAATCATGCACCGCCGCCTGGGTTCCGAGAATGCCGATCGTGCCGGCGGCGAGGAAGAGCGCGGCGCTAATGACGCCCCACCCGCCGATCACGATACCGAGCCACGGCTGCCGGCGCGAGAACCGTTGCGTGAAAGCCGCCGCAAGCACGAACGTCGTGATCCCGAAGACCCAATCGAAAAAGAAATAGAACGTAAAGACGCTTTTGTGGTCGATCAGGAATTTCGCCGTTTTCGATGGATCGTTCCAGTCCGACATTTGCAGGCCAAAATGCGGCATGACCCACATCCAAATAACAACGGTTCCAGCCAGGAAAATGGATAACAACAGCGCGGCTTGCGCCGCGATTTTTCGGATACTCATTACACAATCCCCCAAGAATAGTTTAAAGTATGGAAGAACCCGTGGCGCAAAGCATTCCAAGCCACGAGACTTCCTTAATTATCGTACAAATATACGAAAGGAAATCGCAAGGGCGAAAAAATTGTGGCTGATGGAAAAAGACCATCGCGATTGAAACCTTTATTCGCTCCATCAACTTTCCACTATCAATTATCCACTATCCTATTTCTGCGTTATGGGAATCCGCTTTCGAAAGTACATCAAGATCCTGCCGGGCGTCCGGCTCAATATCTCCAAGAGCGGCGTGAGCACGCGGATTGGCCCGAAGGGCTTCAGCGTGAACGTGGGCAAGCGCGGAACGTACCTCAACGCTGGCATTCCCGGCACGGGCATCTACGAGCGGGAAAAGCTTTCCACGACCGGCGACCACCCACACGGTGAAGTCCATACGAATAGGCAGGTCCATGCAACGCCCCCATCCGCGAATATATTGAAAGAAAAGCTCCGTCACCTTCCCCTCAAAAGCATTCTCCTTTTTTTTGTG
Source organism: Kapaibacterium sp. (SeqCode) (assembly GCA_035686785.1). Lineage (GTDB taxonomy): Bacteria > Bacteroidota > Ignavibacteria > Palsa-1295 > Palsa-1295 > PALSA-1295. The sequence continues at coordinate 17,535 of DASRZC010000168.1, forward strand.
ACGCTCATCGTTGTCGGGTACTTGCATCGTGGCTACATTGCCGCCCTCTGGGTTCTTGGATGGGCATCCTATCTCGCTGTTAAATTAGCATTTGCCGTGAAGCAGCGAGTAGAAGAGCGGCAGTCACAGATGAAAAATTGAAAATGTTTTATGCTCCGTATCTACTAAAAAACTCCGGCTTTCCACAATCCAGCATAACGTCGATGTCAGCACGATTCCTTATTATACTTGCACTCCTATCGCTTCCAGGAATGCTTCTGGCCCAAACTCCGGCCGACAGCGTTCATATTCTCGACAATATGAAATTCACGGTCAAAACCACCAATGGCGATGAGGTGAATTTCAGTAGCTATCTCGGCAAGGGGCCATTGCTCGTTAATTTTTGGGCGCTGTGGTGCGAGCCTTGCAAGCAGGAGATGAAAGCGTTCAAGGCGCTTTCGGACCGTTTTAAGGAGGAAGGCGTTCAAATGGTCGCAATCAATACCGATCAGGTCCGCTCGGTTGCAAAGGTTCGCGCGTATGTCGCCACGCAGCGGCTCGATTTCCCAGTGCTGCTCGATCCCGATGGCGATATCGGCCGCGATGTTTTTTCGATGGAGTCACTTCCCTATAGCCTTATTCTCATGCCGGATGGCTCGGTCTATCGCAAGCATATCGGCTACACCGCCGGCGATGAACACGAGACGGAAAAGGAGCTTGTCGATCTGATCGCGAAGCTAAAGCAGAAGAGCTGAGACATTATTGCTCCCCTCCTTCTTTAGGAGGGGGCTTTTTCCCGTTCAGCCAGCGCGTGTTCGGCTTGCCGAAGTTTCTCGCGGAGTTCCTCCCGCTCCTCGCGAGCGCGCTCCGCCTCGTGATTTTTCCCTGCTCGAAGTTCGGATTCGATGCGCTTGCGTTCGGTGATGTCCATGGCGACGCAATTGAATCCTTCGACTTGCTCTCCGTGCATCTCCAGCGAGGCTTTCATCGCAAGCCAAATATCTTTCCCCTGGCGCGACCGAAATGGCGCTTCAATGTAAGAATCGGGTGTATGAGAAATAAACTGTCGAAAGAAATGCCGTTTTACCCGTTCGCGGTCTTCGTCACCAACAAGGTCCGTGAAGTGATATTGTGTGATGTCCGCATCGCCGTATCCGCCAAGTTCCCGAACATACGGATTGGCATACGTAAAGCGGCCTTCGCGGTCCGTGCTGAAGATAGCTTCCGAAGCGTGCTCGACTAACCGCCGGTAGCGTTCCTCCGACCGTTCGAGCGCATGAATGGTCTGCATCCGCGTCGTAATATCCGTAGCCGAAATAGCGAGGATGTCACCGATGGGAATGTATCGCGATTGATACCAGCGCCCTCCCAGATTCGGAATACGGTCGGAATATTGTTCCTCCCGAACCGGGACGCCGGCTTCCAAAATCGCGGCAAATTTTTTGATCCGCTCGGCAGATTGCGGCCCGGTCATGAGATCGCTCATGCGCCGGCCCATAATATCGCCGGCCGGCATTGGTAGAAGTTGGCGAGTGGGCGCGTTCAGATATTCCAGAGTAAAATCGACGAACGCTCCACTTCCAGCCTTCGAGCTATCCCGTATCCCCCGGAGCATAAGAAAAATATCAGGGCTGTTATCGACGACATTACGGAATCGCCGCTCGCTTTCGCGAAGCCGCTGCTCCGTTTGCTTGAGTTCGGTAACATCGCGAGCAATGGAGATGACGGATGAAATTTCCCGACCATTCTCGCCGGGCCGCTCCGAACCTTCCGGCACCAGGCGGACGTGATAGAATCGAAGCCCGCGGACCGTGCGGTATTCCACTTCCGTCGCACCGCCTTTGCCGGTTTCAAATACTTCCCGCACGGAATTTTCCCAGGGGCCATAGACCTCCTCGCGAATTCCAATATCCTTGAAGCGCCGCCCGATGAGCGACTGCGGGCCTAAGCCCAGCACCTGTTCCACCGCCGGGTTCGCGTACAATATGGTAAAGTCACTCGAATATCGAATAATGACATCCGGAGTATTCTCGACGAGCGCGCGGAATTCCAGCTCCCGCGACGCGGCATGTTTCTGGTTCTCCCGTAATTCCGTAATATCGCGAAAGACGATCACAATACCGGCGATTTCCCCTTGCGTGCCATGAACCGGCGCCGCCGTCAGTTCTATCGGGTAATCGACACCGAGTCGGGAAAGCAGCTTCAGAAGCCCTTTCGGCTGAAATTGCTTGCGCTCGCGTAAGACCGCAGCCGTGGGATTTTCGAGAGGAGTCCCATCGTCTTCGCTCACCGCCTGAAAAACATCCTGAATGGGGCGGCCCTGTGCCGCGGATTTCGTCCATCCCGTAAGCTCCTCCGCGCGCGAGTTCATCAAGGTAATCCGTTTGTTCGTGCCAGTCGCGATAATGGCATCATCGATCGAGAGCAGCGTGGTTTCGAGCAAATCGCGGTTCCGGTTCGTTTCCTCGATCGCTTCGGTAAACCGATCTACAAACCGTTTCGTCTGCCGCCGGGCATTCAGGCCCATGATAATCCCGACCACAATACTCGCCACGGCGATAATCCCAATAAGCAGCGCCGTCCCACGCTGGAATTTCCGAGTGCGTGCCAGATACAGGTCGGTCTCCTGCTCATCCAGAAGCCGGAACTTAGCGCGCATCGACTCGGCGATCATCGTGCGAGACAACAGCGCGGAATCCGTAATGGCAGTCATCGAGCCATTGTCTGCTGGCGGTGCAGCTTCCGAGAGGGAATGGCGCGCCGAGGATTGCCAGGTCCAGTAAAGCTGCATGACCGAATCGAGCCGGCGGGTTTGCACCGGGTTATCCAATACCAGGATATGCAGCGATTGGAAAAGGCTATCGACGATTTGCTCCTGCCCATGAAATTGCACGAGAAAAATCGCCTCCGGTGTAAGGAGATAACCCCGTAGCGCGCTTTCCTGAAACTGGATATGGCGCTGGGTCTCGCTCGAAAGCGTAAGGATCTGGGACGAATGGTGGACCCAGTCGTCGGCATCCAGCATTCGATCGAGCTGCCAAACCAGCACCGCCGCATAGAGCGCGCTCAGCACGATCGGCAGGAGAATAATGCGGTTCAGCCCGCGCTTGACAAGTTGACGCTCCACCGGGGAAATTACGAATTACGAATTACGAATTACGAATTTGGGATTCGAATAAAGAATTAACAATGTTCTAAAATCGTTGCGCGCCCTATAAAGTTTTCCAAAAGGGGGAAACCGAAGACTTTTTTACTATTGAAATCTTTAATTAAGTCAGTTTTTACCGTCATTGCGAGGAGAACGAATCGACCGAAGGGAGATTCGTTCGACGAAGCAATCCATTGATTTTACAACGGATTGCTTCGTCAGATTTTTCTCCCTTCGGTCGAAAATTCTTCCTCGCAATGACACTCTCCCGATTCATAATTCGTAATTCGTAATTCGTAATTCGTAATTCGTAATTCCTAGTGCGGTTTCCCATTTCCGATCCTATCCTCTTCGCCATCGGCGCTATTGCCGATGAGGCGAAGATGGAGGCCTATGTCGTCGGCGGCTACGTGCGCGACGAGCTGCTCGAACGCGCCCGGATGATCGGTCATCCGCGCAAGGATATCGACCTTATCGTGATTGGCGATGGCGTCGGCTTCGCTTCGCTGCTGGCGAATGAATTCGAGGGCGCGCGCCTCGCCGTTTACGAACAATTCCGCACCGCCGCGCTGCAAATCGGGGATCATACCATAGAAATCGTCGGCGCGCGGAAGGAATCCTATCGCAAAGGAAGCCGGAACCCGATCACCGAATCCGGCACGCTGGAAGACGATCTCGCCCGCCGCGATTTTACGATCAACGCGCTGGCCGTCTCGCTGAATCAAACAAGCTTCGGCGATTTGAACGACCGCTTCGGCGGCATCGAAGATTTGCAGCGCCATATCCTCCGCACGCCGCTCGAACCGGAGCAGACGTTCTCCGACGATCCGCTCCGCATGATGCGCGCCGCCCGCTTTGCCGCCCAACTCGATTTCCGAGTCGATGGATACGCACTCGAAGCCATGCAGCGCATGGCCGAACGCATCCGAATCATCACGCAGGAACGAATCTCCGATGAGTTCCTGAAGATCATGGAGTCTCCCAAGCCTTCCATTGGTCTTAAAATTTTGTTCGATACCGGCTTGCTCCATTTTGTTTTTTCCGAAGTCGAAGAACTCGCCGGCGCGGAACTCCGCACCGTCATCGTGGGCGATGCCGAGCAGGAATATGCGCATAAAGATGTCTTCAAGCACACGCTGCAAGTCGTCGATAACATGGCAGCGATGACGGATGACGTCTGGCTCCGATTCGCCGCGCTGATGCATGACATCGCCAAACCGCGCACCAAACAGTTCCGCAACGGCATCGGCTGGACGTTCTATGGCCACGATATTTTGGGCGCGCGATGGGTCGAAAAAATCTTCCGCCGCATGAAGCTGCCCGTCGAAGCGGCTCACCGCGTTGCAAAACTTGTCCGGCTACACATGCGCCCGATGGGCCTGGTCGATGAAGGCGTGACCGATTCCGCCGTCCGCCGCATCCTCTTCGAAGCCGGCGAGGATACGGACGACCTCCTCACGCTTTGCCGCGCCGACATTACCTCCAAAAATCCGAAGCTCGCCAGCCGCTATCAACGCAACTACGACATCGTAGCGGAAAAAATGGCGGAAGTCGAAGCGAAGGACCAGATGCGCGCCTTCCAATCGCCCGTCCGAGGCGAGGAGATCATGGCCATCTGCGAAATCCCGCCCTCGAAGACCGTCGGTATCCTCAAGACCGCGATCGAGGAAGCGATCCTCGATGGAATCATTCCCAACGATCACGATGCCGCCCAGGAGTATCTGCTGAAGATCAAGGATGAAATTCTCTCCGGGAATCCCCTCACCGAGCGGGAGCGCGCGAGGGACCGCACGTAGTGCCGAAGGCACGTCCCGTTCCGGCTCGGAACTGTTCCTCCCCGTCACCAAAAGCACATGGCCTATTTTCGCGATACTTTAGGACAGCGCATACAAAAATATCCCGCTCGCCACTCCGACATTCAGCGAGTCGATGCCTTCGGCCATCGGAATCCGCGCAAGCACGTCGCAGGCGGCTGCTACTTCTTTCCGCATTCCCCAGCCTTCGGAGCCAAAGACGAAAACAACATTCCCTTCCTTGGAAACCTGAGCGAGATCGACACTCTCCTCTGACAATGACGCACCTATGCGACGAATGGGTCTTATGGGACGGATATTTTCCAGTGCAATTGCCAGATCCGTTACTCGAATAATTTCCACATCCACGATCGTTCCCATGGAGACTCTTACCGAGCGGCGAAGCCATGGGTTGCAGCTTTTCTCATCCACGATCACGGCCTTTGCGCCGAAGGCGGCGGCATTGCGGATGATCGCACCCATATTTTCCGCATCGGCAATGCCATCGAGCGCGACGGCCATCCAGGGAGGTTTCCATTCCGCGACGGCTTTAGATAGCTCGCGATTTTTCGGAATGCGGACCGCGAGCATCACGCCCTGGTGAAGATGGTAGCCGATAATTTGCTCCATTTCATCCTTCGAGGCGAGAAATATATCCGTCCCATCTGTCCGGTCAGACCTATCATCAAAAAGGTTTTGCAAACTATTGAAGCGATCTTCGGTCATGTAAGCGGCCGGCACCTCCAAAGAACTTTCGAGCACCTTCCGCACCACCTTCTCCCCTTCGGCGATAAAAAGCCCCTTCTCGAAGTGCCCGCCCTTGCCTTTGAGCGAGCGGAAATCCTCGATATCCGATGGTGAGTATTCGCTGATAAGATGATAGGCCATACATGAAGAACAATGGGAACATCGAGTCAGTCCACAACGATTAATTCTTGCTATTAGAATACTATCCGATGATGGCAACTTTTTATAGGTACTGAGCGGTTTAGGCGCCTCTTAACAACCGTTAAGATTAGCCCCACAAAAATCATAATGCGAATGCAGTCAAAAGAGAAAGAATTAGTACCCGGCACGGAAGAGCCGAACATCAAAATCGCCACACCGCTCAGCCGGTTGCAGGTCTCGCTTATCCAGGAATCGCTCCGCGAGACGGGCTGGAAGCACTCGGATTTTTACTCCGGCGCCACCAGCGCCAGCGGCGTTCGCCCGCAGTTCAAGATGACCGTCTTCCAGGCGAAGACGGGCTTGAAGCGCAGCGAAGTCGTGCAGAAGCTCAAGTCCATCGTTGGGACGTTCAAAGAAGAGAAAGTCTGACAACGGTTTCTGCACGGCGCCCGAGGGAATTACCCTGAATTCGCGGAACTCTCCGCGTCTTCGGAGCGATAGCCGATAGGTCAATGATCGACTCCGCTCCGCTCGCCAAAAATTCAGCCAACACTCGCATCCGGCTCGATTCCATCGACGCCTTGCGCGGCATTGCCGCGCTCATGGTCGCGGGATACCATATCTGGGGACATTATGGCGTCTATCCCTTCCCCTCGCTTGGCGTCGTTCCGTGGACGAAATCTGCCGGAGTTTTCTCCTATCTTGTTTCGCCATTCCGGTGGGGTTATCTTGGCGTCGGGCTTTTTCTTGTCCTGAGTGGATTCTGCATCCATCTCCCTTTTGCCCGGAAACGGGATGAGGCTGGAAGCTACCAATTCGAGTGGCGCAAGTTTTATCTTCGGCGCCTCTGGCGGCTTTATCCGGCGTATGCAGCTTCCGTGATCGGTACGTTCGTGCTGCTCTTCTTCGCGGCTCACTGGACGCATTTTATCGGCGCGGTGCCGTCCATTGGCGATCTCCTTACGCATCTCACGCTCACGCATGGCTACTTCGACCGGTATTTCTATGGCATCGTCGATGTCTATTGGTCGCTCGCGCTGGAATTCCAGTTGTATCTCGCCTATCCCATTTTTTTATATTTATTTCGCCGCGTGGGGCTTAGCCGCTCGATTGTTTTCCTCACGATATTCTCGCTTTTATGGCGGCTCGTTTCGATGAATGTATTTCATTCCCAGTTGATCAGCGTAGCATGGACCGGCCCCTACGCGATGATGGGCTGCATCTTCGCGCGGATGCCGGAGTGGCTCTTCGGCGCGTGGCTGGCGGAATGGTTCGTAAGGTCGCGGGCAGCATCGCCCGCTCTTCGGGATAAGAATTGGAAACGTCTGCCGCTCGCCTCCGCCGGCGTTGTCGTGCTATTTACGGCAATACTTTCAACGCTCGCGCAATCGCTGTGGGTTTTCACCGATTCGCTGTTCGGCGTGGGCTTCGCCTTCGTTATTGCCTCCGCCATCGTACCGGGAAGAAAGGCATTCGCGATAAATCCGCCGAAGTCGGAAGAAAATAGATTCTACCGCCTGCTCATTTGGATGGGGACGATCAGCTACTCGCTCTATCTTTTCCATAAGCAATTCTCCTGGTTTGCGAATCCATGGATTAGGGAAATATCGAGTCCGACGTTGCAATTCGCACTGCGGATAGTCGTATTTCTCATTTCCATTCCGATCATTGCGCTCATCTTTCGTCTGGTGGAAGCGCCGTTTCTCTCCGCTCCGCGTCCGGGAAAAAAACTATTCGCACTATATCAACGCATCGGCCATGCGCTTGGCATAAAATCGGATGCTCCTATTGTAGTCCAACTCGAAAGCGTGACATCGTAGATGCATTGTCTTTTGGTTGGGCATCATCAGGAGCCATAATGACAATCATTGCCCAATCGAATTCCTTATCCGACGCCTACGAAGGCATGGCGGCGCTTCGCTTGAAAGCGATTCCGCCGGCGCTTTCCAAGCAAGGCGAGGTGCTCGTCATCAGCGTCGATGACGACTTCGCCAATTCCGCGCGGCAAATCCTTTCCGGTGATAACCGCTTCACGAACTTGACCGACTCGTTCGATCGCATGGATAATAGCGGGATCCTTCCCGGATTCGAAGAGTATAACGCTTAAAACAATTAATAAATAAATTGCCCCGCCCGATAATCAGTCGGGCGGGGCATTCTTTTGTCCTGCATTTAATTTGGATGAACTCACCGAAATGATGATCGTTCATCCGCGATGCCCGTATTCAACGAGAGCACCGTTAGGAAGGAGCAACTGCGCATGACCGCTCATGCTAAAGCCATGATTGCTCATGCTAAAGTACATGATCGCTCATGATACAAGAACGCTCGAGCGCCCTCGGGTTACAAAATAAATTTAGGTTTCTAATGTGCAATTATAAAAACGGCGGTTTTTACGATATTTCTTTTAGAAGCTCGAAGATAATAGGTCCCGCTCGGAAGATCCGAGACATCGAGCGATTCCGTTTGCGACTTCGATTCCGAACTCCATATTTCGCGGCCTAATTCGTCGAAGATAGCGAGGCGTGATCCGTTCGCGAAATTCGGCGGGAGTTCGATGTTCAACTTATCGCCCAAATGGATGATGCGAAGTTCGTTCGAAGCGGAGGCCGATTCCTCAACGGAGAGCGGCGAAAAGCCATTGCCCAAAAGGAGCGTGGTATCCTTTCGTTGATGGGTGAAGGGTTCCGGCACATTGGTAGTCCATTGGATCACGAGAGTATCTTCACCGATGGCATGCGGAATGAAGCAAATGCGTTGAATAATAATTTGATTAGGCTGGATCGTGAGAGGAAATACGTTTGTATCCTTTGTAAAATCCGAAAAATCACCGGAGAGAATATAGCCCGTTATCGTAAGCGGGGCCGATCCTATGTTCTGAATTCTTACATCTCTACACACCGTATCCCCCACAGGAAGAGTACCGAAATTCCAATCCCCGGCTATTATTATTCCCACTTGCGCGGAACCGATAATCGCTACTGTATCCGTTATACAATCGGTTTCGACCATAAGCGAATCGGAATGCGCATTCGTATCCGTAGGATTGAAGCATACATTGAACGCGAGGGAATCGCCTGAAGCAAGTTCAAACGGCAACACATGGCTTACACCGGTTACTCGGAAGCTCGTATCGCCTTTTATAAAATGATACCCGGTTACATTGATGGGTTTGCCGCCGGCAGCAGCAAGATTTTTTAGCTCGAATTGAGTGCAGGTGTCCACGTCCAACTTCGAGTGCATAAAATTCGCCAAATTGCTCGCTGGTTGCTGAGTCGATAAGAAGGAAAGATTCTGCGCCGCATAGAATAACCGAAGCAACTGGCTATTCCCGGCTCTATTCGTTACCAGCACCCATGCGGTTGCATTTTGCGAGGGATTAGAGACCTCGATCGAGAAGTTCGCGGCAGTATCTCCGGGATTCACCGTTAAAGGATAGGGAATAGAAAGAGAGTTCGTACTGACGTAGCCAGAATCCACTCCCGGCTGTCGCAGCAAAATTCCTTCAGGGTCACGCAAAAGCTCGATAGAGGCAATGCCGCCATCGATAGCGGCAGTATCGCGTGCCGTGACATTCCAGTAATCACATAGCGTATCTGCTGAAACGGTTGGCGTGCCCGCACCATCGATATGAAACGTCTCGCCGGTGGGCGCGGCGTATTCGTAGTAATAATTATTATTCGTCAGCATTCCATATTGATAGACCATAAAGGCGCTATCGCCCGTGATGTAATAGTTGCCGATAGGAATTTTGAAGGTCTTGCCTTCTAACTCCGGATGGCCGGGAATTACATAGCTCTTAATGGCTGGCAGCCAAGCTGACAAACTGGACACCGTAGTACTATTTTCCCAGACCTCGATGTGCTTCTCTTGATCTTTTCGCAGAATTACATTGATAAATTGCATATTATCCGTACTGGAAGTCTCATGCGGCACCATAACGGCGAATGTGGTCGCAAAATTTTGGAGCGGCACGACGTTCATCATCGTTGGCGCGGAATAAGGCGCGAGACTGCCCTGCCCGCGGTAGTCATATTGCTCGACCACGATCGGCGCCCCATTCTGCGAAGAAGTATTAGTGGGATTTATGACATCCTCCTCCATTGCTGGCGGAATCTGGAAAGGATTGACGTTGAGTTGATCCGGAAATGTCTGACCGGTCGAGAAATTCACCGTGGTGCCGCGCGATTCGGAAGTAAAAAATTTAAAGGCTTCTCCCTCGGATGTATTCCCGGCGCCCAGCCCCGGAGGATCGACGAATGGAATGGAGATGTATCCGCTGTCGCGCCAATATTGCGTCGGGACCATCTCCTGCATCAGCATATTTCTCTGGTCTCCACCGGTTGCGAGCGTGGAACTTTCGCCGTTCAGCGCGTCCGAATTGCCCGCAAACACCGCAACGGGCCACGAGGCAGTGACGGTCGAGCCGGACATATCGTTCGCCGGATCGTTCACCGCCGATTTCACCCAATATACTTCGCCACGCTGGAGCGTGGTCTGAAACGGATGGGGCGTCCCCGTTTCGCCCGTTCCCGAATTGACGCCAACGTGCCCGCGACGAGTCAGGCCATTTGGTGTGATCGTCACAGTGGTACTGTTCCTCACCGCGACGATTGCAAATTCGGAACTTCCGGAATCGACCGCGCAAGCAGAGGGAGTTGCCGCGCCCACACCTGGATTTGCCGGCAAGTTCGTAATGACATAACTTTTGCCGAGCGCCGCCGTCGGGAGTATGAGTGTAAGCGCGCCGGCATTCGGGCCGTCCGAATAATAGGAGACGCTGATCGGCTGCGAGGAGTGAATGTGGCAGGAAGCATATTCCGGGTCTTCACCATTGGGGCTGACGGGATTGCCATTCGCATCCAAACCTGGGTTCAAGGAGTTTAGATCGAGCGGGTATTCAATGCTCTGTTTGGCGTGTAGATTAGTAAATGTTTTGCCCCCCAACTCACTGCCATCCTCGTAAAAATAGTCAATCGTCACTGCGCAACCCTCAAACACGGAGCTAATGAGCAAAAAAGATTGATGGTAGGCGCATTGGAAGCTCGGCGCAAGCTCGGTGAAGTAAAAATCCTCGCCCATCGACGAAAGCCCGGCGCCCTGCTGGGCCGAAGCAACCATGGGCAGCGCCAAAGCCGCGAAAACAGCGAAAAACAATAGTTTTTTCATTGCGAAGTTGAAGTGTGCTCTCCGATACAAGAACGCGCGAGGCCGCGCGGGTTACATAATAATTTACTCTTCAAAGAAATGATCCCTATTAAGGAAGACTGGCGAAACCCCAAAAGGTAACCGGATTTCATAAACTATCTTGCTTCCTGGGCTTCACTACGAAGCGGAAGCCGAGTTCGTGCCATCGAGATCCGGCATCGAGCGCCGCCCCTGCTTCCTATATTCTCCTAAGCCGCTCGCCTGCTACCGTTTAGATCCCGCCGAGCATTTCCTCTGCATCCGCGCCATCGAAGTCGAGCAGGTGTTCGGGGCGGTGAAGGAATTGCTGTGAGATTGCGAGTAAAATGACACCAAACCCGCCGCGGAGGAGTTCCCGAACCCATGCGGCAGAGAGCACGCCGGACGCCGCAATTCGCGGGTGTGGGTCGAAATGATATTTCGACCCCGCAAGGTCGAAGTACCACTTCGACCCACACGCCTCGCACAGAAACTGACACCAAACCCGCTGCGGCGGAGTTCCCGAACCATGCGGCAGTGGGCACGCCGGACGCCGCCGCAATCAATCATTCTTTCGCCATGCACGTAATCACAAGAAGAGAGCTGAATAAATTCGCTCTCCGATTTCCCGACGCGAAGCCTGCCTTGGCGGATTGGTATCGCGTCATGCGGCGAAACGCATTCGAGAATTTCGCGGAAGTACGAGAACTATTTCCGGCCGCCGATAAGGTCGGTAAGCTGACGGTATTTAACATCGGCGGCAATAAATACCGCCTCATCGCCGCGATCCATTACAACCGGAAACGGATTTACATCCGGGCTGTTCTTACGCATGACGAGTATAACAAAGGCAAATGGAAGGAATAGACCATGTTTGTTTTAGAGGCCATTGAACGGGATTGGAACCCGATTTCCAAATACCTCCGCGTGCCGCACACGGAAGTGGAGTATGAGCGATTGGTTGCACTCCTGAACGAGCTGATCGACGAAGTGGGCGAGGACGAAACGCACCCGCTCGCCTCGCTCATGGAGGTCATCGGGACCCTCATCGAAAAATACGAAGACGAGAACGTGCCGGAATTGACGATGTGATGCGAACCCGCCCCGGCGGAGTTCCCGAATCCATGCGGCAGAGAGCACGCCGGACGCCGCAATTCGCGGGTGGGGGTCGAAATGATATTTCGACCCCGCAAGGTCGAAGTACCACTTCGACCCACACGCGATGCACGCGGCGCCGCTGCCGGCGATCGCGAAGAGTATATTCAGAAGTGGGACGAGGAGCGGGATAGGGTGCAGGGGTAACGGCCCGTGCCCATGCAGCAGAGGGCATGCCGGACACGGCTTCAGAAGGCGAAACATTACTCTCCAATTTGGGGAATTGCTGCTGAAACATTTTCGAAGAGTCGAAAACTTTTGAGATCAACAACACTCGTCGAAAATTTTCGTATATTAGTGTTGTGGATGATGGGCACCATATCCAGAGCAATCGAATTAACCTTATGAAAACAGGACCGCAGATTATCGAAATGTTTCCAAAACAACTCAAGAACGACCTCAAACTCTCGAAGTTAACCGTCGGTGAGAACGGTTTGGCTTCGATTTCACTGCCGAACCGTAAAAAGCGAAAATCTCCCGCGGGCGTTGCAACAAACGATTTAATTTTGAGTGCTCATTTTGGTACGAATGAGGAAATTTTCCCCGCGGTGCTCTCCCTCTATGTTCCCCATGGCAGCATGATTGCCGACGTGACGTATGGCAAAGGGGTATTTTGGCGAAGAGTCGATACGGCCCTTTATAGACTTTTAAAATCGGATCTATCGCAGGGTATCGACTGCCGAAACTTGCCTTACACGTCAAAAAGTCTTGACTGCGTAGTTCTCGATCCGCCTTACATGCACACGCCTGGAGGTACGGCTCATACGAATCACCAAAACTTTGAAACGTACTATAAAAATAACGGATCGGGAAACGGAACCGGCAAAAAGTATCATGAGGCTGTTCTTGCTCTATACTTTGAAGCCGCTCGTGAGGCACACCGTGTATTAAAACGAGATGGAATTTTTATCGTTAAATGTCAAGATGAGGTTTGTGCAAATAAGCAACGATTGACACACGTTGAACTAACCATCGAGTATCTTCAAATGGGTTTCCTTGTCGAGGACCTGTTTGTGCTTATCCGCAACGGCAAGCCTGGAGTGAGCCGGATGCTCAAGCAAGTTCACGCTCGGAAAAACCATTCTTATTTCATGGTGTTCCGAAAATTAAAGTGACTAACCTCTTGGAGGCTGGAGAACGGTGTCCTTTTCGAAAAAGAATTCGGATAGGTGCTTTACTTGAATATAGGGTGGGACGGCGTGAAGATTTTCCGTTCGAGCAGGAATATCTAAATAATAAATCCTGTGTAGCTTGGCGATATACTTTTGGTAAACTCCCCATTGATTAGGAACGCACACGTCCGTCACACTCATGTTCGCCTTTTTAAGGTTAGTTTCAGCTCCTACCACCAAAATCCCTCGATAGCTGTCAACGCCGAAAATCCCATCGATTATTCTTTGATGCGCCCATGCCTCAATCGCCCGTTCACGAGTAGAAAGCTTCACTTGAAGATGGATGTGAGCCTTACCCTCAGCCGACTGGTAAATATAATCCGTTGCAAGCGACTCTTCGTTCAGCATGGGTAATGCGGTCACGGGTTGCACACCAAGTTCAATTGCAAAAATATTACCGATAAATTTTTCGAAGAAGGTCGCGGGTGTTTTTTTATTATCGCTTTGAGATACATCAATGGCTGCACAAAAAGACATATAAAGTGTGTAAAGAAGCCTTGCAACTTCTTTCTTATTCAAGGAACTGAGATCACCCCGACGATACAAAGCGGTATGAGCGGAGGGAAGATCTATATCGAAAAGTTCAACATTGATGGGCCGACTTAGACGTGTATCTTTTACGAAAACCTTGTAATGCTTTCCAGGAATGTTCGAATTTAGAATGGCATTTTGGCAATTTTTCAAAAGGCGCCGCGAAGCAATATCAATCTCCGTAATCGTCTCTTTAACGACGGGAGAAAGTAGGTCATTCTGACGCTTTAGCGTCTCGTAAAGTGATAGAATCTCTACAGGCACACACAAAAATACGACATTTTTCATTGGAAACGTAAAAAGGCAAGCATCATGCGTTGGTGTGTTTAAATAAGTCTCAGATTTAAATCGGGAACCATTCCAGCCGCAATTCTACGAACTATTAATGCGCCGAACACCCATGCCCCAAAGAAATTCAAATTTCTTTCATGTTCCTGAAACATTTATGATATTGGCGTGTTATATTTGAGTGTCTATTATAGGCACCTATTTCTTTAGGCAAGAAATGGGCTTTTTCACTCAAATATAAAGGGACAACCATGTACTACTCCACACGGAACCGGAGGCGGCTGACGCTCGAAACGCTGATGACGATGCCGAGCGAGCCGGAATCGAAAGCATTCTATACCTATACCGATGGCGAGGACCGAGTCGAAGTGCTGAACGATACGTTCACCCTCGTGCTCTCGCGCGATGTTCGGAAAAATTCCCGCATCGCGGCGGAGATCGCGTTCCAGCTCGCAAAGGAGCGTCCGCAGGACGATGTGCTCTACGTCAATACCTACGCGGGCGTGGCGTTGATGAAGGAAGCGTTTTCGAAGGCGCTGGAGAAATCGGGGATGCCGATGGCGGCGGGGACGTCGGGCGAGGACGCCCGACCTACGCGAGAGGAGGATTCGGCGGGAGCGTCGGGCGAGGACGCCCGACCTACGCGGGAGGGGGATTCGGGGGTGGTTCCCCAGGAGGAAGTGGAGCCGGAGCGGATACGGCTTACGCTTCGCGAGGCGATCGACCAGGTGACTGCCCGAGGATTGAAGTATTTGATCGATGAAAGAAGATGCGTGTTGTATGGCGAAGGCGTCACCGAAGAAGATAAGGCGTGGGCCGCGCGCATAGAGATCATTTATCAATCGGACGCGGAACCCGATGAGGATGAAGAGAAGGAATACGAGGAAGAGGATGACGAGTATGGTCAGGAGCCAAGTATGCTCCCCAATCTTTTTATTCACGATGTCCCCTTCGGCACCTGGGACACTTCGCGATTGGAACGAGACATCGAGGACCGAGGGCGGGCGGACTGCCACACGGTCGTGGTGCTGAATTCCTTCGAGTTCGCTTCGATGGGCCGCGAGGAGAAAAGCCGCATGGCGAAAGAGCTGCTCAAACTCCGTTCAAAATTGGGTCTCTCTTTCCTCATCTTTTCACATGACTTAAAGCGCGACCTCGCGGCCGGACTTCCCTGCCGCGGCGCGCTCGGGATCATTGCGGCGAACGCGGGGTCGGTCCAGAGGCTGAACGATCCGTTCGAAAATCTGATCCGTCACCGCAAAGAAGAGCTGGCGAGAGAAAAGAAATTAGCTAAACGCGCTGAAAACGCCGTTATTCATGAAGCACAGATGCGTGACGGGAATTTTGTCAAGCGCGGATTCTATCTGAGAGTGCCGGAATTCAAGAGCGAATTCGAGCGGGACCGATGGCTAAAACAGCAAAAAGAGCTGCCCGATTATCACGTCGATCCCTGGCTCGGAAAAACGCAGAAAACAGGCCGGGAGCTGCTAATGCTGGCGCGATCGAGCGTGCTTCAGCGCTATTTCGAGAAGCATGCCGATTATCTTTTTACCAAAGGCTATGAACCGACCGAATATGAGTTACTCCATGGAACGTATGAAGCGAAAGAAGTCCAAAAAAAGTGGTTTCTATGAACTCTTTGGCAAGCTCCGTTCAGGTAAAAGATAGTTCAGCGCTTTTATGGCATTCGTTTTGAAACTCCTTCTCAAACTAATGATTTTTTCCAAAGGAGAATTTATGACGAAGAACAAATACCACCTTCCCGCTTTTGGGATGTTTGCAACCCTTACGATTATCGGCTTGTCGGCGCTCGCGAGTTCGTGCGCGACGACCCCTGCGTCCTACTCCACTCCGGGCTGGGCTGCCGGCGTTAGCGATGGCACGGTGCCCTACTATTATTTCCCCGATTACGATATGTATTACGATGCCGGAGCAGGGCAATACTACTATCTCAACAATGGCGCGTGGGTCACGAGCGCGGTCGTGCCTTATGGCGGCGTGGACTTGAACGATGCGTACATGGTGGAACTCGACCGGAACGTCCAGCGGCCCTGGATGAATAACGACTACTACGCACGGAATTACCCGCCGCATGAGCGCCAGCAATATGAACAGGTGGTGCGGGATCACAACATCATTCCGAACGTGCCGCAGAACCACACGGTCGTGCCGCGTGCGTATAATGAGAATACGGATCAGATGATTTTCGAGGAGCGCGCACAACAGCAACAGCAGCGGCAACAACAGCAACAGCAACAGCAGCGGCAACAACAGCAGCAGCAGCAGCAGCAGCAACAAGAACAGCAGCGGCAACAACAGCAGCAGCAACAACAGGCCCGCGGCGCTCAGCAGAGCGGGCGGCCCGGTGTTCGGCCTCAGCCGCCGCAGCGCGTGGCTGTGCATCAGGTTCCGATGCGAACCATTGCTCCGAATATGCCGGCGCAGGCGCGTGGATATCGCTGGGGCGGGGCGGCAAAAGGCCGGTAACGTTTCGAGCGTTACTTCATCACCGCTCGCAACTCGATCAGCGCAGCTTTCATGGCGCGAAGTTCTTCGAGCGTAATCGCGGCCTGCGGGGTGGGTGGTTTCTCGGTGGGTAGTTGGATTTGGGCGGGATCGCTCGTCGCGGCGATCTCCTCCTGCGGTTTCGAATCGGTGAATCGTTCGGTGCGGAGGATCGTCTTCGCTCCCTCGATGGTATAACGCTGCTCGCGAAGAAGTTCTTTGATTCGAAGGATGAACTTGATGTCGCGATTCGAGTAAATCCGGTTACCGGCTCGGTTTTTCTGCGGGCGCAATTCGTCGAATTCGGTTTCCCAGTAGCGCAGGACGTACGGTTCAAGCCCGGTGAGGCGGCTCACCTCCGAGATCGAATAGTACAGTTTTGGGATGGAAAGATCTTTCATGGTGCGGCGCGATTGAATTTGCGCGCTTGCCAGCGTAATGCTCTCCTGCGGAAGCGGCGGGCGCGTCAATTCTTCAGTAGCGGAATGATCGCTCACTCCAGAATGCAGGAGAACGGTATCGGGTCTCTCGAAAAACTCTCCCTGAGTGCCCATGGACGATTAATTAATGCAATATACGAAATCAGGCCAGTGAACTTATGAAAATCTTAACCGTTCGGCAATACGCAAAGTTCTGATAGCTTTGAACCGTGGAATTTTCGAAATGTCATCTGCCCATATATTCCGGTTTGCGTTTTTCCTTGAATGCTTCGACGGCATTCGTATAATCTTCGGTTCGTCCAGCGGCTTCCTGCATGAAGACTTCGTAGTCCAACGCGTCGTCGAGCGATACGGCCGCGGCGCGGTCCATCATGCGCTTAATGTAGCCGTAAGCTTTCGTTGGGCCGGTAGCAAAGCTCGTTGCGATTTTCCTTGTTTCAGCTTCCAGTTCGCTTGGCGGAACGACTCGGTTTGCAAGGTTCAGTTCCAGCGCCTTTTGCGCCGGAATATCCTCTCCGAGCGCGGCGAGTTCAAACGCTTTTGCGACACCACAGTTTTTTACGAGAAACCAACTGGAACCGGAATCGGGCACCAGGCCAATGCGCACGAAGGCCTCGATCAGTTTCGCGCTCTCGGCCAGGATGCGATAATCGCACGCGAGCGCGAGCGAAGCGCCCGCGCCGGCGGCAACGCCATTGACCGATGCGATCACCGGCTTTGGCAATTTGCGGATCGCACGAATGAGTGGATTATATCTTCGCTCCAGGGAATCGCGCAACGAACGGACCCCGTTACCGGCAGGAGCATCCTTCAAATCCTGTCCGGAGCAAAATGCTTTCCCGGCTCCGGTCACGATCACGACACGAATCGCATCGTTTTTCGCCGCCTCCTTGAAGGCATCGAGAAGGTCGGTAGTAAGCTGCTCGTTGAAAGCGTTATATACTTCCGGCCGGTTCAGAGTGATCGTGAAGACGCCATCCGAAAGGGTGGTGAGAATAGTTTGAAAGTCTTGCATGGTGTGATGAGGCGCTTAAAAACTGGAACCGTTAAACGTTGAATGCGCTATTCCAGTTTTAGCGATGGGCATTTTTTATCCTTCGGGGAATCAGCTTCCCGCTGATAAGCTGCGTCCTTGACAAAGCGCGACTTTTTTCCATTCTGATATCTCTTTTTATCGAGCACTTTGGCTTACATAATTCTGTTGGACAACTGAAATTTTCACGTCATTTTTCTTCCTTCGATACTATGATTACACTTCTCAGCGCCCTCGTCATGCTGGCGCATGCTCCCGTTACGGCGGCTCACCCATTCTCGCCACCGGCAATTTCGCTTCCGGTGCCGGCGGTCGATACTCCTGCCACCGATACGCTATCGCGTGACAGCTCGTCATCGATGAATGACACGATTCAATTCAATTTTAACAATGGCGGATTCCATATTGGCAAGCGAAAACACACGTACATCCTAACTGGAATCTCGAAGGCGCGGCAAGTTCCGTATACCGAGAATTTTTCGCTTCTCGACTTTAACCGCGTGACCGGATTTTTCCTTGGGTTGGGAACCCCGGGCATGGTGGATCTTGGTCCACACGACGAGATCGGGTTGGAAGGCAGCGGAGGATATGGCTTTGCTTCGAAGCGGTGGGAAGACCGTTTCGGCGGGGAGTTCCGGCTGCCGCTTGCCAACGTCCAGCGCCTGAAAGAGGACACGAGCTTCAAGCGCACGATGCGCGGAGTCCCGACAATAGCGGTGGGCGCGGAGGTTCACAATATCACCTCGACGGACGATGCCTGGCGCGCGGACCGTCTCGAAAATGCGCTCGATGCCTTCTTTGCTCGCGAGGATTTCCGGGATTATTACAAGCTTGCCGGATGGGACGCGTATCTGGCCCTCCGGCCATTTCGGAATACGGAACTGCGTATCGATTGGCGAAGCGACCACTATCAATCACTCGATCAAACTGTTTTCTATGGTCGCTTTGGCGGCAATAAGGTGCTGCCGCCGAATCCGCCCGTGGCCGAAGGCGAAATGCACTCGCTCGCTATCTCCGCGCAGATGGAGCACGTTCACACGCGGATTATCCAAACGACGAATCTGTTCGGGGATTCCGTTTCCATCGAGCAGCTCGCTGGGAGGAGCAACCTGTTACAAGTCGAGCTTGGCCACATGCCCGGCTCGGACTTTGGCTTCAATCGTTACCTGCTCGACATGCGTATGTTCCATCCGATTCTTCATGGCCTCAATCTCGATACGCGTTTACGTTTCGAAGCTACGACGGGCGATATGATCGAGCAAAAAATGGAATTCCTTGGCGGCCCAGGTTCGCTGCCGGCACTGTATCGGAAGTCCATCGAAGGAAACCGAATGTTGCTTCTGAACACGGAGGTGCGCCTTAATCTGGCGATGCTTTCGGCGTTCTTTCATTCGCCGGACCTGAATCTGGTACTTTACAATGATTTTGCGAAGATGGGAATTGCGGGTACGGGCGAATCCATCGTTCAGGGCTTCCAGTTTAGCGGCGTTTCGTCCATCCTCTATAATGTGGGCGTCGGTTTGGGCTGGACGAATGGCATTCAGGTTGGCGCCTCCTGGGGGACGGATATTAAGGCCGATCCAAGAATAATCTTCCGATTGCAGCGGTCGTTCTGAACCAGGTTTAACCTTGCACTATTGGTCCTTACCGCACAATGGCGAGTTTTCCGAAGAAACGTTTGCTTCCGGCGAGAAGCTGATATTCATACGCTCCGGCTGGGAGCTTCGAGCCATCGAGCGTGATTTCGCGATCGCCGGCCGCGAGCGTTCCTTCCAGAATTCGAAGCATTTCGCGGCCCAGCAAATCGCGGACGACGAGCGTCACATTCGCAGCTGCATCCAGCGAGAACCGGAGTGTGGAACTCGTGGAAAATGGATTAGGCGCGAGCGACATCGCCTCGCCTTGCGCGACGAGTGTAGCAGCGCTTTCACTTTCGGCAATGCTGAATGGCGAAGAAGTCCCCATTGCTCCCGATGCATACTGGACGCGAATGATATAGCCCGATTGCGCCGTGGAGGGGACGGTCGTCCATTCATAACTTGTAATTCCCGCCCCGAGATCGTCCGCGATGGGGCCATAGACTCCGGAAACGGGATCGAGCAAGTCGATATCCAGTGATTCGCCCGTGTAACCCGTCACATTCCAGCGAATCGTTTCCGGTATTCCCGCGGGTAGATTCGGCGCGCCACCCACGGTGACGTTCGTTACCTTGCCGGAATTCGTTATCCCGCCGGAATCGAGGATTGCAAACATCCCGCTCACGCCCACGATCCCTTTCGCATCTGTAACTCGTACAAAGGAAGTGGCGCTTGGTGTATTGGGAACCAGCCAATTATAGGAGGTTCGATTGGAGAGTGTGGTAATCGGGTTCCAGCTCGCCATGTTGTCGGTGCTGTATTCGAGCGCGATCGAACTCTCGCTGAGGGGGCCGCTCACGGAAAATGCGATGACCTGGGTTGTCCCGACGAGGAGCGACGCGTTCGCCGCCGGCGAAGTGACGGTGATTCGGCCCGAATCGAGTATCCGGCTTGAATCGACGATTGAAAACATGCCGCTTACCCCGACCACCCCGTTGGCATCCGTTACGCGCGCGAAGACCTTCGTGCTTGGCGTGTTGGGAATAAGCCAGCCGTAGGCTGTTTGATTGGAAAGTGTGGTAATCGGGTTCCAGCTCGCCTGGTTGTCGGTGCTGTACTCGAGGGTCAACGAACTCTCGTTGACGGGGCCGCTCACGGAAAATGCGATGGCCTGGGTTGTTCCGACTACGAGCGACTCGTTCGCCGCCGGCGAAGTAACGGTGATCCTACCCGAATCGACGATTGAAAACTGTTGGCTTACACCGACTACCCCATTGGCATCTATTACACGCACGAAGGCAGTGGCGCTCGGCGCTTCGGGAATCAGCCAATTGTAGGATGTTTGATTGGAGAGTGTGGTAAGCGGGTTCCATCTCGCCATGTTGTCGGTGCTGTATTCCAGGGCAATTGAACTCTCGTTGACGAAACCGCTCGCGGAAAATGCGATGGGTTGGGTTGTCCCGACCAGGAGCGATTGGTTCGCCGCCGGCGATGTAACGGTGATGCGGCCCGTATCGAGGATGGAAAACATCCCGCTCACCCCGACCGCCCCGTTGGCATCCCGAACGCGCACGAAGGCATTCATACTCAGCGTCCTGGGAATTCGCCAATTGTAGGATGTTTGATTGGAGAGTGCGATAATCGGGGTCCAGGTCGTCATGTTGTCGGTGCTGTATTCGATGGTCATCGAACTCTCGTTGACGGGACCGGCCACGGAAAATGTGATGGCATGCGTTGTCCCGATGAGCAGCGAGTCGTTCGCCGCCGGAGCCGTAACCGTGATGACCGGCCTTGGGAACTTCAAAGCTCGGTAAGAATAATCGAGCGGGAGGAACAACCAATCCGAGACTACTTTCCCATCGGGCTGAACTTCCGTTGCCCCTGCGGCGGGCGACTGAACCGAGTCGCCCAATTGTATTCCCTGTATTCCCCACCCGATAAACGTATTGCCATTCGGCATTCGCTGCACGCTCCCCATGGCATACGTAGAAATCTCGGGATTGTGGTGGAATTGCCATACGACCGAATCGGTCATGTTCGAGGTATCAAGCTCGAATTCGACTGCCCGGCTTACCGCAACGGCGTGGTAATTGCCATTGTCGAACAGCAGGATGTGGTCATTTGGAAGAAACCTCGCGCAATGCTGGTAACTGATTCCGATCGTATCATTGAGCGATGTAAATTGGTTGTGCCGGCCTCCAAATCTCCAAATAATAGCGCCCGATCTGCCATCGATCTTGGTTACTTCGCTCAGATGGCGATTGGAGAGTAAGTAATTACCTTCGGAATCGATGTCAATCGCGTTAGCGTGCTCGAAGTCAACGGGATTATGCGTGAAGCTGACGCCAGACGCGTCGGTTATGTTATAATGGTCAATTCCCCGCCATTGAAATAAGAGGTTACCAGCCGAATCGAAGGTCTGGATGACATTACTTTGAATTTCAGCATTCGACGATCCTCCGGCCGCGGACAAATCAGCGGTTGAGAGCATGTCTCCAAGGATGGTATATCCGCCATCCTTGTGTACGATAAGTTCATGTTCGTCCGGCGTATAGGAATTTGCGCATCCAAACGAATCGACGAGATTGAATGCGGAATCCAGACCATAGTATTTGCTCCCGGAGAAATAGGTCATTTCGCCATTAGGCTGCGGGAGAAAGTCGAAGGCCGAATTTTGGAGGGGCACAAACTTCAGAAGATTCGCATTCTCATCCAACACTGAGAGTCCCGCCACGTTTCTGTCACTGCTGACAATGGAAATATAAACTTTCCCCGGAGTGGGGGCCAGGGTGAAAACGCTATCGACCATTGGCCCGAGGCTGAGAACCCGATCGTTCGAAAATTTTCCAAGCGGTCGCGATTTGCCGGCGGTAGCGTTTTCGAAGCTATCCCGCACCACAAGTTGGCTTCCGAGTGCATGGCTTACCGTTTGGAACGAAAAAGAATCTTGTAGGGGACGCTGGTCGGGGAGCAGTGCCGTGAGGAGAACACTCACCCGCTCGTTGAGGTCGAAGGCGACGGAGGGCCGAAAGATAATGGTAGTCCGGTCCACGGAATATCGCACGGTTCCCAAGTGCCTTCCGGAACGCGAGCCGGTCACAACGAACGTAGCTTCGGAAGAGCCGAATGGCTTATTCAGGCTTATCCCGATGTCCGTTCCAACCGGCACTTCGGTGCTCGATGCCATCGGATAGCTTCGAAGGACCATTGGGGTGTCCCCGGAATGAGTTCCGGCCCTTGCCGCGCTAATTATTGAGAACGAGAATAGAAGGAACAACCATCCCGCACGAGTTTCACTCATGATCCTAAACGGTTAAAGCGTTAAAAAACAGCGGAGAACTAACGAAAGGTATTAATGTAACCCCGAAGAGACTCAAGTATAACAACCTGCGACCGCGGAATCTTAAATTTTTTAGAGGGAGGGGCTTGCGGTCTTCCGTTCGCGGGGCTTAGGTTCAGACGTTTCTCTGCTTCCTGAAATATTCCTGCATCAGCGCGGCGCACTCCTTATCCAGCACACCGGGAATGATTTTCACCTGATGGTTCAACCGGGTATCTTGGGGAATATTATAGAGTGTTCCGCATGCGCCCGCTTTGATGTCATACGCGCCGAAGACCAATCGTGGAATCCGAGCGAGGACGATCGCGCCGGCGCACATCGGGCACGGTTCAATCGTGGCATAGAGGGTGGTATCCGTAAGGTATCGCGATTCGAGCGCGGCGCTGGCGGAGGTGATCGCCATCATTTCGGCGTGAGCGGTGGCGTCCTTAAGCTGCTCCGTAAGATTGTGGCCCTTGGCAATAATTCGCTCGTCCTGAACGATCACGCAGCCAATCGGGACTTCGTCAAGCTCGAACGCCTTCGCTGCCTCGATGAGCGCCTGCCGCATCCAATAATCGTGAGTAAACAAATGGAATGAAATGACAAAGGACGAATGAAAAATGCGTCCATTGGTCATTTGTCATTGAAAATTGATGGTGGGCCCTGCAGGACTTGAACCTGCGACCAATCGATTATGAGTCGACTGCTCTGACCAACTGAGCTAAGGGCCCTTTTTCAATTACAAATTGCGAATTACGAATTAGGAATTGAAAGGCGGCGTGACAACTACTCGGAGCGTGTTCAAATTCCTTCATCAAGGCACAAAATGCGAATAGGGGGCGTTCGGGGAGCGATATGCCGCCAATTGCCGTCAGTGCTCGCCCTGAACTTGTCGAAGGGTCACGAATCTCGGTCCATACGCTGGGGTGCAAGCTGAATTACGCGGAGACTTCCACGATTGCCCGCTCTTTCGTCGAGCGGGGCTTGGCGCTCGTTCCATTCGACCGGGAAACGGATGTATTCGTGCTTAACACCTGCTCGGTCACCGAAAATGCCGAGAAGGAATGCCGGCAAATCGTTCGGCGCGTGCTTCGCCAGTCCCCGAATGCCTTTGTTATTGCGACCGGCTGCTACGCGCAGCTTCGTCCCGAGGAATTGGCAAGCATCGAGGGCGTGGACCTCGTGCTCGGTTCCAAAGAAAAACAAGACGCGATACAATATGCAGGCGGGTTCGAGAAATCGAAGGGACCACGAATTTTCGTGTCGGAAATTAGCGATACAAAGGAATTTCACTTCGCGGAAACCTCGGAAGGGCATGGCCATACGCGTGCTTTTTTGAAAGTGCAGGACGGCTGCGATTATTCCTGCTCCTTCTGCACGATACCTATGGCACGCGGCGGATCGCGCTCGGCAAAGATCGAAGACATTACCCGCAGGGCGCGCGCCCTATGCGCGGATGGCTTCCGCGAGATCGTGCTTTCCGGAGTAAACGCCGGGGATTTTGGCCGCAAAAGTGGCACGAGCTTTTTTGAACTAATGCTCGCGATGGAGCGCGACCCGGAAATTACCGCGCGCATTCGCATCAGCTCTATCGAACCAAACTTGCTCACGGATGACATCATCGATCTCGTTGCCGCTTCGCAAAAATTTTGTCCCCATTTTCATATTCCATTACAATCTGGTTCCGATAGGATTCTCCGATTGATGAAGCGCAGGTATGCAGTGGGAACCTATCAGGCGAAGATAGCATGGATAAAAACTTCCATGCCGGATGCCTGTATTGGCGCGGACGTCATCGCCGGTTTTCCGGGCGAGACGGACGAGGACTTTCGAGAGACCTGCGATTTCATTCGCTCGCTCGATCTTTCCTATCTCCACGTATTTACGTTCAGCGAACGGCCGGGCACGAAGGCTTCGACGATGCCAGACGCGGTCCCGATCCACATTCGCCGGGACCGCACGCGCTTGCTCCGCGTAATCTCCGAAAAAAAACGCCGCGCCTTTCATGCCGGACAAATTGGCCGCGAGGCTGAAATTCTCGTGGAGCAAGGGATGCAAGGATATAGCCGGAACTATGTTCGCGCGCGGCTTACCAGCGATGCCCCGAGAGGCGCGATTGTTCGTGCGAGTTTGAAGGAGATGAATGGCGATGCCGTTCTGGCCGAGCCGTTCGAAATTCTCAAAGCGCCAAGAGAGGAAGGTCTGTTGCCAATCCTGTGAGCAAGCGGCTACACACGTTCATCACGAGAATTGGAGAGCGGCGAATCGTGCTGGCGATTATCGCGGTTTCGCTCCTGTTCGAGCTTCTCTATCTTCGTGCGCCCAGCATTTATGGGGAACCATATCTTGTTGCGAAAAATATAGTGGCGGGCAGGGGTTACGTCTTTGCGTACCCCATAACGACCGCCGTTGGGCCGACCTGCTATGTCACGCCGCTTTACACCTATCTGCAAGTCCCGTTCCTTTATTTCGGTTTGGGGGAGCGCGGAATTCAGGTGATGAACCTGCTTTTTTTGCAGATTGGATGCTTCGTACTCTATCGCTTTTTCCGGAGGTTCACGACGCCCGGTGTTGCGTTGCTCGCCTTTGCGGCCCTCAGCTTTTATATTCCATTTTGGATTCTGTCTTACACGCTGGAGCCCAATTCGCTGAACCTGCTGTTGCTCGCGCTGACCGTGGAATGCGCGTATCTTCTCTCAAAGAATCCCTCGCGGCGTGGGTGGATTATGTTTGGCATTCTCGTTGGAGTTCAACTGCTCGTGCGGCCCGATATTATGTTGGGCGCGGTGCTCGTTGGCGCGTGGCTTCTTGCATGGAACTGGTCGAAAGAAACGTGGAAGGGGATTGCCATTGCCGCGCTGGTTTCGCTCGCGATTGTTTCACCGTGGACGCTTCGGAATTACCTGACATTCCATAAATTCGTTCTCGTGAGCGCGAACGTGGGAATGAATCTTTATGAAGGGAATAATCCAGTTGCAACGGGCGAATTCAGCGCGCTTCCGGCCACACCGGAAAGCCAGGAAGATTTTCAGGAGATTCAGGATTATTCGAAAACGCACGATCAAATCGAGGTCGATCACTATCGCCTGACGCTTGCGGCAGAGTGGATAGAGACGCATCCATCTCAAGTGCTCACGCTCGATGCGAAGAAAATTTGGTATCATTGGTTCGGGCGGCCCATTATGGGGGAGCAATACCATTATAAGTTTCAGCGAATGGAATTGCCGTACAAAATTTTTGGCATGGTGATGCTTGCCTTCGGGTTTTATGGCCTCTTCACGACGCGCAATAAAAAATTACAATCGCTGATTCTCATCGTTTGCGTCTATTCCACATTGGTCGCGGCAATCTTTTTCGTGCAAAGCCGGTATCGAATACTGAAGGTCGATCCCTTCCTGCTGCCGCTGGCGATAATTGGCATAGCCAGTGTAGCCGTGACCTTCAGGTCACGGTGGCGAAGCGATTCCACTGCTGACAAACCAACACACCGTGACCTGAAGGTCACGGCTACACAATCATGAGCATTCACATCACCAAAATCGAACCCGGCTCGATTGCCGAGGAACTTGGCATCCGCGCGGGCGATGAATTGCTCTGCATGAATGGCGAGCCGATTCACGACGAACTCGACGTGAAATTCCACATCCCCGGCGAGATGGTGGAACTCGAATTGTATCTCCGTGGCGAACACACCATCCTCGAAATAGAGAAAGAGCACGACGACGAGTTGGGCTTTGCCGTCGAGCCGATGAAGATGACGGCCTGCGGTAACGATTGCGTGTTTTGCTTCGTCGATCAAAATCCCGAAGGGCTTCGCAAGGCGCTTTATTTCCGCGATGGCGATTACCGCTTCAGCCATCTCTATGGCAATTTCAATACGATGACGAACGTCGGGCCGAAATCGCTCGAACGCATCGTGCGGCAGCGGCTCATGCCGCAATACGTCAGCGTGCATTCGACCGATCTCGAAGTGCGCAAGCGCCTTATGCGGCTTCGCAAGGACGATCACATTCTGGATAAACTCCGCTATCTTGCAGAGAACGATATTTGGATGCACACGCAGATCGTGCTCTGCCCCGGCATCAACGATGGCGATAGCCTGACAAAAACAATAGAAGATATTTATAACCTCGGCTCCGCCGCGCAAACCATGGCAATCGTTCCCGTAGGTCTCACGAGTCACCGAACGGGACTCTCGGAGTTAAAGCAAGTGGACAAGTCCTATGCGTCCAACATGGTCCGCTTTGTCCACGATTTGCAAAAGAAATTCAGAGCCGAGCGCGGCGTAAACTGGCTCTATCTCTCCGACGAATGGTTCCTCGTCGCAGAGCAGGAAGTGCCGGATGAAGAATCCTACGATGGCTACCCGCAGCTTGAAAATGGTGTCGGAATGGTGCGCGATTTTATCGAGGAAACGAAGCGCGAAGTAGCCACGATAAAAAAGAATGCGCCGCTCGCCGCGCCGCGCAGGCTTTCGCTTTCGACGGCCACGCTCGCCAGCGGCTTCATGCGCACGGAGATCGTCCCGCTGCTGGAAACGATTCCGAATCTCGAAGTCGATTTGGAAGTCGTCGTCAATAGATTATATGGCCCCGATGTGACGGTTACCGGGCTGCTTTCCGGCGGATGTTTCGAGCATCATTTCGCACATCGGGCAGCGACCGATCTTTTGCTCCTGCCGCCCAATGTGCTGAACGAAGACGATGTGTTCCTGGACGACGAAACGCCGCTTGGCCTCAAGCACAAGTTGAATGATCGCCCCATGGCGATTTTTCACGGCTCCTGGGAAGAAGTGCTGCATTACTTAGACCATCCGGAAGCCGAGGTGTTCGATACAAAGAAAATGAAACTGCCGATACTTTAAAAAACATCCTCGCTTCCGGATGCGCTGATTAAGTCGTGTCATTCCGAACGGAGTCGAGGAATCTCGTGAAGTTTAGCTGTCAGGTGAATTACCGAAAATTCCTCGACTCCGCAAATCTTCGCTTCGCTCCGATTTGCTCCGCTCGGAATGACAAGCTTCATCAGCGATTCCTTAATGCTTTGCTGGGCCGTACTTCAGCAACGTAAACGTTCCCGGTATAATGGATGGCCGAGGGTGTGGATGATCGGCCGTGGCCGCGGGCGCCGGGCCGAATTTTGCAGTGACGACGTAAATATCATGCGTGTGTGTATCGAGCTCGATGGTGCGCGCGCCGCGCTCGGTCGGAAGCAACTGCGCGACCGCGAAGCTGTCCGCCGAAATTTCGCGGACGATGGTCGTCGTGCCCTCGCCGCACGAGCCGAAGGCAAGATCGGTAAAGGGATCGAATACCGCGGCGTCGATGCCTTTGCCAATGGGAAGTGAAGTAATGACATGCCCGTCCCGTGAGTCCATAATAACCATGCGCTCATTGGCGCAGCCGATGAAGAGACGGTCGCGTCCCCGGTCCATCGCAAGCGCCGATGGTTCTTCGCCCGGCGCGACAGGCCACGCTTTTTCCACGGTGTTGTTGCCCACAGAGATCTTCACGATTTCCGATTTGTCTTCGAGATTGACATACACATGCCCGTGATCGTCGGAGGCGGCGAATTCCGGCTTTCCCGGCAACGGGATTGTGGCGACGAGGGCACCCGTGGAACCATTAAGAACGGTGATGCTCTCGCTTTTGGCATTCATCACAAAGACATGCCGCGTGTCGAAATCGTAAATAATCGCGTCGGGATGTTCACCGACTGGAATTCGCTTGATCGTATCGAGGGTCTTGAGATCGAACATGAGGACCGAATTCGACATCCCGCAGGAGATGAAGCCATGCCCGTCCCGCTCGGCGATTGCAATGCCATGCACGCCCTGGGTATTATAAATATGGCCGATGATCTTATCGCGATTGAGATCGTAAACATCGACCTGGGTAAAGTGCGCGATGTAGAGCTTGCGGTGCTGTGGATCGGCGGAAAGATAATCCCATCCGCCTTCGCCGCCGATGAGAACTTTTTTCAGAAGATGATAATGGATCGGATTTCGCGCCATCGCCGGCGCGCATAAACAAAAAAGAACGCTCGACGCGAGTGCGATGCGTTTAATCAAAGAGAAAAAGAGATTCATTGTTGTTTTGGATTTAAGTTTTTCCGCTCTCCATGCAGCATGAGATACAGCATGGGAAGAAGGAAGAATAACAAAATGCTGACCACGGAAAATCCGCCGATGACGGCGATGGCAAGCGGCTGCTGCATCTGCGAGCCTTGCCCGTAGCCGAGGGCAAGTGGTGCGAGCGCGAGAATTGCGGCGAGCGTCGTCATTGTAATCGGCCGTGCCCGGTGCCGCGCGGCTTCGATGAGCGCCTTTCGAGTGCCGAAGCGCGCGAGTTCCGGCTGCTTCGCTTCGTGAAGGATGAAGATCGCATTCTCGGCGGAAATTCCGACGATCATAATCATGCCGACCATGCTCGATATGTTAAGCGTCATCCCCGTGACCCACAGCGCGAACATCACGCCGACCAACGAGGAGAGCGTGACAAACAAAATGGAAACCGGCACGCTGAATTCCCGAAACTCGATAAGAAGCACGAGTGAAACCAAGAGAAGGGCGAGAATTGCCACAACCATTAAATTTTGAAACGACTGTTGCTGCGTTTCATACACTCCGCCGTATTCGAGTTGAATGCCCAGCGGAAGATGAATAGTGGCGATTTTTTTCTGAATATCCTTCATCGTGCTGCCTAAGTCCCGATTTTCTAAACGCGCGGTGACGGCGACGTAGGAGCGAAATCCTTCCCGATCGAGTTCGGCCTCGCCCGTGGTGCGCGTGATATTCGCAACAGCTCCGACGGGCACGAGCACGCCATTCGCCCCGGTGAGCATGATATGCGAAATAGAATCGAGATCGGTCTTGAACGAATTCGGGAGCCGGACGCGAATGCCGACGAGCTTTTCCGGCATTTGCACGCTCGATTCCACCGAGCCTTCCATCATCGTTTGAAGTTGGTCCTGCACGTCCGTTGTGGTTAGCCCATAGTAGGACGCCCTGCGTGGATCGACTGTAAAGACGAGCGATGGGCCGGAGATGACGATGCCATTGAACGGATCGGCCACTCCCTTCACAGTTGAGATAGCCCGTTCGATTTCAGCGGCCGTGCTGTCTCGCAATGGGATATTGTCGCTGAAGAGTTTGATTTCGATCGGCGAGGGGCTATTGACGAGATCGCCGATAATGTCGGAGAGCAGCTGGCCGAAATCTATAGTGAGCGCGGGCAGCGAATGATGTACCTTCGCTCGGACATCGTTAATCACTTCGGCGGTCGATCGCGCGCGATCCGATTTCAGCTTCACAAGGTAATCGCCAGTGTTCGGCTCGGTGATAAAAAAGCCGAGTTGCGTCCCCGTGCGTCGCGAGTAGGATTGGACTTCCGGTTCCTTCATCAAGATATGCTCGACATTCATCAGCATTCGGTTCGTCTCCGTGAGCGACGTGCCCGGAGGGGAAGTATAATCGAGCACGAACGAGCCTTCGTCCATCTCCGGCAGGAACCCGCTGCCGACTTGAGTATAGATAAGATAGGTTACGAAGAAAATTCCAAGTACAATACCAATAGACGCCCACCGGAACTTTAGCAGTGCGTGCATCACGGATTCATAGGCGCGAAAGATTCTTCCGGGATTCTTTTCTTTTTCAATCTCGCGCTTAATATCTTTGGTGCGGAGAAAAAGCGAAGCCAGCAGCGGCGCGAGCGTGAGGGAAAACACGAACGAAATCAACAGCGCGAAGACCATCGTGATCGAGAGCGGACGGAAAAACGCGCCCGTAATCCCGCCGAGAAAGCTCAGCGGAATGTTGATGACAATGGTGCTGGCGGTCGAGCCAATGACAGCGGGCAGCAGCTCCTTGATCGACGCCCGCGCCGCAGGAAGGAAAATAAATTGTCCCACCCGCGCATTTTCGAGCGCGAAATGCGTAAAGACATTTTCGATAATAACAATCGAATCGTCGATGATAAGCCCAACGGCCGCGGCAATGCCGCCTAATGTCATAATGTTGATCGTCTGCCCGATCACATTCAGGCAGACGATGGTGCAGAGAATCGTTGCGGGCACAATGATGGCGAGCACGAGCGCGATGCGCCAACTCCGCAAGAAGAGGAAGAGGACGATCATCGAAAGGATAATGCCAATGATGATCGAATCCCTCGTGCTGGCGATCGAGCCATTGATATAGCCCGATTGATCGTAAAAATTTTCGATGTGAACTCCGGGCGGTAGTTTCATGCTCGCGAGCCTCTTCTGGACAGCCAGCCCAATCGCGACGGTGCTTCCCGTCGGCTGCTTCATCACGTTGATGAGTACGGCCTCACGGCCCGCGGCCGTCGTTCGAATGTATTGTGGCTTGATGGCGGGAGCGACCGAGGCAAGATCGGAAACA
This sequence comes from Kapaibacterium sp. (SeqCode), assembly GCA_035686785.1. GTDB lineage: Bacteria > Bacteroidota > Ignavibacteria > Palsa-1295 > Palsa-1295 > PALSA-1295. The sequence continues at coordinate 48,930 of DASRZC010000168.1, forward strand.
TGAACGGGGACGCCGTTCAACGTGGTGACGGTCACATTCGCGATATCGTCCGTATTTTTCAGCAGCCCATCGACGAGCGAGAGATAAAGTTGATAATTATTTTCGACTAATCCTGTCGAGGCGACGACGTTCGCCTTTTTGATTGCATCGTTGACTTGCCGAATATCGAGATGGTAATAATCGAGTTTTTGTGGATCGACGGTCACCCAAAACTCTCGCTGTTCGCCGCCCGTGACCTCTACCCTCGCCACACCGGGCACTTGCAGCAGTGCCGGGCGAATCGTGTAGAGCGCAAGGTCGTCCATTTGAACCTGAGGAACGGTGGAGGACGTGAGACTATATCCTTCGATCGGATACACGGAGACGTTCATCTGCTGGACCGTGATGTTCGTCGCCGCCGGGAGCGTCGAGCGAATATTTCCAAGCTGGCCCTGGATCAGTTCCATCGTTTGCGTTACGTTCGATCCCCACGCGAGGAAGACATCGATTTGCGCCGAGCCGCGGCTCGTGACCGAGCGGACGAGCCGGGTGCCGGGAACCGCGCTGATGGCCGCTTCGATCGGCTTCGTAATTTCGGCCATGACGCGCTCCGCCGGCTGCTCACCATTATCGATCGAGACGACAATGCGCGGGAACGTTATATCCGGGAACAGACCGACCGGCATCGAAAGATAGAGCATCACACCGCCCGCGATGAGAAGCGCGACGGTGAAAAGGATGGCTTTCTGATGATGCTTTACGCTTTCGATGAAGCTCATTTTAGGTAAGTACTTTGTGCGGAGTGATTTGTACGATTGATGTTTTGGAATTCGAGCCAGACCATCCAGATGACAAATAAATCGAAAAGCATCAGCAGGGAAATGCCAATGGAAAACGATTCGATAAGGCGCCCCAATTCAACAGCAATGAACAATCCGAGGAAGATAAGCGCAGGCAGATAGAAGCCACGCCGTTCCGTGAATAAGCCAACGACCAGAATGACTTTGAGAACGCCATGCGCCAGTAAATAAATACTCGCAACCAGTTCCGAGCTGACGGACAAGTTGTGGGCGAGGTGGAGTAGAAGGTTTGCAAGAAAATCTTTCGGGTCTTCCGCCAATTCGTGCCGCGTGAGGAAGCCGGTGACCGTGCCGATCGTGGCCGGTTTCAGAAACAGGAACAGCACGCCACCGATTAGTTCCAAAGCGCCATCGATTCCCTTTAGCACAAGGCTGATATGGAATGCTTTATCTATGAAGCTCTTTTTTTCTTTTATTCCGACAAAGAATTTCATAACGTGCTCCCTCCTTCCCGCGACCGTTCGGAGATCGGCGCCTGCTCGCCGTGCATCAGCAGATAGAGCATCGGCATTAGGAAGACGAGCAAAATGCTATCGACTAAAAACCCGCCGATAATCGCAATGGCCAGCGGCTGCTGCATTTTCGCTCCGCTGCCGAAGCCAATCGCGAGTGGCAGGAGCGCGAGGATGGCGGCGATCGAAGTCATCAGGATGGGCCGCGCGCGATGCCGGGCGGCTTCGAGCAGCGCATTTTTTGTTCCGAGCCGCGCAAGCTCCGGCTGCTTTGACCAGTGCATGATGAAGATTGCTTTTTCGCCGGCAATGCCAATAATCAGAATCATTCCCACAATGCTCGATATATTGATTGTCGTGCCGGTAACCCAGAGCGCAAACATCACGCCGATCGTCGAGCACAGCGTGACAAGGAGAACCGAAAGGACCACGCTGAACTCTCGGAATTCGATCAGCAGCACGAGCGCGACGAGGAGCAGGGCTATCAATGCCACCACCAGGAGGCTTTGGAAGGAACGTTGTTCCGTTTCATAGACGCCGCCATATTGTAGTTGAATGCCTGCGGGAATGTGAATGCCGGCGATCGTTTTTTGAATATCCGCCATCGTGCTGCCAAGATCGCGATTTTCAAGCCGCGCCGTGACCGCGACATACGAGCGGAAGCCTTCGCGATCGAGTTCCGGCTGGCCGGTGGTCCGAGTGATGCGCGCGATCGCTTCGATTGGCACGAGCGCGCCGTTTGCTCCGGTAAGTGTAAGATGCGAGATCGAATCGAGGTTCGTTCTATAGGAATGCGGGAATTGGACACGAATGCCGACGAGTTTTTCCGGCATCTGCACACTCGATTGGACTGTTCCTTCCATCATCGTTTCGAGTTGTTCCTGCACGTCGCTCGTTGTGAGTCCATAGTAGGACGCCTTGCTCGGATTGACGGTGAAGATGAGGGACGGACCAGAAATGACGATGCCATTAAAAAGATCGGTAACGCCTCGAACCGGCGCGATGGCGCGAGCGATTTCGGCAGCTGTGCTGTCGCGCAATGCGACATCCTCGCTAAACAGTTTGATCTCGATCGGCCTGGGGCTGTTCGCAAGTTCATCGATCACGTCCTCTAACACTTGCTCGAATTCCACATGGAGCGCGGGCTGGACGTGGGCGACGCTATCGCGAATGGCGTTCATTACGTCTTCCGTTTCACGGGAACGATTGGATTTCAACTTCACGAGAATGTCCCCCGTATTCGGCTCGGAGAGGATGAAGGAGAGCTTCGATCCCGTGCGGCGCGAATAGGATTCGACTTCCGGCGTTGCTCGCAAAATCGTTCCAACACTTTCGAGCATTCGGTTCGTCTCCGTGAGCGAAGTTCCCGGAGGAGAGGTATATTCAATTTCGAAGCCGCCTTCGTCCATCTCCGGCATGAACTCGCTGCCTACCTGCGTATAGATGAGATATGTAACTCCGAGTATGGCAACCACAATCACTATGGAAGCCCATCGAAAGCGGAGCAGAACGTCCATCCACGATTTATAAATGCGGAAAATGCGGCCGGGCGCTTGTTCGCGCTTCACTTCGTGCTGAATGTCTTTGGTGCGAACGAGCAGCGAAGCCAGCAGTGGCGCGAGCGTAATCGAAAAGAGGAACGACAGCAGCAGTGCGAAGACCATTGTGATCGAAAGCGGGCGAAAGAATGCACCCGTAAGTCCGCCCAAAAAACCCAGCGGAATGTGGATGACGATCGTACTCAAGGTCGAGCCGATGATGGCAGGCATCAGCGCGCGGAGCGATCGTCGTGCCGCGGATGTATAAGCAAATTGGCTGTTGCTCGTGTGTTCCGGCGCAAAGTGGGTGAAAATATCTTCGATGATAATAATAGAATCGTCGATGATAAGGGCGATCGCCGCGGCAATGCCCCCTAAGGTCATGATGTTGATCGTCTGCCCGATGGCGCCCAAAAAAATAAACGTGCAGGCGATTGTTGCAGGGACGACGATCGCGAGTACCAAAGTGGTGCGCCAGCTCCGAAGAAACCCGAAGAGCACCAGCATCGGCAGCAGAATTCCAATGAGGATCGCGTTGCGCGTGCTTAAAATAGACTGGTGAATAAAGCCGGATTGATCGTAGTAATTTCCGAAATGAATTCCTGGAGGCAGTTTCAGGCTTGCGAGCTTTTTCTTCGCTGCGAGTCCGATGCGCACTGTGCTTCCCGTCGGTTGTTTAAAAACATCGAGGAGCACCGCGGGTTTGCTTTCGGCGGTCGTACGAATGTATTGCTCCTGAACGGCGGGTGAGACGCGAGCCAGGTCGCCCACATGCACGGGAACTCCATCGAAGGTGGTGACGGTGACCTTCGAAATATCGTCCGTGTTTTTCAGTAGTCCATCGACGAGAGAAAGATAGAGTTGATAATTATTCTCGACCAATCCTGTCGAAGCGACGACGTTTGCCTTTTCGATGGCATCGTCCACCTGGCGAATATCGAGATGATAAGAGGCGAGTTTAGCGGGATCGACGGTCACCCAAAATTCCCGGATGTCGCCGCCCGTCACATTAACGCGCGCGAGTCCGGGAATTTGCAGCAGCGCGGGACGAATCGTATAGAGCGCAAGATCGCGAAGCTGAACTTGCGAAAGAGTGTTCGAAGTCAGGCTATATCCTTCGATGGGAACGACGGAGGCGTTCATTTGCTGGACCGAAATCCTCGCGGTCTGGGGCAATTGGGAACGGATATTTCCAAGTTCCCCCTGCAATAGTTCCATCGTCTGCACAACATCCGTTCCCCAATCGAGGAAGACATCCATCTCGACGGAGCCTCGGCTCGTCACGGAGCGCACGAGCCGAATGGCCGGCACCGCATTCACAACAGCCTCGATGGGCTTGGTGATCTCTACCATCACCTGTTCGGCGGGCTGCTCACCGTTATCGACGTTGACGACGATGCGTGGGAACGTAATATCCGGGAACAGACCGACCGGCATCGAGAGCGTGAGCAGCACCCCACCCACGACGAGGAGGGCGGCGGTGAAAAGAATCGCCTTTTGGTGGTGCTTAACGCGCTCGATGAGAGCCATTGGGTCATCGTGCGCGGATAAGCGTTATGCGTGTCGAATCAGCGAGTGCGTAATTGCCGACGGTGATGACGTTCATGCCGGACCGAAGAGAATCGCTTCGGACGGAAACGAGGCTATCCATTTCCGGTCCGGTCTGAACGACGACACTCTTCGAAAGGGAATCCGGGCCGAACGTCACGATGGTACGCACGTTCGTTTCATCGTTGCGGAGCACGGCGCTTTTGGGAACAAGCATAGCTTGATGAAGCACGTCGAAGGTGATCGTCGCCGTGCCGGCGATGCCCGTGCGGAGCGCACGAACGAAGGAGGCCGGTATATTTTGGAATTGAAAGATAACTTGCGCAGCCTGGCTCGTGGAATCGGCATCGGGCTTAATTGCAAATACGCGAGCTTCGACCGGAGCGGAAGTAGCACCGAGGCTGGGAAGCGTAATCGCTGCCGGTTCGCCAATGCGAATGCGCGGCATATCGAAGAGTGGGACGTCCGCAACGAAGACAATGTCATTCATCGCAATAATGGAAAGAAGTTCCTGATTTTCGGCAACGAACTCTCCGGGATTAGCCGAACGGGTCGCGATAAGGCCCGAGATCGTCGAGCGAACCTGCATTCCATTCTGATCTTTCTTCGCGAGCGCGATCATTCGTTCGGCTTGCGCGCGTTCGGCCGGTGTTTTCGCCTCGGCCAGCATAACCTGCGCTCCCTCCTGGCTCGATTGCGCTTCTTTCGACTGGATGGTAGCCACGAGTTCGCCCGCATTCACATAATCTCCCTCAAGGCCATTTAGCGTGAGCAGTCTTCCGGCAATCGGCGCAACGAGTTTTTCCTGCCGCGTCGCTTCGGTATGTCCCGTCACGACGAGCTGTTCGGGAACGTTCCCGGTGGTGACTTGCGTCGCTTCGACAGCGACTTTTGCAACCACGGCGGGCGCCGCTTCATCGTCTTCGCCCGAGTCCTTTTTGCCGCAGCCCGCGACGATGCCGAGAAGCAAAAGCAGCACGGCGCCTAAAAGGATAGGACTTCTTCGCTGTTCGAAATAATTATTTTCCATTGTTCGCATTGGTATTCGGGCTTGGCGCCGCGGTGAGGTGCCGAAGCTGGGCGCGATATTGTTCCAGATCGCTCAGGATTTCCAACTCCGCCAGCCGTGTATCGAGCACTTGCTTTTGTGCATCGAGCACTTCGGAGGCCAGCGCGCCGCCGACGGCATATTTCGCTTTTTCCAAATCGTAACTATCGCGCGCTTTCTGCAAATTCGCGCGCACTTCCGCGAGGCGCGCACGAGAAGTTTGGAGCAGGACCAGAAGCTGTGTAATTTGCGCCACTAAGTCCCGATGTTGCTGCGCCAACTCCGATTCCAGAATTTGCACGATCACCTGCTTCTCATCGACTTGCGTTTTATTCAAGCCCCAGTCGAAAATTGGTCCCGTAACGGAAATGCCGGCCGATGCGCCCCAAAAGGGTGTGCGCTGATCCGGTGGGCCGGTGAGATTCTGCACGGAAGTGAGCAGGCCGGCATCGATATTGGCATCGACTTGTGGCTTGGACATCGCGCGGGTCAGCGCGATGTCGAGTTTCGCGCGCTCGAGTTCGTTCTGCGCGAGCGCGATCGTAAGCGTAACGAGCGAATCGTACGACCGCATCCTATTTGCCGGAGCGGTAAAGGCGGAATCGAATTTTCCCTGCACGAGAAATGCCGTGTCCGGCGGAGTTCCCATGAGAGAAGCAAGCGCGTAGCGCGCCTGAAGTTCATTCGCCCGCGCTTTTCCGAGCGCGATTTGCTCGTTGCCAAGCTGCACTTCGGTCTTGAGGAGATCGGTATAGGGCGAAGTTCCTCCGTGAAACAGGCGATCGACGAGATCGCGATAGCTCTGGAGTTCCGTGGCGCTTTCCTGTTCAATCGCAATATCCATCCGCGCGCGAAGGTCTTCTTCGAATGCTTGTGTTACATCGAACCGCAAATCCTCCCGCGTGAGCGCAAGCCCCGTCCGCGCATGGGTCACGTCGAGTGCAGCCTGACGCTTTTGAATTCCGTAGGCGCCGCCATTATAGATTGTATGCTGCACCGTGAGCTGTCCGTTCAGCACGCCTTCGTTCGTGACCACGGGATCGTAGCCAAAATACCGCCCTGAAGGCGCATAACTTCCGCCAACATTATATTCGAGCGGGGGGTACGGCGCGAGCTCCGCTTCGTGGTACGCAAGCCGCGCTTCCTCGACGTTCAGCGCGGCGGCATGCACGAGCGGCGCATGCTCGTATGCGAAGGCTACTGCCGAATCGAGCGTGAGCGCCCGCTGGGCGCGCACAAAGGATGCGGTGCCCAGAAGCAGCAGGGGGACGATTGCAAGCGTAAGGCTAATGTGAATCCGTCGCAGTTTCAAATCGGGGTAAGTTGATTTGGGTGAGCGGAATCGTTTCCGAAGTATTGGAAAACGACGCGAACACGAATATCGTCTCGCCGAAAATATTAATAAGTGTTAAGGAAATTCTGATTAATTCGGTTTAAGAATGCCAAAGAATGGGAAATATTTGAAACTTGGCGCGTGAGCGCTCGTCGATTAAACGAATTGCGAACACAGTCAGAGTTTCGAAAACACATCCAAGAAAATATCCAATGAATAAAAAAACTATAACGATGCTGAACAAGGTACCAGAAGTCACTCTGGTATTCTGGCTCATAAAAGTCATGGCGACCACTGTGGGGGAAACCGGAGCGGACTTTCTCTCGACAACGCTGAATCTGGGGCTGGTCAATACTTCCTACGTTATGAGCGCATTGTTGTTGGTCGTGCTGCTATTTCAGTTCCGGGCAAAGAAATACATCCCGACGCTTTATTGGGTGGCGGTGGTTTTGATCAGCATAATGGGTACGCTGATCTCGGATAATTTGGCAGAGAACCTCGGAATTAGCTTAATAACGACCTCCATGCTGTTCGGGGCAGGATTAATAGTGACGTTTATCTGGTGGTACGCCAGCGAACGGACATTGTCGGTTCACACTATAGTCACAACCAGGCGAGAGGCGTTCTATTGGGCCGCGATTCTCTTTACGTTTGCGCTCGGCACCTCGGGCGGAGATCTCATCTCGGAACGTCTTAATCTTGGGTATGCGCTATCAGCCCTGATGTTTGTCACTGTGATTGCCGTGATTTATCTTGCACACCGTTTTGCGAACATGAGCGAGGTCCTGGCATTCTGGCTCGCGTACATCTTAACTCGCCCACTTGGCGCTTGTATGGGAGATTTACTGACGCAAGACCCGAGCGTCGGCGGCTTCGGTATAAGTACTACGGCGATCACTGTCATTTTTCTTTCCAGCATTATAGGATTGGTAGTGTATTTAACGATGCAGGAAAAGAAAAAAGTATTGTTCCCATCGACCGCTTGGAGTTCCGCCGTGGAACCTGCGATACCGCTTCCGGGAGGAGCGATCCCTCTCCCCGAAGAGATGAGTTAAGGAATTCTGATTAAGTCTGGATTTTCCGTATTCGCGGGAATGACAATAGGGAAAATATGGCGCGTAGCGCCC
>DASRZC010000169.1:0-50720 GCA_035686785.1 Kapaibacterium sp. (SeqCode)
GATCTGGTCACGCGAATCCATGAGAAGGCCATCGACCGCAAGCTCGAACCTCACCTCCAAAAGGTCCTTCAAAAGCAGGGACTATCGACTAAGGAGAACTGGCATTTAAAACCGAAGTTCATTTCGGCACCATTCGCGGACACACCTCTGTCCGTAAAAGAAAACGGGCATACAAAGGTTACCTAAGACCACGATGGATTCCCGTTAGCAGCGCGCTGGGCCACTCAGACACGGCGGAGTACAGCGGTGGGAAGCAAATTCCGACAGACGAGGCCAGAATTCGCGGCGAAAACGATACTATCACAAAGTGACGGTTTGAAAAAAAGTCCGCTCGATAGTATGTTCGACCCGATGTACATTATGGGTGGTTTTGCGATGCATGGCGAGCCAAACGTACCGGTCACGCCAGGAAGCCATGGCTGTATTCGGCTCTCAATGTTTGCCGTCGAGGGGTTTTTCCGGACAACGCCCATCGGAACTCTGGTAATTATGTATGGTAGGAATCTGTCAGGGAAATGACCTTGACTCAATAATGTGTGAATGATGTAACTTTTTTCCAAAGTTATGTAACGTTTTTTCACGATCGCGGCCGTATATTTGTATTCTATCGACAAGCGTTCCGGCACCTCTTCGGGCATTATGCAAAGAAAGATATTAATAAAATGAAATTTTTAAATTGGATTCGCAATGCGCTGGGCATCGCCATTTGCCTTGTAATTTCGCAAGCGGCAATCGCTCAAACGAGCTACAAAATCGGGGGCAATTCCGTGTTGAATCTTAAGGGAACATCGAGCTTGCGTAACTGGGGAATGACCACCAGCGTCTTTACCGGCACCGCAAATTTCACGGTGGATTCGGATAACCAACTCCATTCCATCACCGGCTTTTCGCTTAACGTGCCGGTCCGTAACCTCAAAAGTACCAGCCGCGAGATAGAAAAGGATGCATACAAGGCACTCAAGGCGGACCAGTTCGAAAATGTGAGCTTTGCACTCACTTCGGCCAGTTTCATTGCAAGTGGATACGACCATTATCTAATCTTGCTACACGGGAATCTCACGATGGCAGGGGTAACACACGCCACTACGCTGCGCGCATCCGCGGCGTTCAACGCGGACGGCACGATTTCATGCAGCGGTTCACTCCCCCTTTCGTTTTCGAAATATGACATGGCACGTCCATCCTTCCTGCTTGGTACGATGAAAGTCAACGATGCCATGACCTTAGATTACAGCTTGTTATTAGTTCAATGATACACCTCTCAAAAATAGCATGAAGAAAAGCAATACCAAGCCGTTACCCAAGAAATCCAAAAGTTTGATCGCCCTCCCAATCAGTGGAGACGGTCATAGGAATATCGGCGTCGTAGAAAAAGGGCGCGTCGCTCGTAGTATACCGGGACCCGGAACTATTAACAAGTACGAATTAGAAAAATCGAAAGGCGTGATTATTGTGGAAATCATCGAATATGTACCAAATGCCGTGCTCATTAAAACGATTATCAAGAAAACGACGGGTAATATCAGCGTTATGTCGTTCGACACGGGAGAAGGTTTGACGGAGAAAACCTCTCCCTTCGATACCTTCGCGCAAATTATCGACGGCAATGCCGAGATCGTGATCGATGGGGTATCGAATTTGCTCGGGACGGGAGAAGGCATCATTCTTCCGGCGCACCGGCCAAATATTTTTCGGGCAAACGAGCGATTCAAGATGATTCTGACGGTCATCAAGAGCGGCTATGAATGAGAAAAAGCGTTTTTTACTTACTTAATCACCATGCCATCCAAAACTAAATCCAACTCCATGAAAAATAGACTTAATCTCGTCCTTGGCCTTGTGGCTGGAGGCGCGATCGGCGCCGCTTTCGGCGCACTCTTTTCGCCGCATAAAGGGACCGTCCTGCGACGGAATCTTCGCCGCAAAGGCGAGGCCATCGCGAGCGAAGTAGCCGAGAACATCGAGGAGAGCGTCGGCCATATTAGCGATGTGGTCACGGAAAAAGTCAACGAGGCGAAGAAAGAGCTAAAATCCAGGCTTGGATAGGCCCGCGATTCCTTTGGCAACGGATAGCCGCGAAAATTAATAGGCGAGGCTAGTCGAAATCAAAACGCTTCGAGAATGGAAAGATACAGCGCGCTCGCATCTGTGCCGATGCCGTAATCTATGCGGACATTGAGATGCTCCTCGGGCACGACGAGGAATCGAAGACCAAGGCCCGCCGAGGGGTGAATGCCGCGAGCGGTGAAGTCCGAAACGACGTGGCCAACTTCACCGCCGCCGGCAAAAACAACCCCGCCAAAGCGCCACCAAATGGGGAACCGGTATTCGGCTTGGAGCAGCATCGCATCGTTTTCCCGAAAGCGGAGAAGATAGTAGCCGCGCAATTTCGAGTCGCCGCCGAGACCCCCCATCTCGTAAAAAGGTTCATCGCCATTTACCAACTGGGCATAGAACTGAGCGGCGAGCGTTTGATCTTTTGCAAGCGGAATAAAGCGCCGGAGGTCCAGTGTATAACGGCTGAAAGTAAAGTTGCTCCCAAGTGCGCGGCCATAGAACTCCGCTTCCAAGTCCTCGTATTGTCCCGCGTGCGTGGAATAAATATTATCACGGCTGTCGTAAAGTACAATGGCTCCGAGGCCATTGGAATTTCCGCCGCGCGCGCCCGGCTCCTGGCCGTTGGCAATAAGTCCTCCGGAATCTGACTTGAGTATCCCGTCATAGCGGAATTCGCCCTCGATTCCGGCGTTCAGTCCCTCACCAGTCGGACTGCGCGAGAGATTTTTGGTAAAGATGAAATCCGTACCTCGCTTCAGCGGGGTATAATTATCGATCCTTTTCGCCGGACTGTAATTGCCAACTCCATAAAAATCGAGCGGATATTGCTCGTAGTGGAACCCGCCGCTGAAATGATAGTCATGCCTTACATAGAGATCGTAGAGAATCCCGATGAAGAATTGATGCTTTTGCGCATACATCGTGCCACCCGAAATATCGGAGGGCAGCGCTCGAAGGCTGCCGGAATCGGATGAAAGCGTGTCGGACGAGAGATGGAAATAATAAAATCCGACGAGGCCGCCGGCCCATCCGGTCTCCGGAGCGTATTGAACATAAGGCGCTCCTGCAAAACCGCTCTTCGAGAGAGAATCGCGAGTACTCTTCAATACGGAATCGTTGGCGACCTTCGAAATGGAATCACGGACGCTGCTTCGAACGGTGTCGGTGGGCTGTGCTTTTACGGGGACGTTGGATAAAAAGCCAATAGCGATAACAACAATAGCTCCATAATAATGGGCTGCGTAATTACGATGAATCATGATAAAGAGGGCTCTAACCCGGTTATCGCATTTCTTTCTAACATCATCGTTCTCTCCTTTGTTTTCGTTCTCTCCTTTGTTTTCGCGTTCGACGGTGGAATTGATAATCACACAACATGTAAAACCGTGCCGGGCGAATGCAGCGCGAAGGAATACGATGAAACAGGGAAATCATCAGCTCCTTTGGATACTCCGAAACGGAGGGCGACCAGGGTCTTCGGCGAGCAGGAACAAAAACATGGCACGCTTGTGGATTACACACTCCTCGAAGGAACTCTCAAGCGAGGTCAATCCGTGAGCGTGCGTATTTCACACCCTCTTAAATTTTTGAATCAGCCATTATATTATTATGGGAAGACTTTTATGCTATCGAATATCATCGTATTTGCGGTTCTACTCTGGGTGCTTGGAGTAACCACTTCGCACACGATGGGTGGCTTTATTTATCTTCTGCTCGTCATTGCAGCCGTGGCAGTCGTTCTTCGGGCTATCCAACGCCATAAAATAGCACTAAAAGGGCGCATACTCCCCCAGAGCATCCTATAATCAATTCGAGAGAAAAAAATCATGCACGGGGAACAATCATGAATAAAATGCCGAAACCCATTAATTCATTGGGAAACTCCATGCCCCCACGGGTGAAAATGGATCCAGTTCTGGCAGTTCAAATGACGGTCATCCCAGACCTACAGCCGAACGAAACGATCCCTCTCAGCCTCGGGACCGACGACCTGAGTGAGCTCGCGCGAAAAAACCGCGAAGCAGTGGCAACCCTTCTTAAGGGAAACTTTGATGTCAATCGCAAATCGACCCGTGATGACGACACTGCAGATTATCTCGTGACAGGCCTCCTGCAAGTAGAGAGTCGAACGATGTGGATGCTCCGGAGACATTTGCCATGAGCTAGAGTGCTCGTTGTTTGGGTCTGCCATCGCGCTCACTCCCGCTCGGCTACTTGGCGGCTGGTTTCGGAAGGTCGATAATAAAGATGCAGCCTTTGCCGGGTAGGTTCTGGACTCGCAACTCGCCTTTATTTCTCTCGACCGCCTGACGGCTGATCGTCAACCCCAGCCCCATGCCAGTCTTATCTTCAGCCTTTTGCACTCCTGGCTCAAACAAGTCCTCGATTTTTCCTGGAAGGCCTCCACACTCATCTTCGACTTCGATCAGAACCCGGTCTTTGTCTTGCCGCGCCCGCACTTGAATAGTCCCATTCGGCTTCGTGAATTTTAAAGCGTTTTGGATAAGATTAGAGAGAGCCGAGATGAGCAAATGCCGATCAACCAGTACCTCGAGCCCTGAGCCTGCTTGCATTCGCAGCGTAAGCTTGCGCATCCGCGCCTGATAGCCAGCCGTCACGCCCACTTCACTCAGAACGTCAAACAGGCGGATTTTCCGAAGCCGAACTGCCGGTTCGATCTGCAATCGCACTTCGGCGAGCGCACGGTCGATTAGCTCCGTCATGCTTTCCAGACTGCTATGGAGCACGCCGCCCGTCTTGCTCTTCACGTCGATGATTCCACCTTCAATCATCTCGAGCGTAATCGTTGCGGACTGGAGGCTATTACGCAACTCATGTGCAAGCGAACCGAGCCGCTCTGCTTCCCTCTGGTCCTGCGCATCCGTTTGAGCGTCCTGCGCTTCTGTCTGAACTTTCCCAAACTCGGTTATCACTTCCGCAACTGCGGAATCGAACGACGCATTGAGCTTCGTAAAGTCATCCGGGGTTATCTCGTACGCAAGCTTTACGGCCGATTCAGTAATAGCCTGGTAAATAATACTAAAGCTCTGCACAACCTCCGAGATCGCATACCCAAGGCGGAGATATTCTTTTCCTTTTCTTTCGGGAATCGCCGGCTCAGCACTCTTAGCGCCATCGGCGGCTCCTCGCTCCTCGGTCTTCAGAAGCCCTGTTAGGTCATCGTAAAAAACACCCCATCCGTCACCCTCAGCATCCGTAGAGATTCTTGCCCATCGGGCCTCCGATGCTTTCTGTTTTGCGGCGGTGAGAATGGTATCGCGTTCGCGCGTCAGGAATTCATACAGCATGTTTAGCAGGGTATTAGAATAATATGCAGAAGAGCTAAGACCGCGCCGGGTTCAATTCGTCATAACGGGCTCGCTTTTCAGGCCGTCGAGAGGCACCATTCGGGCAGTAACTGTGGCCGCCGGCTTCGGCAGATCAATAATAAATTTACACCCTTTGCCGGGAAGGTTCTCGACTCGAATCGTACCATTATTCCGTTCGATGGCCTGTTTGCTGATCGAGAGGCCAAGCCCCATGCCGGTTCGGTTCTTGTTTTTCTGGACACCTGGCTCGAACAACTCTTCGATCTTCCCTTCCGGCAGGCCACCGCACTCATCTTCCACCTCGACTAAAACTCGGTTATTCTCTTCGCGCGCCCGGACTTGCACGACTCCGCCGGGTTTGGAGAATTTCAAGGCGTTTTGCACTAAGTTCGCGAGCGCGGAAACGAACAACTGCCGATCGACATCAATCTCAATATTGGAATACCCCTGCATTAGCAGCGTGACCCCTCGGGAAATGGCGTCGTAGCCAGACGTCACACCCACCTCGCTCATTAGTTCAAATACCCGAGTTCGCTGGAAATAGCCCTTCGGTTCGGAACGCAATCGGACTTCCGTAAGCGCGGTATCGATCAGATCCGCCATTTTTTTCAGGCTTTCCTGCAGCACTGCGCCGGTGCTGCTCCGAACACCGACGCTGCCGCTCTCGATCATCTCGAGCGAGATCGTCGCGGATTGTAAACAATTTCGAAGCTCATGGGCGAGAAACCCGAGCCGCTCGACTTCTTCGCGATCGACATTTTTTCTACGGTCCTTCTCAAATTCCGTTACCGCTTCGGCAATCACGGTGTCGAGCGATAAATTTAGCTGCTGGAACTCGCGCGGCGTGATCTCGACATTAAGCTTTCCTGCCAACGATGTCACAGCCTGGCAGAGGACCCCATAGCTGTGAACGACTTCGGAAACCGTATATCCCAGCCGAAGGTACTCTTTGCCTTGTTTCTCGGCCTCCGCTTTATGAAGGCCCATTTCTGCATGGAATTCGAACGGCTCGTCACGCGTCATGAGACCGACAAGTTCATCGAAAAAGATTCCCCAACCCTCTTCCACGGCGGTCGATCGCAGGCGTGTCCCTTGTGTCTCATTAGCTTTCTGCTTCGCAACCATAAGGATGGAGTTGCGTTCGCGGGTCAAGAAGTCGTGTAACATGCTGGAGGAGTGTTGAGGAGGAAAGCTATATTGTGATGTAATATTCGCGCCAACTATCGGCATTATTGCCGAGGGGCTTCCGGCAAATCAATGATAAAGATACAGCCTTCTCCCGGGAGATTCTCGACTCGAAGTGTGCCCTTGCAGAGTTCGATTGCTCTGCGGCTGATCGTGAGGCCAAGCCCCACACCCGTGCGATCCGCAGACTTTTGGACGAATGGCTTAAAAAGCTCCTGGATCGTGCCCTCCGAAAGGCCGCCACATTGGTCCTCCACTTCGATGAGGACGCGGTCTCGATCCCTACGGGCGCGGACTTTTACAATCCCTCCAGAGGGAGTGAATTTCAAGCCGTTCTGCACCAGGTTTGCAAGGGCGGAAACAACCAACTGCCGATCGACAATGACCTCTAAGTCGGAGAAGCCCTGCATTTGTAAGGTGAGGTTCTGTGAGCGCGCGGAGAAAGCCGAAGTCATTCCCACTTCGCTCATAATCTCGAACGCGGGAATTCTTTGAAGATGCACCGTTGGTTCGACGCGCATCCGGACTTCCGTGAGCGCGGTATCGATCAACTCCGCCATCCGCTGCAAACTATTCTGAAGTACGCCGCCCGTATTACTCCGTGCGCCAAAGCTTCCGCCCTCGATCATCTCGAGCGAGATCGATGCGGTCTGCAGGCTGTTGCGCAGTTCATGGGCAAGGAACCCAAGCCGCTCGGTCTCCTTCACGTCCCGCTCTTCCGATTTTACTTTTTCGAATTCCGTTACCGCTTCGGCGATAGCGGTATCTAAAGAAAGATTGAGCTGCCGGAACTCGCGTGAGGTGATGGGATAATCCAGCTTCGCCGCGAAATCCGTGATCGCTTGGCAAATGACTCCGTAACTGTGAACGACTTCGGAAACCGTATATCCCAGCCGCAGGTACTCTTTGCCATGTTTCTCGGCCTCCACTTTATGAAGGCCTTTCTCGGTGTGGAATTCGAAGGGCTGGTCGCGCTGCAACAGGTCGATCAGTTCATCGTAGAAGATGTGCCAACTGTCATCCGCTGGGCCAAGCGCCTGTTTTGTTCCTCCGAAGCTTAGTATCTCCTGCTCGCATTGTGCGAGAATCGGGGCTCGTTCGCGTGTCAGAAATTCATATAACATGGCGCTACCTCTCCTTTCTTTCGATAGACGTTGTCAGTGGGAACCATACACCGGAAACCGCATCAGGCGTGAAGGCGTGAAGGCGTGAAGGCGTGAAGGCGTGAAGGCGTGAAGGCGTGAAGGCGTAAAGGCGTAAAGGCGTAAAGGCGTGAAATGAAACATAATTGGATTCCTCCGTCATAACCGAACCTCATCGGTTCCGCAATCACTCCTTCCTTTTGCATGAATTCTTGCTTTCGCGGAGAATAATAAGTTAACCGCAAGCAAGCCTCGAAAACGGCCCTCTCGTTATTATTCCGAGACCGCCTCGCCGGGCGCGGGAGTGGTTGGAAATGCAAAAAGGTCCCTCGCCTCATTTGCTTCCTGGAGTTGCTTCTTGGAACCCGAGGCCATAATCGAATCCCACGCAATACGGCGGCTTGCCGCATCGAACAAATGAAAGTCCGAGCTTCGAAGCCGCTTGAGTGCGCTGGAGATCGAAATGTACGGTTGAAATGCCATGAGAAGATTTCAAAACACGCTCCCGCCGAGATTGGTTACTTTACGCGCGAAGCATCCTCGGCGATGCGGGCGTCCAGCATCCTCGGCCATGCTGGTTCAAATAAAACAATTCAATTCAAATAAAATAATTTCGGACTGAATGCGTCCAGAGCGGCTTAAATTCAATGATTTGTGGAGTTGGCACGGCGTTGCGTATAGTCGAGGCAGAAGTGGCTAATCCTGAAGATCGAATACATCGGCAATAAAGCCGGTACACTGAAAACGACTCGACCTTTAGAACCCCATTCGGGAATGTGTGAATGATGTAACTTTTATCCAAAGTTATGTAACACTTTTCGAAGGTAGCGGCCACCTTTTTGTATCGAATTTATGTGAGCAACGAACCAACGTTGTTCCTTACACGCAAAGACGCTGTTCGAGCCGAACCGACCGGAATTAACCGGATGAACGATCATCCGGACTCTCGTCCCTTCCCCTTCTACTAAGCCTTACTTGTAAACCGCCGTGCCATCGAAAGCACGGTCCATCGACTGCGGATTCAAACTTGCAGTGCTCATTCATTCATAAAAAACAACCATCGTGAAAAATCAAAAACTAAAATATCGCAGCCTCGTGCTGCTTGCTTTCGGTATTATCGCGCTCGCAAGTCCGAGTGCCAAGGCCCAATCCGTAGCGGGCCGCATTGCCTTCGGCTTCGATGCCGGCGGCAATAAGTATTACGGGAATTATACGGATTCGCGCTTCAACTTCCAGGGCGATGCATTTATCCGTTGGAACATCCTGGACTGGTTTTCCCTTGTCGGCTCCTACAATGGCGGCGTATTGGGGTGGAAGACCACGCAAGCCATGATCGACAATGAGAACCGCATGTTCCCTACCAGCTCGGGCAGCGACGGAAGCCCGCTCGGCTCGATCAACCACACCCGCGAGGGCGGCTGGGACTTGATGGCGTCGTTCAATGTCTTTCCAGCTCAGACGTTCGTTCCCTATTTCACGGCCGGAATCGAAGCGCTCAACTTCGAGCCGGACAATGCAACGCCGTCGCCATTAAAAGGCAACGCGGTCAATGCGTATAGCAAAAACGTCCTTGGCGGTGCGATGGGCGTCGGGTTCGAAATGTATTTAACCCCGAAGATCGTCTTCAACGGCAAGGGGCTTTTGCATTTGACCGGTACCGATTGGATGGACGATTACTCGAATCCGAATAATTACCGTCAGGATGCATACCTGACCATGGGTCTCGGATTCAGTTATTACATCTTCGCACCTGATGAAGCACCGGCCGCGGCGATTGCCGAAGGTACGACCACGAATAACAATACCAACAACTACACGACGAATACGACGGTCTTTCACACGGATACGCTCTACATCCAGAACCCGACGGACACCGTTTATCTTTCGAATCCGAAAGTAAATACGGTATTTAATTTCCCCGGAACGCTCTTCATCGTGAATACCGATCAGTTCAACAATGCGGAGCCGAATAACATGAACAACCTTTACCATATCAAAGCGCTGGTAGATCAATGCCCATCGCTCCGAGTGGAAATCGAGGGATTCGCAAGCGAGGAAGGGACTTCCGAGCATAATCAGGAACTCTCCGAACAGCGTGCCACTCGTATCAAGGGCTGGCTCATCGATCAAGGTGTAAATCCAGACAAGATCGCGAGCACCGTCGGCTACGGCGATACCCGCCCGGCCGTCCGCGAACGAACGGACGTATCCGCGACCGAACTCGAGGCCGAGCGTACGCAAAACCGCCGCATCGCCGTGAAGGTCGTTCAGGCTTGTCAGGAAACGGGTAGCACCACACCCTCTAACTAAGAACTAATGGATTATTAACCATTGCATTAACAACAATTATGAAACACTCTACAACATTACGAATGGGTAAGGCATGGCTACTGGCATGCCTTGCCATTCTCCTTACTTCCTCCGGGGCAATGGCCCAAGTATTGCGACCGAACCTCGGCACTGCTTCGACCTACGCCGTATTCACCGGCGCGGGATCGATCATCAGCACCGGCATATCCGTTCTGACCGGCGATGTCGGCTGGAATACGCTGGGTCCTCTCACTGGGTTCCCTCCGAGCACTTATACCGGCACTTATAATCATGGCAACGCCGCAACGGCACAAGCGCTAACCGATCTGGGAGCCGCTCAGACGGCCGACGGGTCCGTGGCCTGCGGTACGGTGATCGGCGTCGGAATCGTGGACGGACAATCGTTCGATCCTGGCAAATATTGCTCTGGAGGCGCTTCGACGACAAGCGGGACCATCACCTTCAATGCGCATGGCAATGGAAACGCCATCTTTATCGTCGATATCGGTGGGGCGTTGGCCGCGAACGCGGGCACGCATATCGTACTGGCAAACAACGCGCGCGCGGCCAATATCTATTGGTTCGTCAATGGCGCGGTAGCTGTAGCCGATGGCTCGAGCTTCGCGGGGACGATCATCGCGAACGGCGCAATTCATTTCTATGGTACCTCCTCACTCAATGGCAGGGCGCTCGCCTCTCCCGCTGGAGACATTAGCCTGGTGAACAATAACATGTCGATCTCAACCGATACCGGCAGTGTGGTCAACAATCTTACCGTTACTAAACCGGCCTTGGGGGACTCAATCCTAAGCGGGACACTATACGATACGATCAAATGGACGGGTACAGGGATAGCCTTAGGGAAGACGATCCAATATTCGCTCGACAGCGGGCGTACATGGACCACGATCGCTACCATCGATACCGCTTCGTTTGCTTATCTCTGGAATGTTCCAGATACGACCTCGACAAAAGCGTTCGTTCGCGTAACCGATTCGAACAACTTGAGAGGCGTGAGCGGAGTCTTTAAGATCATTTTGAATAAGATCATCGTCATCGCCCCTGCGGCAGGCGCCGTGATCGCGGAAGGTACGCAACACGATACGATCAAGTGGTCGGGAACCGGCATCGATTCGATAAAGACCTTTGCATATTCGCTCGATAGCGGTCGGACATGGATCACAATCGGCAAAGATACCACGAATGGCTTCACCTATCTCTGGAATGTTCCAGATACGGTTTCGTCAAAAGCGTTGGTACGCATCATCGATATGAATGCCGATACGGGCAAGAGCGGCCTCTTTACGATTCGATCGAACAAAATCATTGTACTTCGGCCTGCCGGTGGCGAAATGGTAGTCGAAGGGAAACAAAACTACCAGATCATGTGGTCCTGGACCGGTACGGGCCTGAGCCCGCAAAAGACGTTCTCATTATCGCTCGATAGCGGCGCGACGTGGACAACAATCGGCAAAGATACCACGAATGGCTTTACCTTTAGCTGGAACGTTCCAAATTCCATTTCGACTCGTGCGATGATCCGCATCGCCGATTTGAATGGCGATACCGGAACGAGCGGGATGTTTACGATCCATTCGAACCAAATTACCGTCACTACTCCCACCTCTGGTGAAGTCATTGCGGAGGGTACGCAAAACTTCCAGGTCACCTGGACCGGTGTGGGCATTGGCGCTCAAAAGACTATTGCGTTATCGCTCAATGGCGGCCAGACGTGGGATACGATCGGCACCATGACCGCCAACGTTTTTAGCTATTACTGGGCTGTACCGGATACTACTTCTACCACGGCGATTATCCGCATCACGGACACGAATGGCATGTCGGGGCAAAGCGGCGTCTTTACGATTAAATCGAATAGCGCCTTGGTCGTCGTTAATCCCGCGCTGGGTGCGGTGATCGCTGAAGGATTGCAGAACTATCAGATCACCTGGACCGGCATAGGGCTTGCCGCACTAAAGACCTTCGAGCTATCGCTTGATGGCGGTTCGACGTGGAGCCCGATCGGCACTATTACCACTAATGGCTTCACCTATAGCTGGAATGTTCCGAATACTGCTTCAACACAGGCCATGATCAGCATCACCGACGGCAATGGTGTTACGGGAGAGAGCGGTCTCTTCACCATCAAGGCAAATGCCGGCACTATCGTCATCTCCGATCCTGCAGCGGGAGAAGATGTCGATGGCGGTAGAGTGAACTATCCGATCAACTGGACCGCAACGAATGTCACGGCACCACTGACGCTGGATTATTCACTCGATGGCGGCCTGCACTGGACCTTGATCGGTGTCACGAGCACTGAAGGGGCGCTGTCATACTTATGGGCACTCGTGCCAAATGTAGCCACGACACAAGCGCTCGTCCGAATCACGGATGCTAATAGAGTGACCGGAATCAGCGGACTATTTACGATCACGACCGTCAAGGATAAAGGTACGATGAATACGCTTACCTTGAGCGGCTTGGATAGTAATAGCAACATCGGTAATGACCAGAACCTCGAAATTACCTGGACGTTCACCCCGCCCATCGGCACATCCGTCGATGTCGAGTATTCACTGGATTATACAACGACATGGCAGCCAATCGCGACTGTTCCCGTCACGGAATCGTCGAACTCAAACTCAACTGCGTGGCAGACAACGGCTACGGGCTACTACAATCCGGTGTTTATCAAGGTCACAAGCTCGTTGGGTATGACCTTGACATCGATTCCATTCTCCATCGGAACGGCCCCGTCATCGGTCGGTTCGAACACGGTCGGGAATGAATATTCGATCTCGAATTATCCGAATCCGGCGAGCGAACAAACGACGATCAACTTCGAGCTTCCGGTCCGGAGCGACGTTAAGCTCGTGGTGTGTGATAATCTCGGCCGCACGGTCGACGAAGCAACGGGGACCTTCGATGCCGGCACGCATACGATTCCCGTCAATACATCGCAGCTTACCAATGGCATCTATTCTTACACACTCATAGCTGGATCCACCAGACTGAGTGGCCGAATGAACGTCGTTCGATAAGCAGATATTCGCTGGTAGCCATTGGCGAAAGCCGCCAATGGCTAACGGCAACCATTTTTTACAACGTTTTAGGATTCACAATAATGTGCTTCCTTTTTACAAATACGATACAATGAGCAATTCAACATCAACACCGATCGCCACCGCGTCCTCGAATCCGAGCACTTCTACATCCAGCAACGGCCAGAAGTCCTCGACGCCGCAAAGCTCTTCGTCGAACGGCAATTCGCCATCGAACAGCAATTCGTCACCGAACAGCAATTCGTCACCGAACAGCAATTCGCCATCGAACAGCAATTCGTCCACGAACAGCAATTCGTCACCGAACAGCAATTCGTCCACGAACAGCAATTCGTCACCGAACAGCAATTCGTCCACGAAGAGCAATTCGTCACCGAACAGCAATTCGTCCACGAAGAGCAATTCGTCACCGAACAGCAATTCGTCCACGAACAGCAATTCGTCAACGAAGAGCAATCCGGTGGGGCATAGCAGCTCGACGCCACAAAATGTTGGCGGAGGTCAGATGAGTGAGACGAAGAAGAACGATGGCGTGAAAGAAAATAAAGATGTCACAGCTCGCTAAATTAGTGAGGTGGACGACACGCATCGTCGACGATGCAATTTTCCATCGTTCCTTTGGTCGCGGAAATTGGGAATGTTTCAAATGTAGAATTTGACCGTTTCCAATCTGTCAGCCTCGGATTAATTCGAGACAGGCACGCATCCCTCGATTCCTCGGGACCGTCGATGCTCGCGACAAAGTGCAAAAAGCTCCGCCCTATGGCGGGGCTTTTTACTCTTCCGAATTCGCGGTTTATACGATACTATTATGGAACAGAAAAATCAATCCGGGTCGGTAACGGCATCCGCATCTTCGCCGATGCTCCCTCCAATGGACCGCAAACGCGAAAGTTTGTTCGTTATCGCATACAGATTTTTTCCGAGGACCTTTTTAGTAAAGGGCATCGGTCTGACGTTCACAACCTCGCTCTATATTTATCACTATTTGCTCGTTAATGGGATCGATTCCATTTCGGAGCGCATATCGCTCACGGCCCTGATTGTGGCGGGAGTGCCAGTGATTTCGCTTTATCTCGTCACCCTTGCCAGGGCTCCGCGCATCAGACGGCGGGAAGAAAAGGAAGCAGCGCGGCTCCATCATATCGCGCAAGGAGACTGGAACGCCCTTAAAGCGAAAGAACACGAGGAAGAACAAAAAATTATCCGGCTCGAACAAGTGGCATCGGGAGATAAGAAAGAACGCCGGGTTAAAGACGAGAAAGACGATCAGCGCTGGGATGTCTTAACGGAGTCGCTCCGGCTCCAGAATGAAACCGTGGAATTAGCCTCTGAGGAACGGCTTCTCGTGGCTCAACAGGTGAAAGATCTTAAAGAGGAGGGCGAAATAATGCGCAAGGGGTTGGCCTCCGATGATCTGGAGGCGCGGCATATTAAGGACTTAAAAGAGGATAAGCGATGGGACATTCTCAACGAATCGCTCCGCCTTCAAAAGCAAACAGGAGAATTAGCCTCGGAAGAACGGCTCTTAGTTGCGCAACAAGTGAAGGATGTGAAGGACGAACGTGAGGTAGTGCGCATCGGATTAGCGCTGGACGATCTGAAAGCGCGAGATCTGAAAAATCGAAAAGAAGATGAGCGATGGGACTTGTTGAATGAGTCGCTCCGCCTCCAGAAAGAAACAATGGAATTAGCTTCCAAAGAACGGCTGATCGTGGCACAGCAGGTGAAAGATATTAAAGAGGAAGGCGAAGTGATGCGAAAAGGATTGGTCTCGGACGATTTGGAAGCGAGGCACATCAAGGAAAATAAAGAAGCTAAACGATGGGCTGTCCTCGATGAACGTTTGCGTATCCAGGAAGCTCGAAGTGAAGAACGCGAAAAACGGCAAATTCAACGAGATGAAGAACAGGTCCGGTTGCGGCAGGAAGATGAAGTCAAGGATAAATATGAGACGTTATTTGCCCGATACATGAGACATTCCGCGGGAAACAAATTACTTCAGGACGTGGCAGATGGGCTGGAGCCAATACCGGAAGATTGGCTCCTGGAGCAGCCGGAACTACGAAAGAATCCTGCACTTGCACAACTCCTCAAGCCGTATAACAAACGGTAACTATTATTATGTCATAAACGATTTTTATTTTTTTAACAATGATGCCAAACCCAGTGATTTTACTCCTTGCCGATGACGATACGGACGATTGCCTTTTTTTCAAAGACGCGTTGGACGAACTGCCGATCACGGTGGACCTTACGACCGTACACGATGGCGAGCAGCTCATGAAACTGCTCATCGAAAAAGCATTCGAGCCTCCGCCGCCGCACGTGCTTTTTCTTGACCTTAATATGCCCCGCAAGAACGGCTTCGAAGTCCTCGCGGAATTAAAGCTCGATGAGAAGTTAAAATACCTTCCCGTCATTATTTTTTCCACTTCTTACGAACCGGATGTGGCGAATCTGCTCTACAAAAAGGGAGCGCAATATTACATCCGCAAACCTGCGGACTTTTCACAGCTCAAAAAAGTAATTTATCAGGCATTATTACTTGCAACGGAAGATAATTCGACGCAACCACCAAAAGAAAACTTCGTGCTAAAAGGAGATTTAGAGGCCATACCATCATGAAAACAGCAAAAGTGACAACCTCCACCAGCATGGTTCCCCAAGAAGCGCTTCCTGCCAACAAGAAGAATTATGGAAATGGAAAAACGTCGGACCGGCTGATCATTGCGAACAAAGAACTCGCGTTTCAAAGCAACGAGAAAGCACAGCGGATCGCCGAGCTGACCCTTGCTAAGAAAGAGCTCGCGTTTCAAAACAAAGAGAAAGCGAAGCGGGCCGCAGAATTGAGTATCGCCAATAAGGAACTCGCGTTCCAGAACGATGAAAAAGAAAAACGCGCGGCCGAGTTGGGGATTGCGAATAAAGAGCTTGCCTATCAGGACGAAGAGAAGGAAAAACGGGCCGCGGAGTTAAACATCGCGAATAAAGAGCTTGCCTTCCAAAACAAGGAGAAAGAAAAACGAGCGGCGGAACTAAGCATCGCAAACAAAGAACTCGCGTTTCAAAACGATCAAAAGGAAAAAAGGGCCGAAGAATTAGTCGTTGCCAATAAAGAGCTGGCGTATCAGAACCAGGTAAAAGAAAAACGGGCGGCGGAGCTTGTCATTGCCAACGAAGAGCTTGCATTCCAAAACAAAGAAAAGGAAAAACGGGCGGCGGAACTAAACATTGCGAACATCGAGCTTGCCTATCAAAACGATGAGAAAGAAAAACGCGCGGCGGAGTTAGGCATCGCTAACCAGGAGCTTGCCTTCCAAAACGAGGAGAAAGAAAAACGCGCGGCGGAATCCCGCCTCGCAAATAAAGAACTCGCGTTCCAAAACAAGGAGAAAGAAAAACGCGCGGCGGAGTTGAGCATCGCCAATAGGGAACTTGCGTTTCAAAACGATCAAAAAGAAAAACGTGCAATGGAATTAGACATCGCCAACAAAGAGCTTGCCGTGCAAAACCAGGTTAAAGAAAAACGGGCGGCTGAATTAAATATCGCGAACATCGAGCTTGCCTTCCAAAATCATGAGAAAGAAAAGCGCGCCGCTGAGTTAAACATCGCGAACATCGAACTGGCCTATCAAAACGATGAGAAGGAAAAGCGAGCGGCGGAGCTGAGTATTGCCAATGATGAACTCGCCTTCCAAAACAATGAAAAAGAAAAAAGAGCGGAAGAATTAATTATTGCCAACAAGGAACTCGCCTTTCAAAACGACGAGAAGGAAAAACGAGCGGCCGAATTGATCGTCGCGAACAAGGAACTTGCCTTTCAAAATAACGAGAAAGAAAAACGGGCCGAGGAACTGAGCATCGCCAACAAAGAGCTGCTCGCATTCACATACGTGTCGAGCCACGATTTGCAGGAGCCGCTCCGCAAAATACAGACCTTCGTCAGCCGCATCCGCGATACCGAGAGCGCCAACCTTACCGATAAGGGCAAAGAGTTTTTCCGCAGAATACAGGAATCCTCGAAACGGATGCAAACGCTCATCGAGGACCTACTCGCATTTTCTCGTGTCAATACAGGAGAAAGAATCTTCGTGAGTACCGATCTTAAAAGTATCATCGAAGAAGTCGAGACCGAACTCAAGGAGAGCATCGAGGAAAAACACGCGATGATCGAGGTGAGCGAGGCCTGTCCGGTGAATGTCATTCGGTTTCAGTTCCGGCAGCTTATGCTCAACCTCATAGGGAACGCGCTAAAATTTTCACATCCTCAAGTCCCGCCTCACATCATCATTATGTGTAAGAATCAAACGGGCGGTGAACTAAACAACGAAAAACTTTCCGCTGAAAAAAAATATTGCCATATCACGGTGAGCGATAACGGCATTGGTTTCGAACCCAAATTTGCGGAACGCATTTTTGAAGTGTTCCAAAAACTCCACGATAAGGAAGAATATGCCGGCACCGGTATCGGTCTCGCCATCGTGAAAAAAATCGTGGAGAACCACAACGGCATCATCACTGCAACGAGCGAACTCGATAAAGGAGCGCGCTTCGATATCTACATACCTGCGTGATGGGCAGGCTCCTTAATCACGAAAAGAGATTACGATGGGGATAGAATTCATTCAGGCGGCATCCAGAAATAATTATATTTCTTGCCCAGAAGCTGTTACCTTTTGACTTTTCGTTGGTCTTATCCTAAAGGGGGATTGAATCCATGAATTGCAAACTTTGGTGTTTTATTACATTATTCGTTGCTATGATGCCGGGAGCGCTGTCAGGTCAGTGGCTAAGTACGAACGTTTCGAAGGAAATCGATGCGCTTGTGTCGGATGGCATTAACCTCTATGGAGCTGGATACGACACCGCGGTGTATCGCTCTACAAACGGGGGTGTGACTTGGTCCATTGTGGAGAATCAAGGCGGACCTGGGTACGCAAATGGCCTTTCAACGTCTGGAGGATTCCTCTACGCCTGTGCAAATACGGTTGCAGGAGTGTACCGCTCCTCCGATAGAGGGGCGACGTGGAAATTCCTAAATCGGGGCTTAAACGATGACTGGGCTATTTCGATCGCCGCACAGGGCCCGATCGTCTATGTGGGAGAAGGAGATACAAAGATCTTTCGTTCAACGGATAGCGGCGAGACATGGATGGAATCCGATAAAGGGATGGATGGCGGATTTGTCACAGCCCTTCAAATTGTAGGGAGCTACGTTTTCGCGGGCACGGGAAGCAACGGGATCTATCGTTCTTCCGATAGTGGTGTTAGTTGGCATTCCGTAAACAATGGGATACCAGCAGAGAGCGTTTGGACTATTGCCCAAGTGGATAGTGTGTTATTTGCGGGAATTGAGAATGGCTCTGCGCTGTATGGCGAGGTCTATCGATCTTCCGATCGAGGGAATAATTGGGTTGCATGTAGCAATGGCTGGACCGGTTACGGTTGTGCCAGCCTCTTCGCTTTTCAGCATGGGGTGTTTGCGGGAACATTGAACGGAGTAGAATACTCAGATGATCTCGGAGGATCCTGGAGTGGAGTTGGTAGCGGTATCTTTTTCGTCACGGCTTTTGCAGCACAGGATGGGAATTTGTTAGTGGGAACAGAAAAGAACGGTATATACCGAATGCCGTTGTCAGAGTTGAGCGTTTCAAAGAGGAACAGACCGGGACCGATTTTTCAAATCGATCAAAATTACCCTAACCCTATTAACTCTAAAACGACATTCTCCTTCATTATTACGCATAACAGCACTGTCACAATTACCATCATTGACCCAGCTGGCCGCGAAACGATGCTTTTTCCTTTGCAGGAGATGGATGCAGGTGCACATGAGATCACCTGCGATTTCAGCAAATTTCCCGCAGGGATATATGCATATCGCCTTACCGCCGACGGCGAAAGCTTGGTAAGGAAGATGGCGGTTATTCATTAACGTACTCGCTTTTGCTGCGGGACGTCGGATGAGTGGGTTGAGTTAGAGGCTCTGCTTGTCCAGCGGCAACTTAAAAACAAAGTGGGAGAATTATGAACAAAAAATTCATAATTGGCCTAAAACGCTCAAAAATGCCGATATTCATGAAGCACAAACGTGTGTTTAGCTGTTTTCCAGAAGAGACAAGCGAAAATGTGTTATATTTGTACGAAAAACTAACAGAGGGTAAACGCACCCTGTAACGGAGTTTTTCAATGGCTAAAAACACTCGCTCTCGTTCTACTAAAAATTTAAGTACCCTTCCGGAAAAAATTCTCGCCGCCGAAGGCATTACCTACGACGATGTCCTGCTCGTCCCGGCGCATAGCATCGTGCTTCCGCGCAATGTCGATACTTCGACCTGGCTGACGAAGCGCATCCGGCTTTCGATCCCGCTAATGTCGAGCGCGATGGATACCGTAACCGAATCCGCGATGGCGATTGGGCTGGCGCGGGAAGGCGGAATCGGCATCATCCATAAAAACCTTTCGATCGACCGGCAGGCGGAAGAAGTCGATATTGTGAAGCGTTCGGAGAGCGGGATGATCCTGAAGCCTATCACGCTCACGCCGGACCGCTCGCTGCGGGATGCGTTGCTGCTTATGCGGAAATATCATATTTCGGGCATTCCCATCATTAACGAAAGCGGGCATCTCGCCGGCATCATCACCGATCGCGATATTCGCTTCGAGTCGGAGTTGGATCGCTCGGTCGATGAAATCATGACCAAAGAAAATGTGGTGACCGCGCCGCTCGGCACCACGCTCGAACAGGCCGAGGCAATTTTGCAGCGAAATAAAATCGAGAAGCTGCCCGTTGTCGATAAGTCCGGCAAGTTGCGGGGCCTCATGACGTTCAAGGATATTCAAAAGAAGAAGCGGTTCCCACTCGCCGCCAAAGATTCTGGCGGAAGGCTCGTCTGCG
Organism: Kapaibacterium sp. (SeqCode); assembly: GCA_035686785.1. Taxonomy (GTDB): domain Bacteria; phylum Bacteroidota; class Ignavibacteria; order Palsa-1295; family Palsa-1295; genus PALSA-1295. The sequence continues at coordinate 19,991 of DASRZC010000169.1, forward strand.
GCGCGGCGTTAGGCGTGGCGGAAAATACAGTGGCTCGCGCCGAGGCGTTGGTTGGCGCGCAAGTCGATGTCGTTATTGTCGATACGGCGCATGGGCATTCGCAGGGCGTGCTCGATATGGTGCGAAAGCTGAAAAGCGCGTTTCCAAAGCTGGAGGTCATTGCCGGCAACATCGCGACGGCCGAAGGTGCCCTTGCGCTCGTGAAGGCCGGCGCGGATGCGGTGAAAGTTGGCGTCGGACCTGGCTCGATTTGCACGACGCGGATTGTGGCGGGCGTTGGCGTGCCGCAGCTTACCGCAATTATAGAAGCGGCCCGGGCCCTGAAAAAGAGCGGAATCCCCGTGATCGCCGATGGCGGCATCAAACAGACGGGCGATATTCCAAAAGCGCTCGCCGCCGGAGCTTCGACGGTGATGATCGGCAGTCTGTTCGCGGGACTCGAAGAATCGCCGGGAGAAAAAGTATTTCTCGAAGGTCGGACGTTCAAAACCTATCGCGGAATGGGTTCACTTTCCGCAATGGCCCAAGGCGCGGCGGATCGTTATTTCCAGGATGCCGAAGAAGGATTGCAAAAGTTGGTTCCCGAGGGTATCGAGGGCCGCGTCCCGTTTCGTGGCGCGCTTTCGGAGACGGTCTATCAAATGATTGGCGGCCTCCGGAGCGCAATGGGCTATACGGGCTGCGCGACCGTTCGGGATTTACAGGAGCGCGCGCAGTTCGTTCGCATTTCGAGCGCCTCTTTCCGCGAATCTCATCCGCATGATGTGACGATCACGAAAGAAGCGCCGAATTATCATTTGTGAACCTTGGCATAGCACACTTCGAAATATTCGCTCGCGTCTGTCCACCATTTTCGTACTTCGAAGCCGCTTTTTTCCAAAATTGTCTGAAATGCTTCGGGGGCATATTTATAGGAATATTCGGTGATGATATGCTCGCCTTTGGTTAAATATATTTCCCCGCCATCGAGGGAAAAAATTAATGGTTTTTTGGCAACTAAGTGCATTTCGATACGGCTTTCACGCTCATTGAAAAATGCGGAATGCTCAAAATCATCTGGTGAAATTTGAAGGGCGAATTCTTCCGCGATGCGTTCGATCAAATGGAGATTGAACCTCGCCGTGATGCCGAGTTTGTCGTTGTATGCAGCCTCGAGAACGGAACGATCCTTTACGCGGTCGAAGCCGATGAGGAGCGATCCTCGAGAGCCGGAGAGCAACGCGGCGTTTCGCAAAAACGCGACTGCTTCCTTAGGCTCGAAATTGCCGATTGTCGAGCCAGGAAAGAAAATGACCTGCTGCCCATCGCCATCGGTGACGGGCGGCAGGATGAGCGAGTCCGTATAATCGGCCCAGAGCGGCTGAATATCGAGCGTAGGGAACTCCTTCGCGAGTTCGTGCGAAGCATGATCGAGTTGCTCGCGCGAAATGTCGATGGGAATATAGGCGCGCGGCACGTCGAGCGCTTCGAGGAGCATTCTGGTCTTGACACCGGCGCCCGTGCCGAATTCGATCACGAGCGCATTCGGCCCAATAAGCGCGGCCATTTCCGGAAGATGAGCGCGAAAGATCGAGATTTCCGTTCGAGTAAGATAATACTCATCTAAGCCCGTGATGGCTTCGAAAAGCCTCGAACCATGCTCATCGTAAAAGAGCTTGCTGGGGATGCGCTTCGGCGATTGTGAAAGGCCCTCGATCACTTCGCGCTTGAAGTCCGCCGCGGCAGTATCGACGTCGGGATTTATGGAGTTAATCAAATGGTTGAAAATAGAGCTGTGAAAACGCACCTTTGCATTCCATAAATCCACGACGTTCCGCCTCTGCATTTATTTTAAGATTTTCCACCCCTACGATGCGCACCATTCGCGTTGCTTCGACTTCCTTCCTGATGGAAGATGAGCCGCATACGATCGAATTTAATCTCGATCGCGCGGCAAAATATATTCGCGAAGCCAGCGAAGCCGGAGCGCACATCGTCTGTTTGCCGGAAACGGTTACGACGAATGGGGTCTCGTTTTCCGATGAAGTGGACATTGGTTGGACGAAGTATTTTTCCGAAGTGGCGCGAAAAAATTCGATTGCTATCGTCGCACCGTTTTATGCTACTGATCACGATAGCATCTTCAATCAGGCTACCGTCTTCAATGCCGACGGTAAACAAATCGGATATTACCGCAAAGCGCAGCCGACCGGCTTGGAAGCAAAATGGATCACGCCCGGCAATGAGTTCCCTATTATCGATCTCGGCTTCGCGCGAATTGCGGTTATGATCTGCATGGATATTTATTTTCCGGAGATCGCGCGGATTTATGCGATGAAAGGCGCGGAAATCCTCTTCTGGCCCACCACCACTCATGGTCCGACGCAAAGCGGACTTCTTGCGCAACTTCAATCGCGTGCGATCGACAATTCGATTTACATAGTCGAATCGAATCTCGTGGGGCATCCGCCGTATGCGCCTTATAGCGGCCGATTTTATCCCGGCAATGCTCGCATCGTCGATTTTAACGGCGACATTATCGCTCAAACGGGCCGCCGCGATGGGCTTGCGGTGTGTGACATCGACTTGGACGAGCGACGGCAAACTTCGAGCGTTGTGCTCATTCACGATCCCGACGATACCCGCGCCGATCTGGAATCGCTGACGAGAATGGATTTGTACGCGAAGGAATATGCAAAAATAGCCGAGCATCAATCACGATTTTACGATACTCTTACAATCAAATGAGGTACTTTTCGACCGTTCTTGTCCTTGCGCTGCCGTTACTTTTTGGTTGCGGCCACGAGCAGAGCGTCGCGCCGGGCACGGTGCATCTCAAGCTCGTCCATTTTTATCTCGATCAAAAAGATGCATGGCAGCATGATGTAGTCGATCCGTTTATGAAGGCGCATCCGAAAATCGACGTGGAAGTCGAGGCGATTCCGTATGGACTCTATACTGCCAAAATCGAATCGGCGGCGGCAAGCGGCAGTTCGATCGGCGATGTCGTTGTGATCGACGATTGGTTTGGGCAGGAACTCTTCCAACGCAACTATACCATTCCGCTCGATTCGTTTTTTCATCGCGATTTAAACGACAGCGATTTCTTCACTCAGTTTTTTACCGTGTGGAGAAAGGGAAATGTTGCAACGGGGCCGCTCATGGCAATGCCTGCTTCCGGCGGCGTGACGGCACTCTTTTATAATAAGGATCTTTTCGATAAAGCCGGTGTAAAATATCCCGATTCTACGTGGACGTATGCGGACTTATTGAACGCGGCACGAAAGCTTACAAATAATGACGCCGATCCCGCGAAGAAAACCTGGGGCATTCTACTCGATGATGGTAATTTCACCGGCATCGACACGTATATCTATTCCAACGGCGGCAAAATCCTGACCGACGATAAAATGCACAGTGCCATGATGGAGCCGGCCACGCTCGCGGCCATGCAATCCTATGTCGATCTGGTTCAAAAGGAGCACGTCGCGCCGCCGCCCGACCCTTCGCAAATGCTCGAACAGCAGTTCCTGCTTGGGCATGCGGGGATGATGCTGCATATCGATTATGCAAAGACCGCGCTTGCGCATGCCACCTTCCGTTGGGATGTTGCCGCGCCGCCGCGTGGCTCGGCGGGGTTGATGGACCGGCAGAATGGGCAGGCCTTTGGCATCGTGCGCACGTGCCCGGAACCCGATTCCGCGTGGGAACTGATTAAATGGATCGTCACGCTGCCGCCGAAGCGAGGAATCAATCGACTTTTTTCCTCCGCCATGCCGCTGTATAAACCGCTCGCCTATTCGAGCGATTTTTTGGATGGCGCGCCGAAGTGCAACCGGCGCTCGCTCCTCGACATTAATAATTATGGGCATCTCTTCACGCTCATCACGCCCGGCTGGCAGGAATGGCGCGATCACGGATTTATCCCGAACATGCAGGACATGCTCGCAGGCCGCACGTCCGTTCACGATGGTTGCGCCGCGATCGATAAGATGATCAATGAGGTGCTTGCACGAAATCGAACGAATCCGTGAAATCGCGCGCTGCCTATCTCTACCTGCTTCCCATTCTCATCGGCCTTACTGTCTTTACGGTGGGACCGGTCCTCGCGTCGCTCGGTCTTTCGTTCACCCATTATGAGATGGGCGAGGCTCCGAAATTTATCGGCATCGCGAATTACTCCGAGCTACTCCATTCCGATTTATTCTGGCGCGTTGTTCAGAATACATGCTATTATGTGATCCTCTACGTTCCCGTAAGTATAATCGCTTCCCTCTCACTCGCATTACTCATCGAGAAGCGCGTGAGCGGCATTGGATTTTTTCGAACGGTTTATTTTTTACCGGTCGTCACTTCCATCGTGGCCGCGGCCATTATTTGGTCGTGGGTATATAATAGCGACGTTGGCCTGCTCAATTATCTCCTCTCGTTTATAGGGATAGACGGGCCAAAATGGCTGCAAGATCCGCATTGGGCACTCCCCGCGATCGCAATGATGAGCGTGTGGAAAAATGCGGGATATAACATGATGATCTTCCTCGCGGGTCTATCGAGCATTCCGAAAGATTATCACGAGGCCGCGCGGCTGGATGGATCGGGCGCGTGGAACCGCTTTCGGCATATTACATTGCCGCTTCTTTCTCCAGTAACCTTTTTTGTGCTGGTCGTCACTACGATCGGCGCTTTCCAGGTTTTCGAGCAAACGTTTGTGATGACAAACGGCGGCCCGGGAGTTTCGACGCTCACGCTTAGTTATTACATTTGGCAAATGGCCTTCAAGTTTTTTAATTTAGGCGGCGCGAGCGCAGTCGGATATGTGTTTTTCGTATTAGTGCTGGCGGTTACCGCATTGCAATTTCTCGCGCGCCGCCGGTGGGTATTCCAGCAATGAAGAAAACGCTTCGCTATCTCCTTCTCGCGATTGTAGCCGCGCTCATGCTCGCGCCATTTTTGTGGATGGTCATAACGTCGCTCGAGTCGCCGGAAGCGCTCATTCAATTTCCACCAAAGCTTATTCCCTCTCCGCCGCGCTTTTCGAATTACGCCACGGTCTTTCGCGAACTGCCGATCGGGACCTTTTTCTATAACTCTGTTAAGATTTCCGTGCTCGGCACCGTCGGTGAATTGATGGCTGCTTCGCTCGCGGCCTTTGCCTTCGCGCAAATGGAGTTTCGCGGCAAGCGCGTAATCTTCGCGGTGCTGCTTTCGACGATGATGATCCCATTTCAGGTCACGATGGTGCCGGTTTACGTCATCATGCGCTATCTGGGTTGGCTCGATAGCCATGCATCCCTTATCGTCCCGCACTTTTTCGGCGGTGCATTTGCTTCGGGCGCGTTCGGCGTATTTTTGCTTCGGCAATTTTTCGAGTCGGTTCCGAAGGAATTGGAGGATGCTTCGCGCATCGACGGCGCGAGCCGCTTTCGATTTTTCCTCACTATTCTCTTGCCGCTTTCGAAGCCCGCGCTCGCGGTGCTTTCCCTGTTTGTCTTTATGGGCATCTGGAACGATTTGCTCACGCCAGTGCTCTTTCTTTCGAGCGAGGACAAAATGCCGCTTCCGTTCGGGCTTGCGGTATTGCAAAACGTGCAGCACACGTTTCGTTACGATTTGCTGATGGCCGGAACGCTCGTGAGCGTCGTGCCCATCGTGCTGGCGTACATTTTCGCGCAGCGACATGTTACAAATTCATTCCTCAAAGCGGGGTTAAAAGGATAATGGCGAATAGCAACCTCACAATCGACCGCGCCATCCTGCGCCAGGTTCGCATTCCGATGCGCGAGCCTTTTCGCATCTCGAATGGCATTGTGCGGGATAAAGAGAGTATTGTGATCGAACTTTATTCCGGGGACCGCGTGGGCTATGGCGAAGCTTCGCCGATGAGCGGATCGTTTTATTCGAGCGAAACGCCGGAGAGTACCTGGCATGCACTGGCGAACGATCTCGTCCCCGATCTTCTCCCTCGCACTATTCCGAATCCCGTCGAATATGCGGAATTGCTCGATAGCTACGTGCGCGAACCATTCGCGCGCGCGGGCATGGAATGCGCGGTATGGGATTTATTTGCAACGAGTCTTGAAACAACGATTCGGGAACTGCTTGGGGCGCCTATGGGCGATATTGCATCGGGACTCGCGGTTGGAATTTATGATTCCATCGAAGAACTGCTCGAACGAATTGCATTTTATCTTCAGGATGGTTACCGGCGTGTGAAAATTAAGATCGCACCCGGATGGGATTTGGACCCACTCCGAGCGGTCCGCGACCGGTTTGGAAATATCCCGCTCATGGTCGATGCGAACGGCGCCTATCGTTTTTCCGAGCATGCCGAGCTGCTCCGTTTACTCGATACTTTCGATTTGATAATGATCGAGCAGCCTCTGGCTGCCGATGCGCTCGCGGACTTAGCAGAGCTCGCGCGGAGCATGAAAACTCCGATCTGTCTTGATGAATCAGCGGATTCTCTGAGCGCGCTCGAAGAGATTATCCGTCTTCAACCACCCCCTAACCCCCGCCTTGAAAAGGCGGGGGGATTTATTATCAACATTAAAGTCCAACGCGTGGGCGGTTTATGGAATGCAAAAAAAATGCATGACCGCGCGTGCGAAGCAGGCCTGAGATGCTGGCTCGGCACCATGCCGGAGCTTGGCATCGCGAGCGCGCAGGCACTCGCGATTGCAACACTGCCCGGTTTTGTTTACCCGACCGACATCGAAGCGAGCAGCCGTTGGTTCAAAGATGATATTATCGACCCGCCAATCGCAATCAGCCGCGAGGGATTTATTGTTTATCCAGAACGTGGTTATCGAATGAACCGAGAGAAATTAATGCACTACACAATAGAACAGCGAGAATTTCAGAAATGAACGCACGAGACCTCAAAGAGCAACTCCATCACCGGCTCATTCCGGCGATGCCCGTGCCCTTCACGAGCGAGCGTATCATTCATCATGATTCGCACGTCCACATGGCGGAGTATATGTCCGATATGCCGATCGGCGGCGTGGCCGTATGGGCGCACACGGGCCGCGGACTGCTGCTCACCGAGGAAGAGCGCGCGGAAGTCCTTACACATTGGAGAGAATCATTACCAGATCGCATCATCGTCGCGGGCGCGGGATCACGCGAGATGGCGGAGCACGCCAAGTCGCTCGGTGCGGACGCGATTCTCTGCCACCCGCCAACGCATTTGCGTGGGCAGGCCGATGAAGCTATCATCGATTATCATCACGAACTTTCGCGAGTCGGCCTGCCGCTCATTCTCTTTTATCTCTATGAAGCGGCGGGAGGCATCAACTACTCGCCGCAACTTCTCCGCAAACTCTTCGCGCTGCCGAATGTCATCGGCGTTAAGATCGCCACGCTCGATAGCGTGATGACGTTTCAAACGCTGGCAGCCTTTATCAAATCCGAGTTTCCGTCGAAGCTTCTTATCACTGGTGAAGACCGCTTCCTCGGCTACTCGCTCATGATGGGCGCGGATGCCGCGCTCGTCGGCATGGGCGCGGCGCTCACCGCGCTACAGGCTGAGATGATGCACGCATTATACGCGCAGGATTTCGACCGATTTCTCTACCAATCGAAATTCGTCGATCAGTTTGCAATGGCGACGTTTACGAATCCGATGGAAGGCTACATCAGCCGAATGCTCTACACGCTCTCCTGGCTCGGAGTTGTTTCGCCGGAAGCCATTTACGATCCCTGGGGTCCGGGGTTGCCGGAAGAAGAAATCGAGAAGGTTGGCGATTTTCTCACCGCACTACCGATGGAAGTAAAGCGATAATGGACTGGCGCTCGATAATTCGTGGGGACTACGAACGCTTCGCGCACGGCCTTCCGCGGCCGCTGGAGGATTACGTTCTCGACACGTTTGGAATTTCTCTGGCCAGCGAATATGCCGGGCTCCCGATAAAGAATCCGTTCGGCAAAGCATCGGGCCAGCTTTCCTTGAATGCGAATCAAGTGGAACGCGATGCCGAAGCGGGACTTGGGTTCGTTGTGCTCAAAACGCTGATCGCGGAGGACGAAACCGGCGCACAGTCCATGAAGGCATGGGCGATTCCCGCCACGAAAATGACCGTCGAAGAGATTACGGGCACGCGAGAAGCCGTCCGAGATGAGCCTGGATGGACCGTGACCTGGAAGGGCCGCGGATGGAGCGAGAGTTTCGAAGCCTATCGCGAGTTTTTTGACCGCGCGATCGAGATTGGTATGCGAGCGAAAATGCTCGTCATACCCTCCGTAAAATATCATTTGCCGAAACCGGGTGAGATACTTTGGAGAACGGACGAATATGAATTCACAACCACGCAGCTCCACAAGATTTGGAAAAAGCATCGGCGCGAGCCGATGCCGCTCGAAAAAGATTTTTCTCCCACGCTTGCCGGCGATAGGAATTTTTCGCGCGAACAAGAAAATATCGTAAACTGGCTTCGGACCGTGCCACGCCTGATTAAAGCAACAACCGCCGGCAACGATGTCCGGCTGGGCCTAAAGATTTTCAACGCCACGTTTTCCGATGAGTTTCAACGAGAGATGCTGGATGTTTGTGAAGGGAACGAGCCGCGCGCGGACTATATCGTCTATGGCAACCGCTTGTTCGATCCGGAAAAAAGTTATGAAGGCACGCGTGGGGTAGCTTATGGTGGGCCGGATTTGAGCGACCGCAATTTTTCCATTCTTACGAATTGGCATCACACCCTGCCACTTTCGGCGACGGGCAATATCACGACCGGCAGGATCGCATTCGAATATCTGAAGCGCGGCGCGACCTCGTTTCAAATGCATACCCTCTTTCAGCTTCCGGATTCCGAATTTGCCATGAAGCGCGGCACGCGGATGACCGATCATCCGCTGCGCACGGAGCGGGCGCTCCACCGGCTGCTTTTTCATCCCGAGCATGGCTTTCTTGCGGCAGTGCTCGCGGAACAGGAAATACGCGAGTGGCCAACGGAGATGAGCATTCCCGAGATCGCAAAATGTAGCGCAAACTTCAGTTTGCGACCCCTCCACCGGGTCGCAAACTGAAGTTTGCGCTACACGGCGGGAACATAACGCGCTCCCAAAGTTTTACCGCACTGGCATTTGGGCGGGATAGCTACCGCCTCGTCATTTTCCTCGAAATTCACACACGTTTATCTGGATTTTCCTTCGTGAAAAAAAATCGCGCTAAGATCATCATTATTCTGCTCTTCATTATCGGGGCAGTCTATGCGCTCTATCCTACTTATCGATCGCAGACTCTCAAAAGCGAGGAGAACCAATTTGGTAACACCCCGCAGGATTCCATCAAGCGCGTAGCATGGGAAAATGCGAACGGCCAGGATTTGAAAGACGCCGATGCGAAAGCCATCAAGCTCGGCCTCGATTTGCGCGGCGGAATTTACGTCACGATGGAGGTCAATGTCCTGAAATTTATCGACGAGCAGGCGCTACAAAAAGACGATATTTTTCAGCAGGTCATGGATGCGACGACGAAAGAAGAAGCCACAAGCGAGGCTCCCGTCGTGCCGATGTTTGTCCAGAACTTCGATCAGATCGCGAAACCGAAGGGCAAATCCCTTGCAAATTATTTCTATTTTAGCGATGCCGGCAACGGCGATGACGCCGCCATTCAGGCCGCGCTCCAAAAGGGCGCCGATGAAGCGGTCGATCGCGCCATCGAGATCATCCGTAACCGTATCGACCAATTCGGTCTCACGGAGCCGACGATTCAGAAAGAAGGCACGCGCCGCATTATCATCGAACTTCCCGGCGTCGGCAACCCCACACAGGTTCATCAGCTGTTGCAGGGAACGGCGGAACTTGAATTCCGCCTGTTGAAGGACCCGCAGATCGTTAAGAATGTGCTCGACCGCATCGACCAGCATTTACGGGGCGATACCACGCTCTCGAACGTGGCCGCTGCCGATACCGCAAAAGCCGATACCACGAAAGCCATAGCGGCAACGCCCATCGATACCTCAAAAGCGCTTCCCGATACCGGGAAAAAATCGGAAGCATCGAAGAAAGATACCTCTGCCAAAGCGACCGCTGCGCTCACTCCGGCCGATTCCGCCGCGCGAGCCGATTCCATCGCCGAGATCGGCATGACACAGCAGCAGAAATATGCGCACTTCGTAAAGACGCATCCTTTTACCTCGATTCTTATGAAGGGGATGAGCCAGCAAAGCGGCGATATTTACGTTACAGAACCCGACCGCCAGCTTATCAAAAGCATTCTCGACCGGCCGGATGTGAAACCGCTCTATGCAGACGAAATGGCCTTCATGTTCAGCCGCCCGCTTCCGGCCGGGAAGAATAATAACGTGTATCAACTGTATTTTCTGGATGCCCAACCGGAGCTTACCGGCAAAGTCATTACGGATGCCCAGTCGGATGTCGATCAATCCAGCGGCCGGCCCGAAGTGAACATGCAGATGGATGACGAGGGCACGCGCGTCTGGCGCCGCGTGACGCACGCGAACATCGGCAAACAGATCGCCATCGTGCTCGATAGCGTCGTTTATTCCGCGCCGCGGGTAAATGGCGAAATTCCGAATGGCAACTCGCAAATCACGGGTATTGGCGATATGAGCGAAGCGAATCTCCTCAAGATCGTCCTCAAGGCAGGCACCTTGCCGGCGCCGGTGAGTATCATTCAGGAATCGGTCATTGGGCCATCGCTTGGCGCGGATTCCATCGCGAAGGGGACTTCTTCGGTGATCTGGAGTCTGCTCGTGGTCATTATCTTCATGGGATTTTATTACATAACCGGCGGCGTGGTTGCCGATTTGGCGGTGCTCATCAACTTGCTGTTTACCGCGGCCGTGCTCGCGACGTTTGGCGCTACGCTGACGCTGCCCGGCATGGCAGGCTTGGTGCTCACAGTCGGTATTGCGGTTGACGCGAACGTGCTTATCTACGAGCGCATACGAGAGGAGCTTTCGCTTGGTAAATCGCTCAAGCTCGCGATCGACGATGGTTACCACCGCGCGTTTCCACCGATTTTCGACGGCCACTTGACCGCTTTCTTTTCCGGAGTCATTCTCTATGCCTTCGGAACCGGCGAGGTACAAGGATTTGCCGTTACGTTGATGATCGGTATATCCGCGTCGCTGTTTACGGCCATTGTAATCACCCGTGTCATCTTCGATATTCTGATGGAGCGGAATCCGGAGCTGATCAAATTCGGGTAAAAAAAATTATAGGGACGTGCCGCGCACGTCCTGCTTTAGGAACACATTAAGGGGACGTGCGCAGCACATCCCTACGAAACATGAGATTTTTTAGAAAAACAACGATCGACTTTATCGGCAAGCGCCGGATGTGGTATTACGTCTCGATTTTTGTGACGTCGGCCGGCATCATCTGGGCGCTGTTCCGAGGCGTCGAATACGGCATCGACTTCGCCGGCGGCACGGAAGTGCAGCTTCAGTTCCAAAAGAACGTGGGCATCGGGCAGGTCCGGGCTTCGCTCGATAAAGCCACCATTCACGGCGCGGAAGTGAAATATTATGGTGCCGATCAATCCGGCGTACTCATTCGCGTGCGCGAGGGCGCGCAAGGCGCCGCTGCCGGTACTGCCGCGACGAAACATGTGCTCGATGCCATTGCGGCCGGCTTTCCGGACAATCCTGCGCAGTTATTGCAGGAGCAGCATATCGGGCCTAAGATCGGCGGCGAGCAACGGGCGAATGCTGTTTGGGCGGTCACGTTTACGTGCGTCGTAATTCTTATTTATCTTGCCTTCCGATTCCGGTTCGTGTATGGGCTGGGTGCTGTTATCGCTATCGTGCATGACGTGCTCGTGGCGTTCGCCTTCGCGGTAATTTGCAACGGCATCTGGCCGTGGCTCAATCTCGAAATGAATTCGACGATGCTCGCCGCCTTCCTGACAATCGTAGGCTTTTCCGTAAACGATACGGTTATTATTTTCGACCGCATTCGCGAGGACCAGCGGAAGTACAAAGGCCAGAGCCTGAAAGACATTATGAACCGCGCCATTAACGAGACCCTGCCGCGAACGGTCATTACTTCAGGCACGGTATTCCTCACGTTGCTCGTCCTCTTTATTTGGGGCGGCGAAGTGCTGCGCGGATTTGCATTCACGATGCTCATCGGCGTCATCACGGGCACCTATTCTTCAATCTTCGTTGCTTCCGCCATTGCCTTCGATTGGCTCGAACGCGATAAGACGAAAGCCGCCCGCGTTCCAGCCGGCGCCCGCAAGCCAAGCGCGGCAAAGCGCGTTCCGGCAACGGTATAACGGTGTAGCCGTGACCTTCAGGTCACGGTGGCGAAGCAATCATTATGAGTTAACCACCGCGCAACCTTGTGAACTAATACACCGTGACCTAAAGGTCACGGCTACACACGCGAATTCGGATCTTACGGCGCGGTTACATTTCGCCTCGGCGCGGGCGCCTCGCCATGTGTGGCGCGAAGGCTATCGCCATTTATAATTTGGTAGCCCTGTGGAATTTCGAAGAGCGCATCGTCTAATTTTTCTTCGGTGATGTCGGTGAGTTCGCCTTTGACGAAGGTTTTTCCATTTACTTTCGTCTCGAATTTAACGGGAATCTTGCCGGCGATCGGACGAATCATGCCGAAGACCTCATCCAGCCCGCCTCCGCCTGCCGAGGCTGAACGATCATCAATTCCGCGCCCTAAGAACGCATCGCGGACAACATCGAATGCCTTGAGCTTTTCATTCGCCGAAAGCCACATTTCTGTTTCGACCGAGCCGCGTTGCCCGTGATATTCTTCCGCATCGAGGCCGTGAATCGTCTCGTGGCGTCCGGTAGGCTGCGGCAGCATAGCTTCGAGTGAATCGAAAATGCCCATCCGCGTGCGGAGGGAATCATCCATCCGACGGCGCGTCGTGTCAAGCGCGCGAAGGTCCATGACCATCGCGGTATGGTTCGGCAGAAGCATTGTCATCGTGCGCGCGTCCCGATCGATGATCGAGTGCATCGTGATGAGGCCGCCGAGCATGGACATATCGTAGGCCACTTTGTTTTCGCGCACGTACATTTTCAGTGACAAATTCGCGAAGGCTCCCATCGCCGAAAGGCCCTGCCCCGCTTGACCTGTGCTGTCATTCGATCCGCTCATCATCGTGCCAATGCCGGGCATCTGGATGACCTCGGTGATCGTCCCTTCGAATGCGCTCGCCGGCATTTGGCTGCGTTCCGCGCAGGAGGCGAGTAGTATGGACGTGAGTATGCAAAAGAGAATGTTTGTCTTCATAAATTTTCAGAACAAGTGATTGACAGCTTATCTAAACGACACGATCACAAAAGAGGTGCTCTGATGAATCTATATTCCATTCTGTCATCCTGAGCGGAGTTCGTCCGACCGAAGAGAGTGCGACGAAGTCGAAGGATCTCAGAAAGTTTAGCAGCCACGTAAACTGCCAAAGATCCTTCGACTCCGCAAAACTCCGCTATCGCTACGTTTTGCTCCGCTCAGGATGACACCCGCAAACCATTTTTCGATTACCGCATCGTTGGCAATTCTGTCGTGCTCCCCTTCGAAATATCGTAGAGATATAACAGAGAGTTATCGCCGTCATTGATGGACCTCGAATAAAGCAGCATCGTTTCCTTCGGCGAGAATGCAAGTGGATACGTGCGTGGAGGCAGCGGCAATTCGGTGCCGGAACTCCGTTCGTGGACGGACCAATCGCCCATCCCATAACCGAATGCGATCTCGTATTTTCCGCTTGGAGAGAACTCGATCCGATCTCCATTATTTTTGTAAGATTTCCATTCGCCGGAATTCAAAGGACGTTCAAATGCGAGCATCATAGCATCCGCCATCTTGTGTTGCTGCTGCAGGATGATTATATCCTGGCTTATCGGATCTAATATTGCTTCGCCGATTGGATAGTTATTTGGTGGAGTAATCAGATCGCGCTCCGTCGTCTCCATATCATAAAGCGAAAGCTCGCCCGTTGAGGGACGTTCCATCAGCAGCTTCGTCTGGTCGCGGGACCACGCGAGCGCGACGTAATCCTTATCATTCGGGAACACATCCTCGCTCGTGTATTGCTGCGTATCGTAGCGGTAAACATCGGTTTTGTCGCGGTTCACTTTGTTGCTGGTATAGTACACATAGCGACCATTGTAGGACGCGCCGAGGATGATGTTCGTTACGCCATCGGGGCCGGGAGTAATATCCTGCGGCGCGCCAGAACCATCGTCGGCAATACGGTAGATGTGGTAATCTTTGCCATTATCGGTGGCTCGCATGTATAGAATATCGGAACTGCCCAATAAATGGAAGAACCTTGCGACGCCGCGATCCGTGAACTTCGTGATTTGCACGGGCGGGTTTTTCGGGCCGGCAATAATGCGTCCATATTTATCGGCGACCACCACACTCCAAATATTTTCGACTTTCCCGTCGCCGTTTAAATAGAATACCTTTTTCTCGTCGTTCGAGAATTGAGCCTGTGGCTGTCCAATGGTTGCGGAAATTGGTGGCAGCGCGTGCCAAAGCTGCGCCTGCGAGGCTGGAACGAAAGTGAAACACGTCAGAAAAAATGCGATGAGAAATCGTTGCATAACGTCCAACCAGTCCACCAAAACGAGAGGTTTAGTGGAACATGCACGCATCGAGCGAGCCCTGATCCTGGAATTCGAGCATCCGAAGGGTGCCGTTGCCATAGGCGAGGAGGTAATGAATATCGTCGTTGTCCCAAATCCAATAGACCCAATCGTGGTTTCGGGCACGGTCGCAATGCCCGAGTTTATCCTCGATTTGCTGCGCGATGGTTTCCGCATGTGGGCGGCCGATCGGCATGTACGAGGACCAATCCACTTTCGTCAGCGTATGCTCGACCGAATCGATATGGAAGAGCAAGTGACCGTCCAAATCCCAAAATTTCGCGCCGAGGCAGACGGAATCGCTCGCGTCCAGATCGCTTGCGACGATGGGCCACTTCGATAAGCACGAATCCACCGTGGCATCGCGCGAGCCAATCGGCAGCAGTTGTGCATGAAGCGGACGGGGCGTGTAGGCCGAGAGCGCCACCGCAATTCCGGCAAGCAATGCCAAACGTTTTGCAGTCGAGATTATCACTTTGAAAGGATGAATGGAAAAACGCGAGTAATCGGAGACGTGAGACGGAGGTAATAGGTTCCGTCAGCCATGGAAGGTAAGTCGATACGCAAAACGGGGGCTGCCGTCACGGCCGTGCCTGATAAAATATTCACGCCCTCTATATTCACGATGGAATAGGCAATACGCTCTCCTACCGTGCCGCCCGTGAGGGTCAGATAGTCCCGTGCGGGATTCGGCGAAAGCTGGAAGCCGTCCTCACTTTCCGGCGCGGTAACCGCGGACGAAGGTGTCACGGTGAAAAAGAGAAGGCTCGTATCGGCAAGCGCCGGATCGGCAGCATCGATGGCCCGGACGAGCATGTTGCTCGAAGCAATATTTGGAACGATCCACTGATGCGAACCCGTGGATGCCGGAAGCCCCTGTGCAATGGTGTTCCAGGATGAGCCGTCGGGGGAATACTCAAGCGTGACCGAATCCAGGTTCGCATACGTCCATTGAATGGTGATCGTCGTATCGCCCGGATAGGTCTCACTTCCACGTGGTGAGAGCAGGATGAGCGTCTTATCCACCGGCGGCTGGATGCATGCCGATTGTTCGGCGTGCAGTCTCAGCACACTATCGACCTTCGGCGTAAAGGTCATGCGAAGTTGGAAGTATTGGATCGAGTCATGGTGGATCGCATAATTCGCGTTGGCGCAATAGCTCATGATGGAGCCAGGATTTGGCTTTGGATGGATCGGGAGCTTATCGCAGGCATCGCCGAGCTGAAGCCCCCAGATCGTATCGTCTTTTGTGAAGCAGGTGTCGAGCGGCGGGTCCCAATAGCATTCTTCCGTATGCACAAGACTAAAATTATGCCCAACTTCGTGCGCGATGATATACGCATCGTAGGTAAATGCAAACGTCGGATATTGATGGCCCGTCTGCGGTGAACTCATGCTGTAGGACCAATTCGTATCACATATCGAATAGTAGCCATAACCGCCGCCGCCATTGCTCACGGAAGTGAGGACATGTGCCAGATCGCGCGGCACGTTGGCATAATGCGCGCGCCAATATTTTGGAACGGTATCGATGAGGCCGTAGGCATTGCCCTTTACATTGTAAGGATCGTCTTTTGGCCACAACTTGACCCAGGTCAAATGCCATGTTATATTCACTTCGTCCTCATAGATCGAGCTCGACATGGCAAAGAGCGATGCAATATAGCCAAGCACCAGATTCGTATCGTTTCCGGCCGCATAATAAAAGGCGCTATCGGCTTCGACGGCAATATCGACCTGAAGCAACTGCGAATGCGAAAGGGTACCGAGCGCACCCGAACCATTCGAGCGGTATTTTTTCAAAAGTTCCGCGGCCGGCTCCGGCGCATTCGGCTGGGGAATATCGCCCGCGATGCAATTCAAAGCATGAAATTGGCCGTAAGCAAAAAGACTATTTTCAGGAATGAGAATATGCGCGCCGGGCACTTCCGAATTCTTCGCGGGACCGAAATCGTAGGTGACGCCGGACTCCCGCGTGATCGTAACGAGCAATTTGCCGGCAAAGGTGGTAAGAAAGACGCGCGAATCGGGCTCGCCAAGCACTTTGCCGCGAAATGCGGAGAAGGCCGGCGGCGTGTACCGCCGGGCACCCTCGGACGAGCCAATCCAAAACTGCGTCGTCGAATCGATCGGGGAATGCGCGGACTTCAAATCGAGCGTGACAAGATCGCCAGCACCACCGGGGAACTCCGTAATCTGAATATGCCCACCCACCGCGAGCGCCTTCGCCAGCGCCGCGCCATCGACGATATAGCCCGTGCCCTGCGACGCAACGCTTAACGAAGCCGGTTGAGATCGGTTGAGGAATTTCGATGCCGAGATAATACCAGGAGCGGCTTCTGAAACGTTACTCCAGAGAAAGGTCAGGGAAAGAAAGAGGAAAATTCGATAGTTCATGACATTCATCCCATTGACTCGGTAAGTCTTAAACACTTCTGGCGGCGATAAGAATTCTTCTTATGGAACCCGACTTCCCGCGAAGGAATTCTACGCACCGACAATGAAGAAAGTTTATATCGAAACCTACGGCTGCCAGATGAACGTGGCGGACACGGAAGTCGTGCTTTCCGTCCTGAACAAGGCCGGTTATGAGCCGACGACCGCGCTCGAAGGCGCTGATCTCGCCTTTATGAACACCTGCGCCATCCGGGAGAATGCGGAGGAAAAAATTTGGAATCGGCTCGAACATTGGAAAAATCTGAAAAAGAGGCATCCTGAAGTCGTTGTTGGCGTGCTGGGATGCATGGCAGAGCATCTTCGGAAAGATTTGCTGAAAAATTCGGGAAGCATTGTCGATCTTGTCGTCGGGCCGGATGAATACCGGAAGCTGCCGGCATTAGTAGATTCCATCAGTGGTGCGGGGCGATTTGCCAAATCGCCCCACACACCTGAGATTGCTGTGAAGCTTTCTCGCACGGAGACCTACGACGACATTCTCCCCTACCGCAATGAGGGCATCAGCGCGTTTATCTCGGTCATGCGCGGATGCGATAAGTTCTGCACGTTTTGTGTCGTGCCATATACGCGCGGCCGGGAGAGGTCGCGCAGCATTCATTCTATCGTCGAGGAGTGCAAGGAGTTGGAACAACAGGGATTTCAGGAGATTACGCTGCTGGGGCAGAATGTCAACTCTTACCGGGATAGCGCTTCTTTGAATGAGGGTAATGGGCAAAGGGTAAAGGGTAAAGAGAGAACTGAACCCTTT
This sequence comes from Kapaibacterium sp. (SeqCode), assembly GCA_035686785.1. Lineage (GTDB taxonomy): Bacteria > Bacteroidota > Ignavibacteria > Palsa-1295 > Palsa-1295 > PALSA-1295. Next base: position 37,766 of record DASRZC010000169.1, read on the forward strand.
ACCCTTTACCCTCTACCCTCTACCCTTTTCGCCGAAAGTGCCGATTTCAGTGATCTCCTCGCCGCCTGCGCTAAAGCGGTTCCCAACCTGCGCATTCGCTACACCACCAGCCACCCACAGGATTTCGATCAAAAGCTTGTCGATACGATGGCCGAGCATGACAATATCTGCAAGTACATTCACCTGCCGATTCAGTCCGGCTCCGATAGGATATTAAAGCTGATGAACCGTACCTACACGCGCGCGCATTATATGTCGATCATCGAAAAGATTCATAGTGCCATGCCGGAAGCCGCGCTTTCTACTGACATCATCGTCGGATTCTGCACCGAAACGCTCGAAGACCACGAAATGACGAAGCAAGTAATGCGCGATGTTGAATACGATGGCGCTTACACTTTCAATTACTCCCCGCGCCCGAACACGCGCGCATGGAACACACTCGCTGACGACGTTCCTATAGAAGAAAAAACGCGCCGGTTGCAGGAGATCATCGCGCTGCAAAGTGAGATCTCCACGCGGAGAAATTTAGCCGAGATCGGTCGCGAGCACACCGTCCTCGTCGAAGGCCGCTCGAAAAAAAATGCGGACGAATGGAAAGGCCGCACCGATACGAACAAGATGGTCGTCTTCCCACGCGAGGATGCGGAAGTGGGAGAATACCGCAAGCTTCGCATCACCCGCTCGAACAGCGCGACCTTATTCGGGGAACTTCTCGATGTGGGCGGCGGGGACGCCGTCCACCATGTGGGGTTGGGCCGCGGCGAGGTGCTTTACGATCTCACCCCGCTCGTTATCTCCACCATCGAGCGCAAGGAGAGCGTGGGGATGATGGAGCTGCCGGTTTTGGAATCTTAGCGGTGTGGATGGAAGCGCTGCTTCCATCGCCGGGAAGCGGCGCTTCCCGGCACACGGGGCTGTAACTTTCGCCCCGCTCGCGTGTTCTTACGGCAATGAGACGCATCCTATTCGCGCTTCCGTTTTTGGTGCTCGCTTCGGGGGCGTGGGGGCAGGACTGGACACAGATTACACACTATTTTGGCGAACGCAGGTATCTCACGCCTTATTTTCTGAATGCGAATGTTGGATTCACGTTCTATGCTGGTATTTCGTTTCGAGGGGTTGTTTCACCAGCCCTTACCAACGGATTGCCCAATTTACTGCGAACCGAGGACGCAGGGAAGACATGGATACCAATCGATTTTTTTGACTCAATTCAAGCTTCCATCACTCAGATATGTTTCGTGAGCATTCAGCACGGATATGTTGCCACCTCGGCAATCAATTCCGAGATCCTTGCCGGGGGAATTTTCGAGACCCTCGATCAGGGAGACCATTGGAAAAAAATTACGCCCGATGGGCTTGCGTTCAGCGGAATCTATGCCACAAACAATATGATCTTCGCCTCGGAAATAACGGATGATAATTTTAACGGCACCGGTATCAATGGGGAAATTCTTTTTTCGCAAAATGATGGCAGAACATGGGATTCGATTACGAACGTAACCGGAGTCACACTCGATCAACAGCCAGAGTTCCAATGGATATGCGGTAACCGAGACAGCCTTGTCTCGACGGTTTATTTTGCGCCTGGTTCTTACTATGGACCGAATGTGTATCTCGTATTTTCGACGGATCTGGGTCTCCATTGGCAATCGAGTTTGCTCGACGATAATTATTCTGAGGGCATGGTCTCACTACACATTTCGCCACATTCCTGCAATATCATCCGCGAACACCTTGATGGCATCGATGGTCTCGGCGACACCTACTCGTTTTTCGAGGCACCACCACCCTACAAGAATTGGGATACTTCACTTCTGCATATCGAAACGGGTGCTTGGATTGCGGGGAATAGCTGCGCAATGTATCTCAGTTATGCTGGGCAAGAAGACCTGGGGCCATTGCAACGCTCAACAGATGATGGCTCTTCCTGGACAAAAGATTATTATTCCTTTCCTGGTGGGCCTGGATTCTATGAAATTGATGACGCGGATTTCCAAAATCTTTCAATAGTAGGACATGGGGCAACTATCTACGCCACAAGTGTGGATTACTCCGGAGAGCCACTTTGGAAATCCACCGACGGCGGCGATGGCACCCTCAGCGCCGCCGCGCTTGCGCCGGAAATGGCGCTGTCCCACGCGCCATTCCCAGGTGGAACCGATACGTTACAAGTTCAGAACTGTGAGCAAGCCGAGATGATGGTAACCAATTTCAATATTGGCTGCTCCTCCGCGACCTTCGACAGCGCGACGGTTGTTGGCCTCGCTCCCAGTGAGTATTCCATTACCTCCACGCACTATTGCGGCTGCACGCACCTGCCGGATACTTCCTTCATTGTGCTCGCGCCAAAGGATACCGGTATTAGGAACGTCACCGTCCATTTTCACTACACCGATGACGAATTTAACCAGATTGATACCGCGCTCGCGCTAACGCTCGATGTAAAGTCGGGCGGCGTGGCCGTGGCGATGAGTCTTGCGCTCGGTTTGGGAACTATTACCGCACACGCAGGCGATACGATCGAGATTCCGGTTTATCTTTCTTCCGATTCAAGCATCACACTTTCCGGTGCGACCTCGATAACACTTCCCTTCGCGGTCGACACGAATGTGCTTAAGGTTATCTCATTCGCCCCAGCAATCGCCGGCGCTACAACTGGGGGGATAACTTACGGGGGAGGCACGGGGACCGTGCGGCTACAGATTCCGGGTTTAACGATTAGCGGAAGAACCTTAATTGGTTATCTCCGTTGCGTCGTCTATCTTGCCGATACGTTGGCGACGAGCGTGTCACTCGCGGGTGCGAGCATTAATGCTGGCGCAGGATGCGTCTCGCTCTCCGCCGATCTCAATTCTGTGAATATCGCGATCACCGGGTGCGGGGATTCGACGCTGCTGCGTTTTATGCAAACGGGGCAAATGCCATTCACCATCACCAGCGTGAATCCGAATCCGGCGCACGCTATTCTCACTGCCCGGCTTATAAATCCTCGCGGAGAAGGGGGCCGCTACCGCGTGCTGAATGCATTGGGCGCGATGAAAATGGAAGGGAATATTTCGGGAAGCGAAATCGAGATCGATGTTGCGCCGCTTTCGAATGGGATTTATCTGCTGCAAATCGAATCTCAATCGGGATTCGTTGCTTCCCGCCGCTTTCTTATCGAGCGATAGCCTCGCGCATGGCATTTTCCTTTAACCGTTCTTGTTATTTTTTCATGCGTGAAATAGAATTGCTTCCTATCGAATCGACCGTCGAGACCGGCAAGCTGTATGCCTTCGACGGCAAAGTTCCGAAAGTCCACGAGAGCGTTTTTCTTGCCGCAGGCGCGCGGATCATTGGGGATGTCGAACTGGCCGAAGGAGTTAGCATCTGGTTCAACACTGTCATTCGCGGCGATGTCGAGCGGATTCGCATTGGGCGCCATACAAATATTCAGGACAACGCGACGATTCACGTCACCAACTTTTCGAATCCGACGTGGGTCGGCGAATCGGTAACAGTCGGCCACGGCGCTGTGCTGCACGGCTGCACCGTGAAGGATCACGCGCTTATTGGCATGAACGCGGTCGTGCTCGATCGCGCAGTGATTGGCGAGGAATCGCTCGTGGCCGCAGGTTCTGTCGTGCTCGGTGGGACGATTGTGCCACCGCGAATGCTCGCTGCCGGAATTCCCGCGAAAGTCATGCGGCCACTGAAGGAAAAGGAAATCGAAGAAGTTGTTCGCGCCGGCGCAAGTAATTATACGATGTACGTCCAGCATTATCGTGGCGAAGTGCCGGAGGAGGATTGGGGGATAGGAAGCTTTGCGGGCAGGGATAAAGAATGAGGAAAAATTAGAAGGCTGTCTCAGGTCCATGTTACGCTACTTCTGTTTATTGCTTCCAATTCTTCCGCTTGCAGGATGTGCGACTATGTTTAATCCGAATCATGCAAAAGTAACATTTTACGCGCCGAAGGGAGTTACCGCGCATTATGAGAATGGTGATAAGGTATCCATTATTCAGACCGATAGCGAAAAGTCATTTTTTTATGCTAAAGGAGGGGATGAGGAAGCTGTCGTATTCGAATATAAAGATCACGTTCGGAGAGTCGAGCTTGGGAAAAATGTGAACCCCTGGATTTTACTCAACATCGAAAACGATGGTTTTGGCTTCCTGATTGACGATGCCTCCAACGCATGGTACACCTACGAACCTTTCTTTATTTTTCTCGAACCGCTTTCACCGAATCCGGATAGTGAGAGCATCCGGACGCCTTATCGCGAAGGGTGGTTTTACGACTTCGATCGTCCCCACATTCTATTGACGGCTGGTTGGGGCGTCAGTAGCGGATTGCAAGGGGAATGGGGTATTGGCATCGGTTATCGGCACCGCATCGACCTTTTGTATCGAAAAATTTCGGCCGACCAAGTTGCTTTGAGTCCCTCGCTTGGGGACCAGAATTATTCCGGCGTCACGGTCTCGAACGTTGTTGAACTTCGAGCATATCCGCTCGGCGGACTCTTCCTGGAAGGAGGATTTGGGCGTGTAACCATTTCCGCGGACACCATCCAAAATCCAGGAAATAATGTGAACTTTTTAGCGTATCCACCGTGGAGTAATACGTTCAGCGAACTGCTCGCCGGCGTCGGATGGGCCAGTGACATCTCGTATATCGAGATGCAGTATTATCACGGCCTGAGTGACTATCGTTATTATGACCTTCCTCCGCTCCGATTGGATGGCGTGAGCGTAATATACGGATTATATTTGAGGTTATAGCATTTCGATATGAGAAAAAACAATCCGGTATTCAAGCAGTCCAGAACGGTACTCCCCTTCCTGGCGCTTCTTCTTATTGTCTATCTTATTGCCAATGCATGCGCCGGCGGCTATAATAGTTACGCTACCGCTGGCGGATGGTCCGGCATTCTCTGGGTCGATAGCATTCCCGGACCCAGCGGAATGCTTCACATTCACGCGCATTGCACGAAACCGGATCGAGATGCGACGGACACCTTGCCCATGATCGAGGATTCCATTCCCCTCTCGTTCTCCCAGTGGCAAAGCCATAGCCGAATTAACGGCACCGACTATGACGGAAAGTATTATTCGTCTTACGGCACCGTTCATAGCATCTATGCCGCGGGAACCTGGACGATAGATTCTGCTTACGTGGACAATGACAGTGGAGGCGCATGGGAAGGAAAGATAGTAACCGTGCTATCGCTCTTGCTGCCAACGCCCACCTACGAAGGCGATACACTGGATTTCACTCGCTAACAGTCAGGCTGAGAATGGATGTTTACAAATTCTTCATGGCGCTTGCCGTGGCTGCCGGTGCAATGGCCTGGTGGTGGCAACAGCGCACACAGCCGCCAATAAACTATCTCGCTCTGATGTGCGCCATAGTCGTTCCGGGTCAGATTGCAGGGAATTTATTCGCTGCCATCGAGCACCCTGGCTTTAGACTGATGGATGGCATCCTCGGCCATTATGGTGCGAATATCATTGGCGGCCTGATTGGTGGCGCGCTGGTAGCGTGGCTCCTGCTCCAGGTGCGTCCGATCCGCGAGCGGTTTGGAACACCGTTACAAGTCCTGGATCAAGCCGCATGTTTCGTTCCTCTTTCGCTCGCCGTGGGGCGCATGGGATGCTTCGCTTCCGGGGATGGCTGCTATGGGCCACCAACAAGCTTGCCATGGGGTATCGCATTTCCTCATGGGACGGTTCCCACGACCGTGCCCGTCCACCCCACCATGCTCTATGATGCTATTTTGCTTTTCATTTTCTTTCTTATTATGAACTATAGGTTCCGCGGCCGTTTTCATGCACTCCCGTCGGGGATTCCGCTCGCAAGCTTTCTCCTCTTTTATGGATGCGAGCGGTTCCTCAGTGAATTTCTTCGGCTCAATCCTAAATATTACGGACTCTCGCAAGCGCAATGGTTATCGATCGTGATGGTTGTTATTGGAATTCCAATTTTATTGTTTTTAAAGGACGGGCAGCGGAATCCATACCCTTATCGTAATAAGCATGAGTAAGAAGTAACGCCCCCTTCCCCACTTTCTTGTAACTTCCGGCGCGATTCTTGGTCAAAGAGATAGCATTGATTATCAACCTCTACCAAAAATGAAAAAGCTTTTAGTATTCTCACTTATTATAGCTGGAAGTTTATTTTTAAGCCTCACCGGGACGGATTCCGCACGGGCGCAGGTGCCGGGCGCGATTATCAGCGCGGGTGCGCTGGGCGGATTTCAGTCCTCGAACGTGTCGGGCATCGGCGCGGGCAATTTTTATGCGGTGCGCGGCGCGTTCTCCGGGTTTTTCGCCGAAATGCGCCACGCCAATTGGGGCGGCAGCAATGGCTACATTAATGACAATGGCTTCTTAGGCGGCATGGACTTCTCGCTCTTCAGCTTGATGTTATCGGGCGCAGTAGGTGCCGGCTCAGCGACGTATCAGGCACCCGCGGTTTTGGGGGCTATGCCGGCGGCTAAGAATTACACGAGCTTCCTCTATGAAGCTCAGGCGATGTATCAATTCAATATTGTCTCCGGATTTATCACCGCGGGCGTGGGCGTGAATTACATCGGCGAAGCGAATTCCGTCGCCCCGATCGCCGGCTGGGGCGGCGTGGCCTCGCTCAATATCGGGCTGTAAACCTGGATTACGCTGATTTTGCTGGTTTCGCTGAACTGATTTTGCTGGTTTCGCTGATAGAAATTCGGGAAGTTAAAACGGTTCTGGGCGGTTCTGGGATTGATTGCGCCGATTGGGGAGTTTATTCCCATTATTTCAAGCCCCATGAACAATCGTAATAACAACAATTTCGAGAACGACACTCGCGTCAGGACCTTTCAAATTCAGAACAGCGCCGATGAAGAGGCGCTGAATACCTTCCTTGCCGGCAAAGCCGTGCGGCATTGGGCGGTAAACTTCACGCCCTCGGCCTCGCTTCCATCAAGCGACGGCTCTCCGCTCGTACTCGGCGTGTGGAATGTCTTCGTCGCCTATAACGATCGGGAAACGGACTCCCGCGGCGGACACGATCAACAAAACCGGCAGGAACGATTTACTCCGCTTCAGAAAAAATTTCCCGGACAAAGTTCCGGACCTCGCGAACACGCGCCGGCTATCGCCGAGAAACGCGCGGAGGCCCGTAAGCCAGTGGAATCCTACAAGCCGGAAGTGGCCGATCAGGATTTCCCGTTGTTCGAATCGATTCGCACCTGGCGAAATTCGCGGGCGCGGGAGGAGCGGGTCAAGCCGTTCACGTTTTTCAATAATCGGCAGCTCGAACAAATCGTGACCGCAAAACCGGCGGATGCCCCGTCCCTCAAGGGACTTGCAACCGATATGGACCCGCGGCTTTGGGAAAAATATCACAAGGAATTGCTCGGTTTCATCGACGCCGCGCGATCCACGAAATCCGCCGCTCCGCAAGCCTCTGCGAATGAGCCTGCCACGGTGGAAGCCGCCTGAAAGTGCTGACGGATTCAAATATTGCAAACGTTCTGCTTGATACTCTCTCATCCGAGCCTGCGAAAAGCCACGAATTGCTTTTCTATTCGACATTCGCGCATAAGACCTTCCTCCTTATGCAACGGACCGGTCCCGGCACCAAAGGCTATGAAAAGTTGCAACAAACCTTCGGCGACGCCGTAACGAAGGTTCGCGCCCTTATCCACGACGCTGGCGAGCTGCATGGATTCGAGGGCGCCGGGGCGCTCACCGAGATCTCGCACGCAGGAATGGCAAAACTTCTCGACCTGATGCGCGATCTCGCGGCCATTAAACAACGCTCGGTTTAACGAACCGTACATAGGGCTAATAAACCTGAGGTCGGTTTAACGAAAACAAGGTCGGTTAAAGAATTTCGCGGCGGTAGCATGGATCATCTTCTAATACCCGGCAGGCTCGACGAACTCGAGCAGGTCCACGAATGGACGCGCCAGCAACTCGACCGAGCGCGCGTGCCAGATGACATGCGCCATAACGTGCTGCTCGCCCTTTCCGAATGCGTCACGAACGCCATTCGCCACGGTTGCAAGGAATGCCGAACGAGCAAGGTCAAGCTCGAATGCGCCACCCACGATCACGAAATCGCCTTTACCGTCCGCGACCGCGGCGCCGGTTTCGCGCCCGAACTCGTGCCCGACCCGACGGATGGCGCGTATCTCCACCGCCCTGGCGGACGCGGAGTGTATCTCCTGAAAGCGCTCACCAGCGAATCCACCATCGAGTCCTCCTCCGATGGCACCAGCGTAACCTTCCGGTTTCGGTGGAAGTAACTTGTTTGGGCAAGGACTACAGCATCGAGCGTTCAGGCCGCGTATTTCCGTCCCTCTTTTTTCAACCACAGCAACGCGCCATGTTTCCGGAGCCAGAGGCCGGACCACACCTCGTTATAATTAAACGCTTCCTCGGGCGAGAAATACCGCACCCAGCCGGGATTGTAGTGGTGCGGCATTCGATGCTTATCGGCGGCGAGTTCGCGCCAAACGAGCGGGCGGCTTTCGACCGCTGCTTTCAGCGCGGCTTCCGCATCGCCCGCTTTGAGGACATATCCCAATAGCGCGCGGCCAAAAAGATTGTAGGCTGAAATCTGGTCGGGCGCTTCGTTGATAAGCTGGAGCGCGCGCGGATATTCACCATCGGCAATCGCAAGCTCAATCGCTTTTTGCCGCACGCCGAGGTTATCTAAGGGATTGAACGCGAGGTAATCCTCCGCATACGCTTTCGCGCTCGCAGGATCGCCGGACTCGGCGAGATCGACCACCATATAGGCATACGCGCTCAGGAGCGGCTTATTGCCCGGCCACTCGGAAGGAATGCGGCCCGCACCAACAAGATCGTCCGGCCAGAATTTTTGCAAATCGAAGATCGCTGGTTCGAGCAATTCGATCGCGCTTTCGAAGTGCTCCTTCTGCGCGTGAAACCGGGCGAGCGCGATGGCGGCATTCGCATGTCCGGGCCATTCCGCGAGCAGCTTCTCGATCGCCGCAATACGGGCGGCGAGTTTCATATCCGTTCGATAGAGCGCGGAGTGTTCCTCATCGAGCGTTTTGCCGCGCTCGGTCAGATCGTAAACGTAGATCGCCGGCTCCACTTCGAGGAACCGAACGAATTCGTCTTCGCCAATAAGCTGCGCTTTACGGATCAGCTCATCCTGCGCCTTTTTGACGGCCTCGGCGGTCTCCGGTTCTGTAGCGGCCTCGCCGGTGCGCGTTAGTCCGACGTATCGTTCGCGCCGCGCGCCCGCTTTCGGCGCGGTGCGAACGGCTTCGCGCAGCCATTCGATCGCGCCCGGAACCGACTTCCACGCCGGGCCGAACACTTCGTAATATCCATAAAGCACTTGCAGCTCGCTCACCTGCTCGCCCGGCTTTGGCATAGGCGTGCCGGATTTCCATTCGCGCACGAGCGCCTGCGCCACCGACGGCCAATGCCGGAGCGCCGTCTGAATCGCTCCTTGCGCGTTCTCCTGCTGGCCAAGCGCGTAATAGGCCAGCGCGCGGCCATAGAGCACATAGGGCGCGAGCGATTCCGCCATCGGTTCGAGCGCCCGCAATGCCGCCATCGGGTTCCCAGTTCGGATTTCGAGGCTGACAATGGAACTTAAAACGTTCTCCGGGTCGGCGGGATCGAGCGCGCGCGATAGCTTCGCGACCCCCAGCGCGTCTTCGAGTCGTTCTGCGCGTTCGAGCGCGAATTCGTAATTCGCGAGGAGTTGGATGAAGAGCTTGCCGGCCGGATTCGTTGCGGAAAGATCGCGCGTCTCTCGAATTCCACCCGCCATCATGGTCGCGGCCCAATCGGCGAGCGCGCGTTCGCAAATCTCGACCGCCCGCTCCGGCGTGCCCGCTTCAATGGCTTCGTTGATCGCATTCTCGATCACGCCGGGATGCGACGGCCATTTCGACTCGACCTCGCCCAGGAGCGCGAGCACGTCGCGGTCCTCCATGCCTTTTTCGTCCGCGAGCCGCGACGCCTGCTCGTAGGAACGATTTATTGCTTCGCCGGCGGGCGTGAGGGAAAGATGGAATGACTTCCCTTCCTTCAATAGTTCGAGGAAGGTTCCGATGCCGGAACTCGATTTCGATTGGGCAAGGACGCGCTCGAAGGCCTGCTCCGCATCGCGGGCGGGCCCCTCGGCAAGGGCAGTCTCTAATTCTGGCGAAGTCTCGGTATCGGTCATCGTCATTTATTTTTGGGACGTACTTTTTGCCGAGGCATCCTCGAAGCCTTGTTGGATAGCGTGTTCGTAGGTGTCGTCAATTTCGTGTCCGACCGCTTTCGGCGCCAGGTCTTCGACGTAATACACGTCGCGGTAGCCGCGGCCATACATTTTCGCGCCCCATTGGTAATAGCCTTCCTCCATGCGGTCGTAGGCCATGCCCTCGTGCGTGTAGTTCATGTCGTCCTGCGCGAGGTTCATGGGGTCCAGCGGACCGTTCGCGGCGGATTGCTGCACGACGGCCGCATCATTCTGATCGAGCGCGGCCTGATCGGCGAAACCGTGAAACGGCATTTGCTTCATCGCGCACGAGCCGAGAGCAAGCGCGAGAACGATAGTAGCAAGAGAGGATGAAAATGTTCGATGTGTCATTGGCGAATGAATAAGTGCGACAAAAACTTTTTGAGTTAGACGTTGCCGAACACGCAACCCCAAACTTGGGTTGCTTTGGCGAAGCCATGAAAAAAGAAGAATATGAACGCGCCGAGAACTTCGCGACGATATCAAAAAGCTGCAGATGCAGGGGAAGTAATCGCCCTTCATTGCGGGAAATTGGGAATGATTACGTCCGACCGAACATCCCAAACCTTGAGATAGGCAATTGGCCAACCGAGACTCGCAAAATTTGGATTCGGATTCGATGGATTCTTTGGGTCAAAGAGCACCGATGCCGGAATATGGTCAGCTGTATACGGAGGTTGAGGAGAACCAAGATATTCCCAAAGCCCTTGCTCCTGATTAATAAGTGGATGGTAACCATTTTGATCTTCGAAGATGGCCCGGTAGTATGTCTGGTTGCCGCCGGTTAAGATTTGGTAAAGGTCTTTCTGCTGCCTGGTATGCACCCGTGTCCACTGCCGCCACAGGGAATCAATGTAGGCATAGACACGGAAAGCATTCCAATTCATTTCATTGCCGACCTGAATCCCAAGCCAGTTGCTCCAGGCAGCTGCCGCTCCAAAAGAGGCATACTTCGTGTCGAAGTTGTTCTTGATGGTCTGAAAGAGGCCGTTCGTGCCGGAAGTTAATCCAGCCCAGGTCGTAGTGGTGGTGGGGGGCCAATAAAAATTGGAATTCGGAGCGTTTAATTTCCCTCGCAGGAGCAAGTCCATATCCTCCGTGCGAAGCCGAACCCCGCGCACGAAGATACCGTTACTTTTAGCCGTTTTTTTCAATGTAAAGTGAACCGAGGTAATGTGAGCGGTCGATCCGGCTGGTAATTCGAACCCCAGTCGGCGCACCGCGTATTGGTTCGGATCGGGATTGATCCCTGTTAGAGTTTTATCCGGGAACTTCAGAATTCTTGGATTTTCCGTTTTCACATCGTTTCCCCAATGCGAGTCCAAAGAACTTGTCGAATAAGTTCCACCGTTCGCATAGTTCGTGTAATCGGCGATTGATATAGCGGTATCATTTCCGGGTGCAGTTAGAGTAGTGCCGTCGTCCAATTGCGCTGTCGCGGTTATATTGAAAAGGTCGTCAGTTCCACTATACTTCGAAGGATCGAGGCTATAAATGAAATCGAGGTATAATGCCTTATTCCCCCCCAAAAAATCGCCGGTCGACGTCCAGGGGCCGACAGCATTAAAAGTATAATCGAGATAGATGCCTGTGCTAATATTGTTAATCTTATCGTCACCCTGTGCAATTTGCCATTCACCTATGGCTGGGGCTGGCGGGACTTGTTGGCCGGTTTTGGGCGCAAGCTGCACCCACGGTCCACCGATCGGAGATTGGCCGAGATTTGCGCACCAACCGCAATCCACGTAATTCTGCTCGTGAGCGACCCAGATCGTATTTCGAATCGGCCATGCCGAATTGGCATCGGGACTCTGGTAAAAGGGATTGGGGTTAAGGGGATCCTGATAAAAACAGACGAGATCGCCCTGGTTGTAGGGAATACCGGAATTATCATGAGGATTCGCAACCCAGATTGCAGGTGCCCAGTCATTGTTACCTGGCGGCGTTTGGTCGTTATTAATACTGCTAAGAGAATAGTAGATCCAATCCCGGCCGCTTGCATCCGCGAAAAAAACGTAATCTCCTGAGCTATAATTATTTCCCATAGTCCACTTCGGTGCCGCGTGAATGAGTGTCCAATCGCTGGCTCCCGGTGCGGGTTTTTGAGCCGTCGATTCATCTATTCTACATTGCCATAAGTTCCCATCATCTGTCGTTAAAGCGTATTCGTTTTTCCAGCACGTGAGCCCTGTATTCCAAACGGCCGGGTTCATCCACACCGACCAGTGCGCATCTTCGGGAGCCGCTGTCGTGGAAGTCGTCGTGCATCTCCATAAAGTTCCAGCAAAAGTGACGTAATCGGCGAGACCGGCAGAATTACTATTACTGTAACTTTGACCCGATACCCATGGCATCGGGGTCTGCACCTGTGCCCAGTTAATTGTTGTATTATTCCCTGAAGTCGTTGTGGCCGCAAACGTGCTTTGGGTGTTCGTGGTCACGCATGTCCATTCGATTCCGTTCACGTCCGTGATCAGGTTTCCGGGCTGATACGTGGTATTCTTTACCCATTGCGGCGTGTACCACGCATTATTCAAATCCCATGCGGAAAGTCCGCTTTCGTTCGAAACGAGATCGGCATCGGCTTCGAAAAAGTAAGGGTTATAAACGTTCTTTGGAAAGAACGCGCCGTCGAGGCTCAGGCCACCGATCGTGGCATCCCCCCCTCCGATATCTCCGATGGCCCCCTGCCCCGGATTGAGCTGGGCCG